>JAFGRE010000048.1 GCA_016935335.1 Deltaproteobacteria bacterium
CGGGGGGGGGGGAGAAAAGCATAATTACAATGAGCGAGAAAAGCGATATCCTTTTGATCAATCGAGACAGGGATTTTCTCGGTGCCATGGCCGGATTTCTTCAGCAAGCCGGATATACTGTCCATACAGCCATGGATATGCACAGGTCTTTACTTGCACTCACTTCAAATCCGGTAGGATTGATCATTTGTGATAATATTCTCGAAGACATAAGCGGATACGATTTCCTGCGTTTTCTCAAAAACGATCCAATCCGGGACTCAATTCCCTTCGTCCTCTTTGTTCCCATCAATGACCAGGGACGCGCTTTCAAAGCGTTTGAGTTGGGAGCAGCTGATTTCCTGGTGTATCCCATGGAACTTGAGGACTTTGTGAGTCGTATTGCTGAAATCCTCCCGCCTCCTGCCAAAGCCACGGAAAACCAATCCGAGCCCGAAAAAAACCCAGACGAACCGCCCTCTGCTCCTACTCCTCCTCTTGTTCCATCTCTCGAGGAGCGACGCAATGACGACCGAACAACCCCGCTCCCCAACCTGCATATCGATCTCTCCCGGGACGGCCTGGTCTGGATCCCCGGCGTGATAAAAAATTTTTCCCACTCGGGGATATTCATAGAGACTTCCCTGTTGGGGAAAGCCGGTGTTTCTCTCAAGATAAAAGTACCATTCCCCGGGGAAATTGTCATTGCGCAGGGAAACATTAAGCACGTAGAATTTGATGATTTCGACCGGCCGGTGGGGATTGGGGTCCATTTGTCCGAAGATCCTCTCTGGGAAAAAATATACGGCTTTTTTGAAAGCGTCATAAGCTCTTCGCCAGGCACAAAAGGCCAAGCCGATCATGAGAAGCCGGCATCGAAACCTTCCGGCACCATCTTATTGCCGGATCTACTGCTCCACACCCCCGACGGCGCGCAACCTCCTTCCTATGAGGTCCGCTTCTATCAAAGTCTGACCGGCAAGGAACTGGACAACTATAAGGTCGTCTCCTTTGTTGGGTCTGGAACAATGGGAGGAGTTTTTAAGGGGTTGGATTCTGTTTTAGAGCGACTGGTGGCATTGAAGGTTATCTCCTACGAACTATCATCTCAAGAGACTTTCAGGGAACTGTTTATAAAGGAGGCTCGTTTCATTTCCAAGCTTGACCACCCCAACATAGCCCGTATTTATTCTATCGGCATCACCAACGATATCCTTTACTACGCGATGGAATTCATTTCAGGCGGTACCCTCGCCGATTTGATCGAAAACGGAACCAATCTGAATACCTTAAAGGGCCTCGATTACCTTCTGACGATTTGTCAGACTCTTGATTTTGTGTGGAAGAAAAACATCATCCATCGAGACATTAAACCGGAAAATATTCTCATCAATGATAAGGGGGTACTGAAAATAGTGGATTTCGGCGTCGCGAAAGCAGTAGACGTGGACGGGGATGGAAATATGCCGGAAGCAATCGTTGGATCTCCGCTGTACATGGCTCCCGACCCGATTTGGGGCCAACCGGTTGACCATCGAAGTGATATTTATTCCTTGGGCGCTACCTTCTATCACGCTTTTTGCGGCCATCCTCCTTTTGACGGGCCTACTCCCAAGGAGGTTCTGCTGAAGCATATGAATGATACCCTTGTACCCCTTAAACAAAGAAATCCCAAAATATCCCCTCATCTCAGCAAAATAATTGAGAAAATGCTCGCCAAAAATCAAAAGGAACGCTACCAGAATTATCAGGAAATAGTAAACGACCTCAAAGCCTTTCGGGTTAAGGTCTTGCAGGCCAAGAAGCAAAAAGCCGGTACCGGAATTCCCATCGCGAGCGCACGGCAACAATGAGGAGGGGGTAAAAGGCCCGGTGCCGATGGCGAAGAAGGATCTCTCAGCGCAAAGGGCCACAAGCTGCGCCGACAATTCATCGTGCCTCCCGTTTGTCGACAATTATTCCCATTGTCTTGAGCATCTTCCAGGCTTCTTCCCGCTCATGATCAGCGGCCTTTTCCGATCCGGAAATGACGATGGCCTTGATTACGTCGTCGCTGACACCGGCATTTTTGAGTTCGATGATGTTTCCCGCAGTACTAAAGGTTATGGGAGTTATATCTTTTCCGTACACTACCGGGCCGGCGTTTTTGATGAAAGAGGCTTCCCGGATCAATGCCTGAATAGTCGCTTCGCTTAATCCGGCTTCTTTGAGGCGCAAAACCTCGGCAACGGAAAATGAGCAGGTTTCCTGAGATTTTTCTTTCACAAAAAGAATGATCGTTTCTTCAGTGACGCCGGCGTTGTTAAGCCGAATAATCTCTTCACTATCCAGACATAACCCCGCGGAACAGAAAAGTGTCACCGCCACTATGGAAACCAGTATCCGAGACATGTTCAGTCAATCTCTACGTGAGGAAATCGATAAGGCTTGGTTGAATCATCCTGGCAGCGGACGCTAAAGAAGCTTGATACATCGCTTCCTGTGTCGTCAGGTCGGTTATTGCTTGGCTTATATCAGCATCTTCGGTTTCGGAAAGCATCTGCGTAACATTTAGCTTAAAATTCTCCCAATAGTTCTCGGTGGTCTCCAATCGATTCAATTTTGTTCCCACCTGGGCTCTCACTCCCAAAACTTGGTTCAGTCCCTCATCAAGTAATTCAATTTGGCCGGAGATAGCATCCGTGTCATTGCTTTCCAAACCGTTAATCAAGTTTTGCAGTGTGCCGAAGATATCGACGTCGCTGGAAAATACTTCCGTACCGGCGGTGTTGATGGTAATAGTCGTATTCTCACCCACCATGATATCAATCTTACCGGAATCCCCGCTGTAGGTTACATTGTAATCATCATCACGAGAAAGTGGGTTGATATCGGTCAAATAACCGGCAAAAATATGCCTGTTGTCCACCGTGGTATTCCCTAACTGCAGAATCTGATCATAAATCTGTTTCACCTCCTCCGCCGTATTTTTTCTGGTATCCTCCGTGGCGGTTTCCGTCGCTTGGTAAACGGCCAGTGTCTTGACCCTGATCAGCAAATCATTGATCTCTCCTAATGTCGAGTCAGTAACCGTCAGCCATGATTCACCGTGACTAATATTTTTCGTATACTGATCGATGGTGGAAATCCTCTTCCGGTAATCGAGTACTCTTCCCATTTCTAAGGGGTCATCCGAGGGTCGGTTTATCCTCTTACCGGATGCAACCATATTTTGAATCGCCAGAAGCCGTTCCGCGTTTTTAAAGAGATTGCTGCTAACGGTATCACTCATGAGTTTATTGGTTACTCGCATCCAGTCCTCCTTACCCTCTAAACCATACTGATAATGGTCTGTAACATTTCATCCACGGTCACGATCAGTTTGGCAGCCGCGTCATAAGCATGCTGGTATTCGACCAAGTTGATCATTTCTTCGTCAAGCGAAACCCCTGAAATCGATTCCCGATAATTGGTCAAATGCTCGCTTATCGCCGTTTGATGGCACAAATTTGCAGACGTCGTCCGGACATCACTTCCCACTTTGCTGCTGAGGGCATTATAGCAATCATCGAAGGTCGCGGTATTTCCCTTCATAGTCAATTCATTCTGCAGTTGGGAGATGAGGAGAGCGTTTCGGTTATCTCCGGGCAGCCCCCCCGGTTCCGATGCAGCAGCAACCAGAGTGAGGTCATTGACGATATTCCGGTTGACCTCTATGTCCGCCGCCGAAACCCCCTCAAAGAAATCAATCCCCGTCGTGCCGTTCAAGGCAAACCCTCCTTGATGAACCGTGTTTACTTCTGCCATTATCCCCTGCGCCAACACGCTGAGACTGTTAAGATATTCCGGAATCCGGACATCTCTGACTTCAATCCATCCGTTAACCCTTCCGCCGGATATCGTATCAGTAATAGCAACTTCATTTCCGTCACGGTCGCACCAAACGATATCATGCAAATCATCGCCATTGCTTTCAGTAGACAAGTCCCATGAATAGATATTTTCCACCAACGGTTTCCCGTTTCCCACCAAGACGGTGACTTTACCTTCGCTGTTTTCAAAAGAGGTTATGTCGATGAGAGAAGAAAGTTGATTTAACAGCAGTTCCCGTTCGTCTCTATAGTCGTTGGCATTCTGCCCCCCGACTTCAGCTTGGAAAATTTTTTGGTTGAGATCGGCAATTTGATCGGCGAGCAGATTAATCTCCTCCATCGTTCCCACGATGCTGGTATCCACATCTTTCCGAATTTGGTTCAGGTCACCACAGAGGTCTCGGAATTGCTCAGCCAGAGTCTGGCTCTTGGCTATAAGCACCGTCCGTTCCGCCTGCCCCGACGGATTGTTTGAGAGATCCTGCCAGGCGTTCCAAAACTCACTCATCGCCTGATTCAAACCATACCCGGTTGTTTCGTTGAAAATCATCTCCGCTTTTTCAAGAGCACCGCTTTGTGATTCCCATCTCCCGAGGCTTTGATTTTCATTCCGTATCTGCACCCCTAAAAACCGGTCGTAAACCCTTTGAATCTCTTGCGCCCGCACTCCGGTTCCGATCTGGCCGGGCTGAAACGATATGGGTTCCCGTGTCTGCAACTGAACCCTTTGGCGCGAAAATCCGGGCGTGTTGACATTCGCGATATTGTGCCCGGTGACATCTATTCCTTTCTGCTGCGCTAAAAGCGCCTCTCTTCCCATCCCTAATATTCCGTATAAATCCGACATGGTTATGTACCCGTTCTTTGCATTGTCCTGGCTGAGACTTGATTGTGCAACGCACTTAAAATTGACTGAGCGATACTGTGCAGCGGCGTTATCTCCTGTTCCGCCCCCAGCTTGATTGCCTCTCTAGGCATACCGAAGACAACACTCGTTTCTTCATCTTGCGCAATCGTGTAGGCCCCTTTTTCCTTCATCTCCAACAACCCCTTCGCCCCATCAGCCCCCATACCCGTCAATAAAACGCCGACGGCATTCTTCCCGGCGTGAAGACCTACCGAGCGAAACAGCACATCAACACTCGGCCTTTGATAGTGAACGGGAGGCCCGTCCTTCACTCTAACCAAATAGTTCCCTCCACTTCGATGCAACACCATATGATGATTTCCCGGTGCTATCAAGGCCAGGCCGGGGACGACATACTCATTATCGCGTGCTTCACGCACTTCCATTTGACATATGGAATCAAGTCTTGTCGCAAACGTTTTCGTAAACGTTTCCGGCATATGCTGAACAATAACGATACCGGAAGTACTCCCCGGCAAACCCCTCATTACCGTTTCAATAGCTCGTGTTCCACCTGTTGAGGCGCCAATTGCAATGATCTTATTTGTTGTTTTACTAAGACGGCTTTCCACCGCCGGAACCGGAGAAACCGATTCATCTACCTCCTGATGAACGCTTACTTTTGAAGAAGCCGCCGCCCGGATCGCATTAACCAATGTCCGCGCTATGTCAGGGGTGGAATAGGCTGAACCCGGCTTGCATATAACCTCCACTGCACCCAATTCCAAAGCGGTCAACGCTGTTTCACTGTTCTTGGGAGTCAGCGAACTCAAGACAACCACCGGCATCGGGTAGTATCTCATAAGCTTGGAGAGAAACGTCAACCCGTCCATGCGGGGCATTTCCAGGTCGAGGGTAATCACATCGGGTTTAAGCTTGACGATTTTATCCCTCGCCACGTATGGGTCTAACGCAGTCCCCACGATTTCAATATCCTCATAGTGGGACAGCTCGTTGGCAAGAATCTTACGTACAACCGCAGAATCGTCCACAATGAGCACTTTAATCATAAGTCCACACTCTTTTCTGGCAAGTCAATCGGCCGGTCAACATAAGAGCACCACGTCCTGCTCAATAATTCCCTTCAATAAATAAGTAAAGGTCGGCTTGCCCTTCATCAAGACACAGCGTCGTTTTGCTATCGACACTTTTCTCTTTCAGCCAGCGATCCAGTTCATCGTTGGAAAGCATCTCCGGTATACCAATAGATATCGTCTCTTTCTCGTCCGCAAGCTCGGGCAAGAGATTTCCGCACAGAACGTTAAGAAATTCTTTTAATGCATCGTGTTGCTTCACCACCGCAATTTCTTCGTCTTCATCAACACCAAGCATGTTTGCAGCAATCTGCACAAGGGTGTTTTCGCTAATCAACAAGATAATCCTGCCTGTGGGGGAACCGCTAAAACTGATGCTCGCCGCGGGACCCGAATCAGCACTCAGCATTTCCCCATCACTCGGCATTGAAAAAAGAAACGCTAATGTTTCCAGGGTCTCACTGGCTACACGAAAAAGTATTTCGCTATGTTTGTTGCTCATTGCTTGTCTCCATAACATCAAATATTACATCCCGAATCGTCTCCGGCGTAAACGGCTTATGAATAAATCGTACTCCTTTCTCCTTCAAACCCTCTACCCGAGGATTATTCCCCTCCGTGGAGATTATGATTATCTTAATTTTTTCCGTGAGAGGATCGGCTTCCATTTGTCCGATCATTTCCAGACCACTCATAATCGGCATATTAATATCCACGATTACCAGATCAATCCAATTCTCCTGCAACGTTCCAAGGCCTTCCTTCCCATTCCCGGCCTGATGAATCTCCCCGATGTCGACTTCACACATGCGGAGCGTCTTGATAATCATTGCTCTCATAACGCTGCTGTCATCAACCACCAGAACATTAAACGCCATTTCAAACACTCCTTAAATAGGTCGGTCTGTTAATCGCCGATTCACCTGCCATCGGCTCCTCCGACCGCTCATACAAAAATATTTCCCAACTCGTCAACCCACTGCAAAGTCGAGCTGGCAACCTGTTCTATATCAGCGGGCTTCAGTCCGAGCTTTTCCGTCGCCGAAGAAGACAGTTCATATCGCAGCCCTTCTATTCCGATTCCAATCCCGATCATCAAACACAACACGTTTGCTACATGAACAATATCAACCATCGTGCTCGGCTCATCAGCGCGCTCCGGCTGATGATGCCACCGAACCGCCATAACAAGCTCTTGGGGAAACGCCCAGGACTTTAAGATCTCCGCACCGATTTCAGCGTGATCAGTCCCAAGAACTAACCTTTCCGCGACTTCGAATGAGGTACCCTGTGCAGTTAATTCATCAATTTTTTCAATATCCCCCTTTATCCAATCCCCCATCACCAGCTTACCGATATCGTGAAGAAGCGCGGCAGTAAAAACTCTTTTGTCTTCGGGCAAATTGAGCACTTTAACCAGTCCTTCTGCGGCCAAAGAGACCGCAATGGAATGACGCCACAGTTCACCCGGCGAAAGATTGTATCCGGGAACTGACTTCCACATCAATGCGCCAGCACACGTAACCATAGTCAATTCAACCAGCCGCTCACGGCCCAACAGAACCAATGCCTGCCTTATGGACCCCACCTTATTAGGAAGCCCGAAATAGGCGGAATTAGTAAGTTTGAGAATGTTGGCGGTCAGCCCCGGCTCAAAGCGCAAGATGCCTTCTATCTCGGCCATATCAGCATCGGGATTCTGCAGCATCTCAAACAACTTGGTTGCCGCTCGCGGCAACGCCGGAATCGCCTTGGTTCCTGCAATAATCTGGCTCTTAGCAACGTCTTTCACAGATCCCTCTCTGCCCCATTGCTCCGTATTACTAATCGTCCCGTATCCAGATAGAAATAGACTGTTCGGCTCGCGGCCCCCCCTACATCCTTGGAGTTCAGAAGAACATTATTCTTCCACAGAAGTTTCTTCAGTATGGTAAGATTTCGTTCCCCTATTTTAAACATTTGGTTATTCCCCAAAGGCTCTCCACACCCGGCGGCTTTAACTTCGAGCCTCATCTTTTGGCCCCCCAATGAGTAAACCTCCTGAAAGAGTTCCGGGACCCCCGTGTCCACAAACATGAAGGGGTTGGCTTCGGCTTTCTCTTTGTTAATCTTGGAAAGCGGCAACATGGCATGCAGCAGCCCCCCCACCTTAGCCACCGGATCATATACTGCCAAACCCAGACAACTGCCGAGAGCGTGGGTTACCAGTATGTCCCCAAACCTTCCCACCTTCATATCAGCTACTCCAACCGTATACTTCATGATCACCTAGGATATGCGAATATAGTTATCTCTATTTTTGGTATACTGCAGGTTGCACATACTGAAACTTGTGCGATATGCCGGCTAAGCTCTCCGAATGACCGACGATGAAAATCCCCCCGGGAGATAGTATATCCCAAAAGCGGTTCACAAGTTTCGCCTGGGTCTCCTTGTCAAAGTATATCATTACATTGCGACACAGAATCGCGTCAAAAGGACCCCTCATCGGCCATGCATCCATCAGGTTTAACCGCGCCAGCCGGACCATATCCCTGATGGCATCATGTATTCGATAAACAGCGGGCGCCTCCTTGCCCAACGCAGAAAAATATTTTTTAAAAAGTCCGGGCGGCACGCTATCAAGGGTTTTCCTCTCAAAAAGGCCCTTGGCGGCCTTCTCCAGCATCCGGATCGATATGTCGGTAGCCAGGATTTTTGCGTCCAGGGAATCAATCCGCGGCAAATATTCCCGTAAACTGATTGCGAGACTATAGGCCTCTTCCCCGGAAGAACACCCCGCACTCCAAAAACGGACCCTTTTGTCATTAAGAAACGGCAGAAATTTTTCCCGGAGAAAAAAGAAATGGGCTTCCTCGCGAAAAAAACCGGTTTTATTGGTTGTCAATACATCGATCATATGGCTCAGTTCTCTTCCCGTCTTCTCGCTCTCGATGCACTGAATATATTCATCAAAGCTGTACATGTTAAGGGCACGCAGCCGTTTCATGAGACGAGATTTAACCAGCGCTTCTTTTCCATTTTTAAGGTTAATCCCACAGAGGCGATAGACCAGTTGGCTGATCTTTCGAAACTGTTCGTCAGTGAGTTCACTTGAAATCAGTCCCATCTTTTGCTCTTTTTCACGCTGTCCTTCATGAAAGCCACTATGTGTCCACCGAATATTCCCTCTCCGTTATCAGCCGTGTGCTTTCAGAAATCATCAATCTCCTTCCAAGCGCTATCCCCGCCGCCTGTTCCCAGATCCTTCTTTGCGGCCCCCCCGTCGTCACCTCCCGAATGAATCGCCTTGCCGTCATTCGCCCTCTCTGCTCGTTTACGGGGGGCGGCCAACTGCCTTTGTTTGGAGGAACGACCGAGTTCCGGTTTCTTCCTGCCGTGATCCTTCCCGGTTATGATCATCACTTTCTCCCTAACCGTTGTTCGCTCCTTCTCATTCCCTCCCACCAATCCCGACAAACTTTGGACTGTTTCGTTGAGTTTTTCCGCTTGCGACGACAGCTCTTCACTTGTGGACGCCGACTCCTCGGCTATACTGGCATTGGCCTGGGTTGATCGGTCGATGAGAACGACCGCGTTGTTAAGTTCCTCAATGCCGGTGGCCTGCTCCTCGCTGGCGGCGGCAACCTCCTCGATTAAGTTGTTCACCTTTTCAACACCTCCCGCAATCCCCGTGAGGATTTCCTCGACCTCCTTGGCAACAGTTACCCCGTTGCCGGCGCTTTTCTGCGACTCCTCAATCAGGACGGCGGTATTTTTAGCAGCTTCGGCACTTCGCTGGGCCAGGTTTCTCACTTCATCAGCCACCACCGCAAACCCCCTGCCGGCCTCTCCGGCCCGCGCCGCCTCCACCGCCGCATTCAAGGCCAACAGATTTGTCTGAAAGGCGATTTCATCGATGGTTTTTATAATCTTGGCAGTCTGGTCGGACGAGGTCTTGATCTGGGTAATCGCTTCCGACATTCTGATGACGGTCTCTCGCCCTTTTTCCGCCGTCTTCTGGGCATCTTTTGCCATAACGTTGGCCTGTTTGGCATTGCTGGCGTTCTGTTTCGTCATGGCCGCCATCTCTTCAAGGGAGGAAGACGTCTCTTCCAAGGACGAGGCCTGCTCTCCCGACCCCTTGGCCAATAACTGGCTCGACGATGAAACCTGGACTGACGCCGCATCTATCTTCTCCCCGGCACTTTCAAGGTTCCCGATCACCTGCTGCAGGTTCTTGAACATCCTGCTCGTCAGAAGTACGATAAGAAATGACAGCACAAGAACGGCCCCCCCCCCGATAATGAGGGACAGGTATTTGATCTTGTTGACAGGAGCGATTAATTCTTCCTGGTCAACCGAGGCCACGACTTTCCACCCCTTGCCCTCATAGGTTCCTATGCAGGCCGTTTTCTTCCGTCCCTCATCTATATATTTTATGACGCCGGTTTCTTTTTCTAATAGTTCGGCACCATACTCTTTTTCGGATAATTTCACAGCAAGAATATTCTCCGCCACAGGATGCGCCAGCACCGTTCCGTTTGCGTCGGTAACGTAAATATATCCCGTTTCGCCGAGTTTCACGTCTCCCACGAAGGTTTTTGAGAAGGATTTTAAATCAACGGCAAGCCCCAAAATCCCTACCATATCACCATCCACGGACGTAATGGGAGCGGTTATCAGCGAAACGGGCCCTCCGGTCGCCGGTGATACGTGGGCATCTCCTATCCACTCTTTTCCTTCCTTCCGGGCCTTGGCAATGTTAATCTCGTACTCCGGAATTTTCGCCAAATCGAGACCGAGGTTTTTCCCGTTCGAATTCAGGGTAATTACGCCCTTATCATCCATGAGAAATACCGCCTCGTACCATTGGGAGAGCTTTTCATAGCTCACGAGACGATCCAGGGCGGTCTGCTTCATCACCGCAAGAAACTCGCCGACACTTTCTCCGTCTTTGACTTGACCGAGGTCCCTGAATATATCCGTAGACGCATAAACTATGGCTTCCCGCCGCCGGTCGTCAAGCCAGATATCGACTTCGGTCACCGTCTTTTGCACAATCTGTTCCATGCTTTTGGTCTGTTCCGACATGATGCTTCCGGAAGCGATAAAGTAGCACACTACTGCGGTAGCCTCTACCGCGATAACAAAAACCGGAATCAAAAACACCAATAACTTTGTCCGAATCGTCATAACCCCCCTCCTCTAACTTTTATCAAGCTCCCTGTATTCCAGGTCCGAAACCTTCCTTCCCCCTTATGGGTCTTCAGACCGGCTTTCGTTTCCCTCGTGGGCGACCTTAATCACCCCCCCCACGTCCAAGATCAGACTGACGCTTCCGTCAGCCATAATCGCCCCTCCGGATATCCCGTCAATACCCTTCAGCGTTTCTCCCAACGATTTGATAACGATTTGTTGTTGTCCGAGAAGCTCGTCAACCAACAAAGCCGCCCGAGCCGCGTTGCTTTCAACCACGACAAATACCGCTTTATCCCCATCGTGGTCGGCATCCTCGGCCTGAAACAGATCGCCCAGTTTAAAGACCGGAATCAGAGCCCCCTCCAATGAAAACAACCGGCCTTTCCCCAGGACGCTTGCCAAATCGACCGATTTTGCTTCGATGGATCTAACGATCGATATCGTCGGAATCACGTACTTTTCAGAACCCACCCGCACCACCATACCGTCGATAATGGCAAGGGTCAGGGGAACCCTGATCTTAAACGTGCTTCCTCTACCCGGTTCCGACTGGATCTCAATATGTCCACGTAAGGATTCAATATTTCTCTTCACCACATCCATGCCCACACCGCGTCCCGAAACATCGGTGATATTTTTTGCCGTGGAAAATCCCGGCTCAAAAATGAGATTAAATACATCCTGGTCGCTCACGACGTCCCCTTCATGGACGATCCCTCGTTCCTGTGCCTTGGCCAAAATCGCCTCACGATTAAGGCCGGCGCCGTTATCCTGGATTTCCACCATCACGTTTCCTGATGAATGGTATGCAAGTAAACGGACAGTCCCTTGTTGTGGTTTACCCGCTTTCTCCCGCTCCCCAGGAGGCTCTATTCCATGGTCAACTGAATTTCGAACCATATGAATGAGCGGGTCATTGATAAGGTCAACCATATTCCGGTCAACCTCGGTGTCATCCCCCTCCGTTATCAGGGTGACTTTCTTACCCGCTTTGGTCGATAAATCTCTCACCAAACGAGCCATTTTCTGGAAGGTTGACTTGAGAGGAACCATCCGCATCGACATGCTCAGATCCTGCAGTTCACGCGCAATCTTTGTCGTGTGAGCTATCTTTTTAAGCAGATCATGATTATTCCCGCTTACAACCGAGCGATCTTGGGCAACCATGGAATGGGCAATGACCATTTCGCCCACCATATCAATCAACCGGTCCAAACGCTCCGTCCTTACGCGTACGTACGAATCGACCTGTTTGTAAGACTCTTTAACTCTATTCTGTATTTCCATCGCCTGGGCAACATCACTCAGACACGCCGACTTCGTTTTAATAAGGTTCATACCAAGAGGAGCGTCACCTTTGGTTGCTGCCGCCGTTTCAATCACCTCACGGCCAACTTTTCCCTGATTTACCAGGATATCACCGACTCGAGGCACCTTGGGAGGTAATTGCCCGAGGTTCTTCGGAACCTCGTAATGCTCCGCCTGCTCAAGAAAACTCATTAATCCATCATACCCTTCGGGTTTGCGCAAGGAACCCCCGGCGAGAGCATTCTGCAAGGACTGAATCAGCTCCTTAAACATATCTATTGACCGCAGGGAAAGGTCCGCACATTCGCTCGTAAAACTTATCTCGCCGTCACGAACACTGCTGAGCAATGATTCAGCGCGATGAGCCAGCTCCGACAGCAACCTGAGCCCAAGAAACGCCGCATTCCCTTTAATGGTATGAAATGCTCGGAACACCGTTCCGACCGCCTCCTTATCCTTGGGGTCACTCTCAAGGGACAACAGCGCCTCTTCAGCTTTAGCAATAAGATCCTTACCCTCGGCAATAAACTCATCGAGAATATCCGCATCAGCGTCTTCCGGCAGATAATCGAGTTGTTCATTGACAGCACCCGTCTCCCCAACCGGTTCATCCGCAATTCCCCTTGTCTGGCGCACACCGGCTTGCTGCGGGGTTGCTTCCCCCCCGGCCATAACCACTTCAAGCCGTTTCCCGATTTCACCAAGAACCGCATCAGGATCGGCAACGCTGCCCTCAATGATCTCATCCACTTTCTGCAATGCGTTTTTCAAAAACTGAAGAACCGACTCCGGATATGACTGCCCCGCAATAAGACTCTGCAGCACATTCCGGAAATCAACAAGCCCCTCCCGATCAATCGGCTCCAACTGTACCAGAAGAGCCGCTATATCATCCAAAGTGCAATTCGACCATGCCTCCTCCTTCTTCGACTGGGGATCGGTTTCCTCTATTTCCTCTCCGCACCCGCGTCCCAATGCCTGAAGAAGCTCTCGACACCCTTTGGTAATAAGATAATCTTTATCTATCTGGCCACGCAAGTATTGCTCTGCCGCACACAAAGCATCCGAGAGCGACTCGACCAGGGAAAACACGTCGGAAAGAGACCTTTGAGAAACTGCTTCCAATCCTTCCACGCAGGCGATGAGAATTTCAGTCAACTCCCCCATCTCTTCGGGGACATCTTTGATAACCCTCTCTAACTCCGAACGCCTCGATGTCCACGCTTGTTCATCACTCAAGCTCAACGTGCTAACAGCATCCCCAACCTGCTTAATCGTCCGAATAACACTCTCATCGATCTGCTTCATGTTTGTTTATCTACCTCACCGTCCGTCAACACGCAAAAGGAAATTCGACGTGACCTTGCTTGTCGTTAGCCGCCGAACAACAACAAAACACAACGTTCCCCGAATCCCTCCGTTCCAGGATATCACCTATCCAATTCTTTCATCTTTTGAGACTGCAGCGAGCACCGTGGTCAAATCTTCCCGGAGAGGACAAACCCGCTTCCTTCACTATGGTGTATCTTCCCCGTCCGATAGTAAATCGGACTCATAGTTATAAAATTATTGAGAAACAACATGGAATCCTTTACAAGCCCCACCGAATGTGTAATGAGGTCTTTGTTTGTGAGGTTGATTTCCGTGATGCTCTGTATCAGAGAGGAAAGATCTGAATGGTATTCTTCTAATCGAGAAGAGTAGGGTTCGTCAAGCATCTGAGATAATTCAAGCAAGGTAGCATGGGGAGCCCTGCCTCCTAATGAATCATCAATCCGCTTGAGTACGTGAAGGCGCTGTTCCTCCAAAATCCTGACCTTGAGAATCAGATTTTCCTTTTTCTTGCTTTTCTCATTGAGTTCCTTCAAGTTCGTGCGGATAAGCGCCCTTTCTTCGTCCTGGCAAACTGCAAGAAGAGACCGGTACAATTCCTTTTCCTCTTCGAGGATATCTAATAATCTATCTACTCGTTCGTTCATTATCAATCACGCATCAGAAAACGTTGACTATCTTCCCCCGAAATCTGACCAGGGTTCAACCGCCTTCGGGCAGGAGGCCGATCAGAGGATGACCCGGCACGACATTTTTAAATCTCATTCATACTCATTGAGAAGAGATTCCCGTATCATCTTTGCGGCAAGCTCTTTTTCGTCAACCGTGTAGGTTCCATCCTTCATCTGTTCTTTAAGGCGATTTACCTTTTCAGTTTCCATGTCGGGAAGAGCGCTTAAAATTCTTCTTGCCTCATGCAATTGCTTCGCTCTTGGGGATAAAACGACCGTATCTGCTTTGGAGATAGTACCTCCCTTTTCTCGGCTCCCTTCCCCCTCAATAGAATTCGTTTCGCCCCTCTCTTTATTCGCAATATCTTTTATATACGAGGCAATGGTAACAAGCGGGTTCTCCCCCGATACTTTCATTTTCAAAACCTCCTATCTTTTTGCCGTCCCATGAATAAAAGCAGACTTCCTCACTTATGTTTACGCCGACTCATTGAGTATCATTTCCCCTGCCAGAAATAAATCACATCCTATTTCAAAAGGCAAGCGTCGGCATCAGCGAATCCCTCTTCATTATTTTTTATCGACAAAATTACGACAAAACTTTAGTACCGAAACCGGTTCGCTACTCTTTTTTCTTGGCGATCTCATTTTCCCTTCCAAACTCTGTCAAAACCAGCGACGAAAGTCCTATCCCTCCCCGTTCGGATAATTCTCGGGCTACCTGAGAATCCAACATGGAGGCATAAACCTCTTCGGCCCCACTGCGGTTTATCAACCCTGAGGCAGGAATCGTAGCCCGCATTTCCTTTAAAAGATGATAAATAAAAAGGGATTCCAGTTCGACACAGGCCTTTTCAATTTGTCGGCCCCTTTCACTGGATGCAAGCCGTTTCCCGGACACCTCGGGAGTTTTTTCGGTTTGTTCCATTGGGCTCCTCAAAAGTCCGGTACTCCAAGAGGCGCCTGGTATCATTGTAAAATCCGCCATCAAATTATCTCCAATTCCGCTTGCAGTGCGCCCGCTGCCTTGATCGCCTGAAAAATAGCGATTAAATCCCGGGGGGAAACCCCCAGGGCATTGAGGCCCCGGACCACCTCGCCGATACTGACACCCGACTCCACCAAGAAGAGTGGATTTCTTTCTTCCTTAACGGAAATTTCCGTTTCCGGGACCACCACGGTCTCTCCCGCTGAAAACGGCAACGGCTGCGAAACGCTCGGGGTTTCCTTGATTTCAATACTCAAGTTTCCGTGCGATATCGCCAGAGTCGAGATCCTGACCTTTTCTCCGATAACAACGGTTCCGGTACGCTCATTAATCACCACTTTCGACGCCATATCGGGATTGATATCCAATCCCTCCAGCAGGCTCACCAAAGCCACAATATTTTCCGAATATTTTTCGGGGACGGCAATCTCTATCGTCGCCGCATCCACTGTTCTGGCCGCATGATCATCGAGAGTCCTGTTGATGAGCTTCTCGAGCCGAGAGACCGTTGTAAAATCAGGATGGCGGAGGGTCAGTGACAACGTCTCTTTTCCATTAAAATTGCTATCAACCTCTTTTTCAATCAGTGCACCGCCGACAACACGTCCTACCGTGGGAAAATTCTTCTGGATTTTGCCTCCGCCGCCCCCCGCGGAAAACCCTCCAACGCTGACCGGACCTTGCGCAACCGCATAGACATTTCCGTCCACAGCCACAAGCGGCGTGAGTAATAAGACGCCCCCTTCAAGACTCTCGGCATCTCCTATTGAACTCACCGTACAATCCAGATTGCTTCCGGTTTTTGCGAACGGCGGCAACGTTGCGATTACCATCACAGCGGCAACATTTTCAACCTCAATATCATTCGCCCTGACGGTGACTCCCATTCTCTCCAACATATTCGCCATCGACAGAATAGTGAACTCCATGTCTTTCTTGTCGCCCGTGCCGTTTAGACCCACTACCAGACCGTACCCTACCAACTGGTTCTCACGGACACCGCCAAAGCCCGCAATATCCTTGACCCGAGCGCAGTAAGCATCACTTGCCCAAAGTACCAAAATCCCGATCACAAATACTCCCGGCAAGATCTTGATCATCTTCCTGATTTTGTTACTGCCCTGCTCCTCTTGCTTACGCTTCTTCACCAGATTTACTCCGTACGAGTTTGAATCGCCTCTTCCCTAAAAGGGCCAAACCGAGTCCAGAACTCGAGCCAGCCAGCCCGGAGACTGCCGGTCGTTAATGACCCCCGCCCCGCTGTAGGATATTTTTGCGTCGGCAATGTAGGTCGATTGGATCACGTTATCGGGAGAAATATCTCTCGGACGAATGACACCGGAAAGGAAAATGGACTCCTTCTCCTTGTTTACGGTCACTGAGCGGGACCCAATAATTCTCAAGTTGCCATTGGGCAATACCTCCACCACTCTGGCAGTAATATATGCGGTCAATTTCCCACTTCTCGTTGTCGTCCCGGACCCGTCAAACGAACTCTCCAATCCTCCTTTTACACTGGAAAACGGATTGAAAAACGGATGAGTGCTTGGATATTGCTTTTCCAAATTAAAGAAATTTTCCATGCCCCCGGAAACGCCTGACTTCCTCCCGGTTTGGGTTGTGGCCTTATTGGATGCGCTGGATGACTCGACAATACTGATAGTAACAATATCCCCGACTCTTCGCGCCTTGTGATCATTAACAAGAGAACTCAGGGTGCCGCCGTGCTTCCACAAAGAACCTTCAGAGACAATCCCAGGTTCTTCAACGATCTCCAAAGGCTTCGTTTCCACGAAAGGCGTTACCTCCTTCAAACCACCCGCACATCCTCCCAAACTTAACGAAATAACTAAGCTTGCCACTAAATTTCTCACGACGGCTCCATTAACATAATAGCAAATTGGTGAATCGCCCTTTTTTATCCTTCGTCAAAAATCAACCACCACGGTGTTTGAGTCTACGACACGAGCATATATCTCTTTTTTTGAATCGAAATTGACCACCTTTATTTTTTCTCCTTTATATCCCTTCTGTCTAACCTCTCCGATGGTGCTGACTCGGAGCGTACCGGACTCGGCAACAATGGTGACGACATCTCCCCGTTTGACCACAGGGGGAAATTCAAGCAAATCGGTTCTCAACAGTACCTCCGCGTTGATCGTTCTCTTGGCTCTTTTCCCCACAGCTTCGTCTTCATTCATGATAATGGTTCCCGGAACATCGGACAAACAAACCTTTCGTACCGTGAGGTCGTCTTCAGTTATAACCTGATACCTTCCCACCGGTCTTTTGGTAAAGACCGCGTCAATTTCCATTTCGATACGGGCTGTGGCCCACACTTTCTTTTTAAATTCGCCGTTTACCGTAAACATAATGGCAAGCGCCACGGCGCCTGAAAGACTCATATTATCGGGAAGCATAACCGCATACGAGATATCCCCTTGGGGAAGTATCACTGCTTCACTGACGCGAATATCCGTCACTCTAATTCTATCCCTGCCCCACGGAATATTCTCCACGATAAAATTCAAAACAACGTTTTCAAGCTTCTCCCTGGGAATAAGGACAGACCGTCGTAATACTTCAACCGCTTCAGGGCCGGAAAACACAATGCCGGATGTTTCGATATCATACCGTTTAAGATGAATCATAAGATAATCTTTACCGATACGCCGGGTCTTCCCGGGTAACGGAGCATTACCAATCACCACGCTCCGTAGTTTTTCGACCCCATGCGGGGCATCACCACTTATTTGCGCAATATCCCCCAGGCGAATCACGTCATCGACAATCTCCACCCTTTCACGCAGCATTACCGTGAGACCGCTGGCACCCTCCCCCTCAGCTGACAAAACCATAACCAGCGAGAGCAATATAAGTCCGGAGACGACTTTCATACGGGTTCGTGAATTCTTGTTGACAAGCCGCGAATACCTCATCGCTGACCACTATCGTTTAACATTGTTTGTCATCTGCAACATTTCATCTGCAGTTGTAATAGCCTTGCTATTTATTTCATAAGCTCTTTGAGCCACGATCATATTGACCATTTCCTCGACCACGCTGACGTTCGACATCTCCAAGTATCCCTGTGCAATGGTGCCAAAGCCGTCTTCACCGGGGATACCGGTAATGGCATCTCCTGACGCAGGGGTCGGCAGAAACAGATTCCGGCCGATGCTATGGAGTCCCGCCGGATTAATGAACCTGGCAAGCTCGATGCTCCCGATCTCGATTGGATCAGTCTCCCCCCCCTGCAACACCGATACGGTCCCATCGGTGCCGATTGAAATGGCAACGGTATCAGCAGGAATGGTCATTTCAGGCTCCATGAAATACCCGTCGGAGGTTACGATCCGTCCCTCACTATCAAGTTTGAATGCTCCGGCACGGGTATAGGCAACCTCGCCGTTCGGCTGTATCGCCCGGAAAAAACCATCGCCTTCAATCGCCATATCCAACTCATTTTGCGTATGTTGATAATCTCCCTGAATAAAGATCTTCTGAACCGCAATCGGTCTGGTTCCCTGTCCCACTTGAATTCCGGTTGGGATTTCAGTCCCTGATGAAGACGCCGCCCCTGCTAACCGGAGATTCTGATAGAGGAGATCCTGAAAATCCGCACGAGACCGTTTAAATCCCGTCGTATTGACGTTGGCCAAATTATTCGAAATAACATCAACATTCAATGACTGAGCTTCCATCCCGGAAGCAGCTATCCATAAACTCCGCAACATGGGAACCTCCTCTCATGATAAACAAGAATCACATTTTATCAGATGGTCAGGCCACGCGTCCGACTTCATTAATCGCCTTGCCCGTAGCCTCATCAACTGATTGGATTATTTTCTGAAAAGATTCGTAGGTTCTCAACACTTCCATCATTTCGGTCATCATCTTGAGGGGGCTCACATTCGACAACTCAACATACCCCTGCATAACCGCAGCGTTTTGGGGTTTTTCCTCGCGAATGTCAGACCCCACAGCCCTAAAGAACGAATCGCCGATCTTCTCCAATGAATAGGGCTGAGGAAAGTCCACCACCTTAATAGTATCAATCAAAGTGCCATCCACTGAAATATTTCCCTCCCCGTCTACGACGAATTGGCGCCCGTCGATTCTTATCTCCCCCCCCCTCCCCGATACAGGAAATCCTTCCTGGGTGACCAAGATTCCTTCCTGGCTAAGAACGAAGTTCCCTTTTCTGGTATAAAGAACCCCGTCGGAACCTTCAACACAAAAAAATCCATCCCCATCCACCGTTAAATCCAATGCATTGCCCGTATACTTCATCTGGCCTGCCGTGAAATTGGTCTTGATTCCCTCAAGGGATACCAAAACATTGCTTGGCAAAACGCCGGATAGTGAGGGTCCTTTATCTGTTTCACCATCGCCGCCCGCCTCTCCTCCCGAGGCCGGATCGAGGAGGAACGCCTTAAAAACCGTCTTGTCCTCCTTGAAACCAACCGTATTTACATTCGATAGATTATTAGCCAGAACCTCTAGCCGCACTTGCTGAGCACGCGCCCCCGCTGCAGCAATATACAGTGTTTGACTCATTTCTTTATCCTCGCTCCGCCGTGGTTGGGTGTTTCCGGCACAATCCAGGACTTCTCCGTAGTATAGGATGCCGTCACAAGATAAACCATGACTCTTTTAATAAGCAAGATGCATACCAATAATACAATGCCCTGCTGCGAACCCTTTGCCCTGCCGGATCGCATGATTATGGGGGAGCCGCTTTTTACCACCGCGTGCTATGGGCAAAAATTTCCCCCTGGTCATCATTTTTTCTTCTTCGTCCATGAATGCTTTCTTTGACCACTGCCTAGACTCTGACTTCAACTGCGGGCACATACCTATTCTTTCTAAAAAGGATGGAGAGGACTACGGTCGGTTCGATCTCTTCTACCCGTACTATTATCGTGTCACCGACCCTGAGCATTGGGAGACTCTCCGCCACGATTGTTATATCGTGGATACGCAACACTACCCTTTTTCCATCCAAACGATCCACGACTTCCGCCTCCAACACCTCGCCGGGAATAACTGCGCTCAGGATGGTTTTCTTGTCGCGGGCGGTAAGAACGAGTCTCAGCCGCCTTCGCACTTTCTTAACTATGTCCATTTCGTTTCTCTTTGAGTTTTAAGATAAGTGCGATTTCGCCTTTCGGTATCGGAACTTTCCGAGCAATTGTTTCCATGCCGAATCCCATCCGCGCCATTCGCTCAACCTCGGTATGCCTGCCATCCATTACCTCGGCGTTACTCCATCGTATATGCCCTCTCGTTTGCTCCTTCCCCCGAACTCGGGAACGTGATCTTTGACCGTATGAAGGTCCCCTTTCTTTCCGTTTACGTCCCTCAATAAAGGCCTTCAATGCTGCTCGTTCTTTCGCAACAGTACCGCATATCGCTTCAAACGCATCGTCAGATTGTTTCATTATCCGTAGCGCGGTCTCCCGATAAGTATCGTCGCTGTTTCCCCCGATCGCATCGCAACCGGTTTTCTTCTTCTCGGAATTATTCCTCAGAACATAGACTAATGTCATGGTGCAGAGAAAAAGTGCGCTTGCCTGAAGAACAGCCTCCCAATACGTGGTAACACCTAACATTATAGACTCCCTTTCACTTCCCTTACTTAAATCAGGATATCGATCAGCTTCCCTTGGGCCGTGGCTTTATTTTCACCGCTTTCCGCCAGATCCCTCTCCTCTCTGCCACTTGCTCCGCTCGGACCTTCAGAGTTTTCCTCCGTGCCCTCCCCCCGGACGGAGGAGTCGGAGGCTTCTTCAGAGTGTTCCTCTTCTTTCTCTTTCTCACCCTCATCATGCAGGTGCCTGGCGAAATAACCTTCGCTCACATCAGCATCACGTTGTTTCACTCTGGTCACTCGTGCCGTTTGAGAAATTGGAGAAAATATTTTCGGAATCTCAATATCATCAACCACGTTATTCCCTCCACCACATATAAGATGGTTCCCATATCTCAGCGGTCTCCCCCCTCGGCAAGCAATCCTATCTTTTTCAGCTTTGCTCGAAGGTGAATGACTGCCTGCGAGTGGAGTTGGGAGACTCTCGATTCGGTTATACCTAAAACCTCTCCGATCTCTTTCATGGTAAGCTCTTCCCAATAGTACAAGGTAATTACGGCTCGTTCCTTTTCCGCCAATTTTCCAATCGCCTCGGCGAGCGCGGACTCCATCTCCTTCAGCTTCAATGCCGTCAACGCATCACAGTTATCGTCATTAACAAAATGACCGAAAAGCTTCTCCTTCTCGTTTTTCGTCTTACATCCAAATTCATCCAGACTCATAAAAGAGATACTCGCCATCCTTCTAATTTCATAAAAATCATCAAGCGTGATTCCCAATTCCTCCGCCACCTCCTCTTCCGAGGCTTCTCTCCCCCACTTGTGTTCCAAACGCACATAGGCGCTCTCCAGTTCTTTTATTTTTCTCCTGTTGGACCTCGAATGATAATCCAATGTTCTCAGTTCGCTCAGAACTGCACCCTTTATTCTGAATATTGCATAGGTCATAAACTTATTTCCCCGCGTGGGATCAAAACTCTCGGTAGCTTCGATGAGGCCGATGATCGCGGCATTGGTCAGATCATCGATGCCAACGCTCGGGGGAAGATGAATCGCCATTCTATTAACAATCCGCTTAACATAGGGCAGATATTCGGTAATGAGATCTTCCCTTAATAAACGCCGTTCCTGCTCTCTCTTACTGGCTGTCTCAAACATCAATAGTGTCTCCAATCACGGTGTCCCACCGGCGATCTTGGTTTCTGATTTCCGATAACCGCTCTTACCGATCCGCCAACAAGCGTCGCCACAAAAAAACACTGTCACCACGTTGGCGGGGCGGCATCGGCGACTCACATATTTTTTTCGCCAGACTATAAAAACATTTGCTGGCCTCAGTATGAGGAAATACTTCACTGACGACTCGCTGCAGTTTTACGCTTCTCGTGACATTCTCATCAAAGAGGATATACCCAACGTATTCGATCTTGATATCAAGGAATCTATCCGTCACCAGCGTCAACTGTCTAAAGACATCGTAAGCTTCATCTTGACTGGAGGCCAGATTCACCACTAATTTAAACGATCGTGCTGAGTGCTTGATCGATAAAACCTTCATTAATGCGTAAGCATCGGTAACCGATGTTGGTTCGGGGGAAACTACTACCATGATCTCCTGCGCGGCAGCATTGAAATGCAATACGTTGGATGAAATTCCCGCCGCGGTATCAAATAAAAGAATATCAATACCGTCGGTCAATGCTTCCAGCTTTTGAAAAATATCGACCTGTTCTCCTTCGGTAAGCTGAGTCAGTTCTTGAATACCGGATGAGGCCGGAAGTATATTAACGCGTCCCGGACCTTCCACCGTAATTTCTTCAATGGTCTTTAATCCCCTCATGACGTGAGCCAAGTTGTACTTGGGAGCAATTCCCAGCAATATATCAATATTCCCAAGACCCAGATCAGCATCAACAATATAGACACGCTTTCCCAATTTGCTAAGCGCAAATCCAAGATTTGCAACAATATTGGTTTTCCCGACACCACCCTTGCCGCTTGTTATAGCCATCACGCGGGTATTTGATCTCCCTACCTCCTTGCTCTTTAAGGCATTCCGTCTTCTTCGTTCCGTTAAGGCAACCACCTTTTTATCCGATCCCCGTTTCAGCATCCTTCCTTCCGCTCCCTGTCTCGTTGTTACCCCTCATGCACCGCGTTTCGTTTCTTGTCACCTTTCCCGTCGTCACATCTTTGCACGCCGTTCACGTGAGGATTGCATACCGTGCAGCCCTTGAGATTTCGAGATAATGCCTCAGCCCTGCTCTCAAAAAATACCATGTTTTGGGGCTTAATTTTCTTAGCCCATCTACAGCCACGGTAATGGAAAATATCCGAGTTTTTGTTGGCGACATACGCCCCGCTGTTGCCAGCGGTAGTAATCATCTTTTTTTTCACTATTCCTTTCAATGCCTCACCAAAAGAATCATCGCTCTTCTCCTCCGCCCTTCGGTCCAGTATTAATTTTACCACCCGTTCTGCGCTTGCAGCCACGATATCCTCAGGAATGCGTAGGCCGTTCGTCAAGTATGAGACCGGCAATTTTGTCCGATACGATCGATTGAGAATGGACCCAAAACTGGCTGTTTCATCAATCTTCGTAAAAATCATACTTGTAACCGCCATCTCCCGATAGGCCTCAATGGTATGCCTAAGGTCATTTTCTCTCGTCGTAGCGCTAAGGACCAAGTTGCTCTCAAGAGAGGGAATGTCGTTGAAAAGATCACCCAGGCCGCTCATTTGGCAGGAGTCTCTACAATTAATCCCCACGCCATCAATCAAAACAAGATCCTTGTCTCTATATTTTTTAAGGGCGGCCTTGAGTTCCTTATTACTATCAGCCACTTCGATGGGAACACCGATGATTCTTGCGTATATCGCCAGTTGTTGAATTGCACCAATTCGATAATTGTCCAAGGCAATAACGGCGACGCTTTTCTCGCCTGCAAGGGAATGCACCGCAGCCAATTTCGCAACAGTGGTTGTTTTTCCAACCCCCGTGGGTCCCACAAAAGCAATGGTTCGCTTCTTTCCCCATTTCTTCTCTTTTTGAAAAGCTACAATCCCAAGATCTTCAACAACGCCAACGAACCGTTCTCTGAAGTTCTGCTCTCCTCGGGCATTCGGCGAGGACGCCGTATTATTTATTTCTCTTATTAATGCTAATGCTATCTCTTCCTCCACACCGTGTCCCAACATCCGTTGATATGCCGAAAAAATCTCGTCACTGTCACCCGGAATCGGATTTCTCTTCCCCGGGAGATCTTGGATTTGAACATGCAAAGGCCCCGGGGAGTTATCCACATACTGATGAACCTTGCTTGCACCGGTAACGTCATGTATTCCGGAACCAGTCGACCCCCTTCCCGAGCCATACCAAAGCCCATTTGAGACAGTACTTTCCTCGGATGTCTGGCAGGAAAGATCGACCGCGGCAGTTACCTCTACGCCGGGTTTCTTTAGAAAACCAAAAATTCCGGTTTCTTTCTTAACGCTTCTCGCCGCAAGAATGACCGCCTCAGAGCCGAACTCTTGTTTGATCAATCGTAACGCCCGTGTCATGTCTTGCGCTTCAAATCTTTTGATCTGCATTGACAATCCCCACCGTTCCTAATGATTGAATTTTAACCGTATTCACAATTTCGTTATAAGAAAGCACCACCACATTAGGAATAAATCGATCAATGAATCGTTTAAGGTGTAACCGAATGTGTGCAGAACATAAGAGAATTGGTTGATAGTTCAGCGACCAGAATTTTTCCATGTCTTTAGAGATCGATTCAATGATTCTTTGTCCGGTACCCGGTTCTATAACCAACATATTCCCCTGTTCTGTTTGTCGCATTGCATCACTTACCGCCCTCTCCACCGATTGATCCACCGTCAAGGATGGCAACGTGCCGTCTGGAGACTGGTACAGCTTCGTGATCGTTCGAGCAAGACATTGGCGAGTATATTCAGTAAGCGTATCGACATCTTTCGTCACGGCGGCACAGTCAGCCAACGCCTCCAAAATAGTCAATATATCGCGAATTGGTACTTGTTCCCGCAGGAGATTTTGCAGCACCTTCACCACCCCGCCAAGCGGCAACAAATGCGGAATTAATTCTTCGACTACTTTCGGATGTGTCTCCTTGATTTTGTCCAATAACTGCTGTACTTCCTGTCTCCCAACCGACTCATGTGCATGGCGTTTCAGTACGTCCGAGAGATGAGTTGTTAAGACGGTCGCAGAATCAACCACGGTATAACCACTTCCCAGCGCTCTTTCCTTTACGTTCTCATTGATCCACAATGCCGGCAGCCCATAGGTAGGTTCATTGGTAGGAATTCCTTCGATTTTTTCATGGACAGGCCCGGGATTCATGGCAAGAAAAGAATCGGTCATCAGCTCGCCCCTCGCTATTTCGTTCCCCCGCAGGAGAATTACATATTCACCCGGCTTAAGTTGCAGGTTGTCCTGGATATGAATGGGCGGAACCACGATACCAACATCCTGGGCAAGTTGACGACGAATCATTCTGATCCGATCCAAGAGTTCTCCTCCCTGCTCCACATCCACTAATGATAACAACCCGTATCCCAACTCCAATGACAGGAAATCAAGAGGCGGAAGGGGCCCTAATTGTTCCGGTGGTTTGACAGTTGCCTTCAGTTTCTCTTTCGCCGTTTCCCTCTCCTTCACCTCTTTGCCTTCATTCATAACCAGGTAAGCAACGGCCCCCGCCATAATTGATAAAATAACAAAGGGCAGCGTGGGTAGTCCGGGGATGATTCCGAGTCCGAAAAGCACTGCGGCCGCAATAGCAATGGCACGAGGCTGCGCGACAATTTGAGATATCACTTCATGCCCTAAGTTGGCCCCGGAACCGGCTCTAGTTACAACAATACCCGCAGCCGTTGATATTACGAGTGCGGGAATCTGAGAGATCAATCCGTCTCCCACGGTTAACAGGGTATAATTCTGCGCCGCCTCGGGAATGCTCATTCCACCCTGAAATATTCCGATGGCAAAGCCACCGACAATATTTATCAGGGTGATAATCAACCCCGCAATAGCATCTCCACGAACGAATTTGCTCGCTCCGTCCATGGCACCGTAAAAATCTGCTTCCTTCCCAATGAGTGCGCGCCTTCTCCTTGCCTCGTGCTCGTCAATCAATCCGGCATTGAGATCTGCATCAATACTCATCTGCTTGCCGGGCATTGCATCCAAGGTAAATCGGGCGGTCACTTCGGCGATTCTCCCCGCTCCCTTGGTTATGACAACAAAGTTAATCACCACAAGTATCAGGAAAACGATCGCCCCGACAACATAATTCCCACCCACGACAAAGTTACCAAACGCGTGGATAACCTTTCCGGCCGCCATTGTTCCCTCGTTCCCGTGAAGCAAAATTACTCGCGTAGATGCAATATTAAGCGATAGCCGGTATAAGGTAGTAAGTAAGAGCAATGAGGGAAATACCGACAGCTCCAAGGGATTCAGAATATACATTGATACCAAGAGAATGGTAATGGCGATGGTAATGCTGAATGACAAGAGGATATCAAGCACCAGAGAATGCAAGGGCACGGTCATGAATATCAAAATGGCGACCACGCCCAATGCCATGAAAATATCGCTATTTCTAGTGGCTGAGGATAGTCGCCCCGAACTTTGTCCCGAGTTATTCATTTTTATGATCCTTGTACACTACCGTTTTCTAATTGTTGCATCGCTCTTGTACCCTATTCCCTGAACAGGCTGTGCTTACGCACGCTTCTTCCCGCACCTTCTATTTTCCCATTCCCTTTAATCTGTATACATATGCCAATATTTCCGCCACTGCCCGATACAGAGTCGGCGGAATATAGTCGTTGAGTTGTACCGCCTTAAAGATGACTTGTGCCAATGGTTTGTTTTCAACGATCGGTATCCCCACCTCCTGCGCTATTTTTCTTATTCGGTCGGCAATAAAATCAGCTCCCTTACCGACTACCTTCGGAGCTACCATGCTCTCGGCACTGTATTGCAATGCGACCGCCAGCCTTGTAGGATTCGTAATGACCACATCCGCTTCACGCACAGCCTCCATCATGCGGCGGCGTGCCATTTCCGCTTGAATACTTCTCACCCGGGCCTTAATAAAGGGATCACCTTCCCTTTGTTTAAACTCCTCCTTAATCTCCTGTTTCGTCATCCTGAGGGATTTCTCATGATGCCACCGTTGGCTCGCATAGTCCACGCCCGCCATAAAAAGCAACGCTAAACATATATAAAAACACATGCTTACCGAGATCCTTCCAAAGGCTGACAGGGTGGTCTTTACATCTACCTGCATCAGGGATGGGAAGGCAACCAACTCCTCCTCAACTATTAAAAAGGCGATCCCCCCCACAACACCCAGCTTCATCACCGATTTTAGCAACTCCTCAACTGACCGCAACGATATAAATTTTTTCATCCCATTCAGAGGACTGAGCCTTGACAGTTTTGGCGTCAGCGGCTCGGTCGTAAATAAAAAACCAACTTGCACGAGGTTGGCAGCTATTCCAGCACATACGATGATCGCCATAAACGGCAACACGGCAATTATAACGCCTCGTATTATATTCGCGATAAACGTCCGTGACGATACATCATCCAAACTTAATGTGCCGATGCTATTGAGTGTCATCCTCATCAATTCCGATAAGTCTTGAAACATATCTGAACCCACGCATACGAACCCCGCCAGAGCACTGCACAAAATCAAAACCGAGGTTATCTCCCGGCTGTTCGCTGTTTGACCCTTCCGCCGTGCGTCTTCACGCCGTTTTGGAGTTGCTCGTTCGGTTCTTTCCTGGTCATCACCCTGAAACATACAAGACCTCTTCTCTTACATCATTCTTAAAAGAACCACCAGCTCTCTTCCCAATACCGAAAACTCTTCCCTAAGAAATGATGCAAAAACCGGCAGTGATATTCCCAATACCAGTATCCCCACCACAATCTTCAAGGGAAACGCCACGATAAATATGTTCATTTGCGGAACTGTTCGGGCCAATAATCCGAAGGCAACACTGGTCACCAAAAGAGCAACCATAACCGGGGCTCCGACCTTAATTGCGATGACGAAAATATCGGAACTTAGCCTCATCATCTCTTCCCGTAATGGTCCGCCGAAGTTAATCCCGTATAACGAAACCGACCGAAAGCTTTGCACGATTGCCCGTAGAAACCAATGGTGTCCGTTAACGACAAAAAATATCAGCACGGCGATAAAATTATACACTTGCGCAATTATCGATGCCTGACTGCTTGTCAGCGTGTCCATAACATTCGCGATTGAAAAACCCATCTGGAATCCCACCAACTGTCCGGCCAGCTGAACCCCGGCAAAGAATACCTTGACCGATAAACCGATAATGACGCCGACGCCGATATTACTTATTATCGCCATACAAAACGGTAGTGCGGTGCCGCATCTTCCAGGGTCATCAGCAGCAACCAGCGGAAAAAGAAGAATGCCCACGGCAAGGGAGAGGCCGATCTTGAATACCATAGGAATATTTCTGCTATCAAAGAACGGAATAGTCACTATGATAGCACCCACCCGTACAAGAATGAGCGCAAACAGTTGGATTTGGTATATCGGAACACTGATGCTTGCCATACTTTATCCCTTTGGTTTTTTTCTGCCGCTCATTGCGTGTGTCCTTTATCTACTGTATGTACACGGGTATGTTCCTAAACAGATTTGTCGTAAAGTCAATAATCAGTTGGAGCATCCAGGGAAAGCAAATGAGAACGGCAAGAGCCACCGCCAACATTTTAGGAATAAAAACCAACGTCATTTCATTGATCTGAGTTACCGCCTGGAAAATACTGACAGCAAGCCCGGCTATCAACCCGGCCAGCAAAACCGGCCCGGCCAATAATATCGCCGTCTTAAGGGCTTCGAACACGAACGTTGTTGCAAATTCAGACGACATGGTTTTTATCCAAAACTTCTCACGAGGGAGCCAACAATCAAGTACCATCCATCGGCGAGAACGAATAACATTAACTTAAACGGCAATGAAATCATAATAGGCGGGAGCATCATCATCCCCATTGAAAGCAGGATACTCGCCACTACCATATCGACAATCAGAAATGGCACATAGAGCAAGAAGCCGATTTGAAATGCAGTTTTCAACTCACTAATAATAAACGCCGGAATAAGAGCAGACATCGTAACATCATCATGATTTTTGGGTCTCTCCCGGCCGGAGATTTCGATAAGCAACGCCAGATCCTTCTCTCGTGTCTGTTTAAGCATAAACCCACGCAAAGGTCTGCTGGCCTTCTCAAACGCCTCCTCTTGAGGCATCTCATTGCGAAGATACGGCTGCAGCGCCTGATCATTGATCTGATGCCATACCGGCGCCATAATATAGGCTGTCAGAAAAAGTGCTAATCCCAGAATTACTTGATTCGGGGGCATCTGCTGCGTACCGATCGCCTGACGAAGTACGGAAAGCACAATGGCGATTCTCGTAAACGATGTCAACATTATCAATATCGCCGGAGCCAACGAAAGGACCGTCAAGAGAACAAATATCTGAATCGCGATTGTCGCCTGTTCAGTATTGGGAGATTTATCGAGGGTGATGTTCACGAAAGGGGCAAGGGAATTCAGGGTCTCTTCCGCGCGGAGTTGCTGCGGCAAAGCCCACCCGAATAGGGATAACGATAAGCAGCTAATGCACCTTATGCCCAGACTATTTGAACCTAACATAATCTCTGTTCACCCTAGCCTTCTCGACCGTGTAGCAATCAGTCTTCTCGCGTTGAGCTCTTTTACCATCCTTTGAAAGGAGTGATACATGCGCTGCGTTCTCCCGCTGGTTTTCTCTTCCTCAAATCGCATTGAAGACGCCGTCAATGCTTCAGAAAATTGATAATCGTTCCTTCCCATCGGTGCTGCATCACACTGCTCTTCATGTTCAAGCTTCGCAAGCATCGAGATAGAATCATTCGTGATACCAAGAACCAGCAGGGATCCCGGAACCTTAACCAGCGCGACGCTCTTTTTGATTCCGATGTATTTAGTGGCCACGACCTTAATCAGCTCATCCTCCGCCTTTCCACTCTTATGCTGAAGTACCTGTTTCACAAAGTTCATAACGATCAACAACCCTCCCAGAATCAAAATCAGGCCTGCGAACATTTTTAAAATAGGTAATCCCATACGTTACTCCATTAATACCCTTTAAAATTATCCATGATTCTATTTAAGGCGCTCGAGGCGTTCGCCGGGGCTGACAATTTCAGTTATCCTAATGCCATACTTCTCATTCAAAACCACAACCTCTCCTCTTGCGATCAGCCTTTGATTAGCCAGTATCTCTAAGGTTGCACCAGCAGATTTTGACAGCTCGACAACAGATCCCTGTCCAAGCTGCAGGAGATCGTTTATCACCATTTTCGTCTGCCCTAAAACTGCTGTTATTTCCAGTGGGATATCAAGAATGAATTCGATATTCCGGGGCGCCTCCGCACCTTGACCAGTATTGAAATCGGAAAACGTATACCGTGAATCGGCTTTCTCTTCTGCGGCACTTTCTCGTTCTTTATCCGATCGACCAGGTTTCTTTTCTCCCAATACATCCGCTGATGCAGCCCCCGCGTTTTTGTCCTTATTCATGGTTGTTTTCACCTCCTTTTGGGCGAAGCAAAGCTGTTATTTGCACCGCCTTGCTACCCTTATAGGTACCAGGGACGGCATAATATTTCGGAATTCCCTCAACCAGTGTAACAATCGGATCCTGAGGGCCCCTATCCAGGATAATGACATCTCCCACTTGAACGCTAAGGACATCACGGACGTAGTGTCGCGCCTTTCCCAACTCGACCGTTATGGAAACCACAGTCTCCGTCAAAAGGTCTCCAACTCTTGAATCCCGTCGATCCTTACTGTCACTCGCCCTCATTAACTTACTATAAGACAGTTTCTCCTTTATGGGTTCCAGCATGATGAGGGGTAAGCAGAAGTAAATGTTGTGATTGAATTCACCTCCATCAATTGAAAACGCTGCAATGATAACGCCCTCGTCAGGAGCGACCAGTTGGGCAAAACGAGGTTTGGTTTCGGCCCCTTTGACGGAAACCTCTAAGGAGACCACAACAGCCATAGCTTTTTCAAATACCTTAAGCGTATCATTTACGAACTTCTTTATCACTCCCTGCTCGATCCGCGTGAATTCCCGTTCCGCATCTACCGGTTTCCCATTCCCCCCGAAGAGGCAGTCTATTAACGAGAATACCAGGCCGGCCTCCAAGACTAACATCCCTGATCCAACGAGGGGGGCCATTCCGAATATATTAAAGCTGCTCGGTGCGGAAAACCTCTTCAAAAAATCTCCGAACTTTGTCATCTCCGTCGATACGAACTCCACCTCAATAGACCTCCTCAGCATCTTTGTAAGGGAACCCCGTAATAAGATGACGAAGTCGTCGTAAACCTTCTCAAAGGCTTCAAATTGGTCCTGCAATATTCGGTTCTGAGAGGTTAAGTCATAGAGAACGGCGTCGGACGCTTCTTCCGTATCTCCTTCCAGATCAACCTCTCCTTTGCTCATCGCAGAAAGGAGAGCATCCACCTCTTCCTGTGACAATACCTGTTCAGCCATAGCGTCTCATCTTCACTGAATTACAAATTCAACAAAATAAAGGTTTGATATGGTCCCCTCGACCAAAAGGCCGTTCAATTCA
>JAFGRE010000049.1 GCA_016935335.1 Deltaproteobacteria bacterium
GGGGGGGGGGGGAACGCATAAAAAAATGGACGCGGGTCGGTATGGTGCCCGCTTACCATAATACCCCTTCACCCATCAGGAGAATGAGCAGAAAGTACTCCCTGAATGCGCCGCCGTTTGGTTTGATACAAGGGCTCGGGGTAGTATCGGGGATAATGACGGGTGGTGGATTCCAAAATCGCGGTTGGGGGGTGAAGACCGACCTCGAAAAACAAGAAGAGGATTGACAGGTAACGGTTTAATGGCATAAAATTCTAAAGAATAACAATCGTGCGAAAGTTCGGAAGGGAAGCAACAGCCTGGTGAGCGACACGGAAACATGTTGCACGGGAGGGCGTCGCCGGGGATATATGCGAGCGTCACCAGCGTTATGTCTGAAGAATAAAACCGTCTGACAAGCCGTGCCGTGGCCATTGACATGTGAAGTAAGAGCTGTGTCGGAGTGGACGCTGTTCTGATGGGCTGTCGGGAGATAATGGTTGCCACAAAGCAAGGAGGGCGCATCATGGAAAATCCCACCGGTGCAATGAAAATGTATAAGACTGTCTGCATGCTCTGTTTTCAGGTCTGCGGAATCAATGCATACGTGAAAAACGGAAAACTGATAAAAGTTGAGGGCATGAAGGAACATCCCTTCAGTCGAGGAGTCGTATGTGACCGGGGGTATCGATTACCCGACTATGTGGATGCGCCTGACCGCTTAAAATATCCCTTGCGGCGGAACCAACGGGGAGGATTTGATCGAATCACCTGGGATGCGGCTCTGGATGAGATTGCTGAAAAACTCCAGGCTATTAAGGACGAGTTCGGCGCGCATGCCGTGGCGCTTACGGTAGGCTCAAAAGGAGCCGAAGACTTTCAGATCTCAGCCTTTGCCCAGAGGTGGCGCGGCGCATTCGGCACCCCCAATTACTTCTCCATTGAAGCGCACTGTTTTCGCTCCCGCATCATGGCCCGGCAGTTTACATTTGGTGGTTATCCTCTTTCCGACCCCGACAATTCCGGGTGCATCATCCTGTGGGGACACAACCCCGATGCCTCCGAACCACCGCTTGCGGCCAGAATTAACCGGCGCCTGGATGAAGGGGCCAAACTTATTGTCATCGATCCTAAACGAATTCCTTTGGCCAAGAAAAGCATTTATCTGCAAATTCGTCCGGGAACCGACGCCGCCTTTGCGTTGGCAATGATAAACGTCATCATCAATCAAGGCTTGATCGACAAGGAATTTATCGATAAGTACACGATTGGTTTTGAGAAACTGGCGGCACATGTTAAAGAGTATACTCCGGAGAAGGCGGCTGAAGTCTGCGACGTCATGCCTTCCGACATCTATAATGTGAGCAGAATATTTGCCGCTGCGGAGAGTGCCTGTATTGAACAGGGGATCTGTTCATTGGATCAACAGATAAACGGTTTCCAAACGAACCGCGCCATTGCGATTCTACAAGCTATAACCGGCAACATCAACAAGCCCGGTGGCTGGTGCAGCAATCCTTTCATGCGGATGCCTGATTTGAGGCTGCCGGATGGATATAAGGATGAGATGCCGATCGGGTGTGAAAGGTTTCCACTTTTCCACACCTTTTGGGATACGGTGTCTCCCTACGGGCGGCAGATGGAACTGCCTGACGCAATTCTTAATGAAAAACCCTGTCCGGTGAAAGCCATGCTCGTTAACGGAAGTAATATGGCTGCCGCCTGGCCGGATTCGGATACGTTCGGGAAGGCATTCAAGAAGCTTGACCTGTTGGTTGTTATGGACCTCTTTATGACCCAGACGGCGAAGCTCGCTCACTTCGTGCTGCCCGCTTCCGCAAATCCCGAACGATTGGGGATAGCCATGAATTACGGTCTCACCGGCGGGATCTCTTACTGTTTGCTCAACCGGAAGGTCGTCGAGGCGCCGGGTGATTGCTGGCCTGACTGGAAATTCTTTGCTGAATTGGGTCGAAGGATGGGATACGGAGAATACTTTCCCTGGGAGAGCGATGAGGAGCTTGTCGATTGTTTGCTTGAACCAAGCGGTATTTCCCGGCAACAACTCGAAGAAAATCCGTCAGGAATGTGGTATGGGAAGCGGTCTTATGACATGAACAAGAGAATCAGAACTCCGTCAGGCAAGATCGAACTCTATTCACAAACTTTGGCTGACGCCGGATATGATCCGATTCCGCGTCACATCGAGGGGCCTCACAGTCGGATAATGGCTCCTGAACTCGTAGAAGAATTTCCGCTCATCGCAATGACCGGGCATAGAGTCCCGGCATATTGCGGGTGGCAGCTGAGGAGTATTCCGCAGCTACGGCGACTGGAGCCCGACCCGATCGTTGAAATACATCCGAGTACCGCTGGCCGGTATGGTGTCGGCAATGGTGCCGACGTTATCGTGGAAACAAAGGATAAGCACATTAGAATGAAGGCCAGATATACCGACGATCTTAAGCAAGGAGTGATTGCTATCGTGCATGGATGGGAGGATAATCGGAATGCCAATGTGTTGACGAAGTTGGAACCCAATGATCCGGTGACGGGATATCCTGCGTTAATGAGAAATATTGCGTGCAGAATAAGAACGGCCTGACAGGTAAGCGTTGCATGGGATTGAAAACCTCTCTAGTGTGTGACGATGCATCATGAAACGGTACATCGTCATCGTTGCCGCAGTTGCAATGCAGATGTGTTTGGGCGGACTCTATGCGTGGAGTGCTTTTGTTCCCGCTCTTCGCGAAGAGTTCGGGTACAGCGCTACCCAAACACAGCTTGTTTTCGGAACCTGCATCCTGGTATTTACGCTTTCAATGGTTTTTACGGGGCGGCTTCATGATCGTTTCGGGCCACGCCTGCTGGCAACGGCAAGCAGTCTGCTTTTCTCCTCGGGATACTTTCTTGTCTGGTATGGAGGCGGTGCATTAATCTGGCTGTGGCTGGGGTATGGAGTCTTTGTCGGCATGGGAATAGGGTGCGGATATATCTGTGCAATTGCCACTCCGGTGAAATGGTTTCCCCGCCGCAAGGGCTTGGTGAGCGGGATCTCAGTAGCGGGCTACGGTGCCGGGGCGATTGTCCTGGCTAACCTTGCTCACCTCTTACTAACCCGGGGCTGGTCCGTTCTTGAAATATTCGGATGTGTGGGACTTCTGTATGGGCCGATCGTCTTGATCTCGGGGACGTGCTTGTTTTTGCCGGGACTACAAACCGGGAACAAGGTTATTGAGTTCAGGCGAAGGGTTCTGCTGTCGGACCGAAGATTTTGGCAACTTTGCATGGGGATGTTCTTCGGCACTATGCCGGGAATTATGATCAACGGAAGTCTCATGCATATGGGGCTTTCCTTTGGTTTTACAGCCGGCGTGGCAACAGCGGCGATCAGCTTTTTTGCTATCGGCAATGCGAGCGGAAGAATCGTTTGTGGTTTTCTCCATGACCGCCTTGGTGGCAGCCGTTCCATAAAACTGGTCTTAAGCTTGGTGGCAGTCTCCACGATAGGAGTGCTTCTTGGCCGCGACTGCGGTCCGGGATTTATAGGGGCGGCGTGGTTGGTGGGATTTAGCTATGGCAGCAATTTTGCTCTCTATCCGGCTCAGGTAGCTGAATTGTACGGTACAGAGGTGATGGGGACAGTCTACGCTCTGGTGATCCTCGTTCATGGATTGGGGGCCCAGCTCGGTCCCGGCTTGGGGGGGCTGTCCTTCGACATGACGGGGAGTTATCTGCCGGCGGTTGTCGGTGCTTTTGCGGCTACGGTGATCGGCTTGACAGGGTACGCTTATTTGGGACGACGGAAACAGGATGAAAGGTGAACGAGCCCGGATGAACACCGCTGTTATCTTTGTGATCGTTATCGGAGCACTGTTTCTTTTTATGTACTACGTGATGATTGGTATAAGGCCAAGCATATCACGGCCGGTAGCGAACGGCGAGGAGAGAAAACGCATTGATGAGCTTGAAGAACGACTGGAACGACATGTGATTGTTTTAAGCCGGGAAATCGGTGAGAGAAATCTGTTACGCCCGGATAACCTGAAAAATGCCGCCGACTATGTCCGTGAATTCTGGCAGGGGATCGGGTATGACGTGACTGCCCAGAGGTATACGGTGGGGGGCTTTGAGTGTGAAAATCTTAGTGCTGAAGTTCCCGGAGCGGAAAGGGAGGAGGAGATCGTCATCGTCGGGGCTCACTACGATTCAGTGCAGGGATCTCCCGGCGCAAATGACAATGCCTCGGCAATCGCCTCCCTTCTGGAGATAAGCCGGCTGTTTAATCGCGAACCCCGAAAACGGACTATCCGCTTTGTCGCTTTCACCAATGAAGAGGCCCCCTATTTTCAAACTGAATGGAGAGGAAGCCGCATCTATGCACGGATGTGTGTGGAAAAAAAAGAACGGATCGTGAGCATGATTGCTCTGGAAACGATGGGTTTTTACAGTGATCAGCCCGGGAGCCAGACCTATCCGTTGCCGCTGAGTCTGTTTTATCCTGATACCGGTAATTTTGCAGCCGTGGTGGGAAACGTCCGGTCCCGAGCCTTGGTCAAAGCGTTCACCAAATACTTTATGGAAGGAGTCGATTTCCCGGTTGAGTGTATCGCTGCATTCAGCTCTATCCCCGGCATAAGCTGGTCTGATCACAGCTCATTCTGGGAAGAGAACATACCGGCAATAATGGTAACCGATACTGCTTTCTATCGTTATCCCTTCTATCATACCCATCTGGATACTCCTGACAGGATTCGATATCCCTGCCTTGCCCGGGTCACTTACGGTTGCTTTCAGGCCCTCATCACGCTTACTGAAAAATAGACCGGTTGTCGAAAAATTTCCGAAGCTTTGGTGCCTAGAAGAAAAATCCCTGAATGTCGACGTTGGCAAGGCCTGCTTTCTCCGCCCATCCTATTGCCTCGCGGTATTCCCGGCGGGTTATCCGGCGCGAGATTTCGGGATACTCGCGTGCCTTATAGGTGGGCATGTATTGCGACATGATGTTGAGATAGGTATCCGTCGGCAGGTTACGGGCGATCCATGCAATCACCTTCTTGGTGCCGCTGACGTTATTCGGCATAACAAGGTGGCGGATCATCAGTCCCCGGTGCATAAGGCCGTCAGCCCCTGGTTTCGCGACTCCCACTTGCCGATTCATCTCCAGAATCGCCTGTTTGGTCAATGCCGGGTAGGTTTCCGCTCCTGATGAGTATTGTGCCGCCATAGCACTGTCGGAATACTTGAAATCAGGCAGGTAGATATCGACGATGCCGTCAAGAATTTCAAGTATCTCAAGGCGCTCCCATCCGCAGGTGTTATAAACCAGTGGGAGCCGCAGGCCTTTGCCTGCGGCCACATCAAGGGCAAGAACAATATGGGGCGAGTAGTGGGTCGGTGTAACAACATTAATGTTATGACATCCCCTCTTCTGCAGATCGAGCATCATTTCCGCCAGTTCCTCGATGCGCCGGGGAGTTCCTGTGCCCTCCTGGCTGATGTCCCAGTTAATACAAAAGACACACCGGAGGCCGCAGTTTGAGAAGAAGATGGTTCCGGAGCCCCCTTTTCCCACCAATGATCTTTCCTCTCCGAAATGCGGGTTGCAGGAGGCGATCTCAAGCTGCGAAGAAGCTTGACAAAACCCTTCCTCGCCGTTGAGGCGGTTTGCTCCGCATTCGCGGGGACAGAGCCGGCAGCTTTCCATCATATTCCAGAGTGCGTCCCCCCGGTTTTTCAGCTCGCCGCTTTTGTGGAGTCCCACATAAGCCGGTTGGAAGGGGAGATTAAGGGTGGAAACGGCTTCATCATCGTCAGGGGTCTTGGTGAAAAATGAGAGCAACAAAGGTGTTGCTTCTTTCTCTTTGCAAGCGGCGGAGAGGAAACCGGGAAGAGCGCACAATCCCGCAAGCGCGGTATACACGCAGGATCGAATGAACTGTCTTCGAGACTGGTTCCGCATAATGAAACCTGAAAAAATAATATCTCGATGGCCGTGCCTTTTGTTTACAGTATAGCAGGCAGGGGCATGATTATCAACCGGTTGTGGGCTATTCCGTGCTTCTTGGGTTACGGTTCTTCGCGAAGCAGAAACTCTCTCCACAGATAATATACCGGCACTCCCGCAAGAATAACCGCGACGGCACACCAGGATGTGTGTTTCATGGTGAGGAGGCCGGCAATCAGCATGGAAAGCGTCAGGACGATGTAAAAAAACGGTATCCCCGGATGGAACACCCGGTACGGCCGGGGGAGTTCGGGATAGCTCTTCCGGGCAACGATCAAGCCGGTGACGGCCAGCAGAGGAAATACGGCCAGAGCAAAGCCCGTATATTCCAGAATGGCTTGGGCGCTTCCGATAAGAACATAGACGATCGCCAGGCTCATTTGCAGACAAATGGCTGCCGAAGGAGTCCCGAATGTGGGACTGACGCCGTGCAGACACCTGAAGATCATCTTGTCCTTGGCCATGGCGTAGGAGACGCGGGGTCCGAGCATCATTTCCACCGATATCGAGGAGAGCAGAACCAGCGCAATTCCCAGGGTATAAAACCGGGATGCGTAAGAACCAAAGAGGTGTTGCGCCGCGATCGCACCCACAGCTTCTTGCCCCATGAGTCGGTGCCCGGGTGCCGACATGAGGAAGACGATATTGAGGCCCAGGTATAGAATACTGGTAATTATCGTACCCCACAAAAGGGCTCGGGGGAGGTTTTTCTCCGGATTTTTTATCTCCCCGGCGATATACGCCGCCGCATTCCATCCGCTATACGAAAACATGATAATGAGCAAAGCCAGTCCCATCGTGGGTATCCCCACGCCTTGAGCTTCCCCGGCCGCCGGATATGCGGCGACGAGACGCTCAGCTGAACTCCACTCCGCTTTAAAGAGGCCGAAACCGATAAAGGTTGTCACAATAAAAAGTTTCACCGCTGTCAATACGTTTTGAACCGCGCCTCCCACTCTCACTCCCACGATATGAATACTGCTCAGAGCAAGAATCAGGGTTGCGGCGATCATCTTCTGGCCCCATATGTTTGAGAGAAGTGAAGGCACGAAGGGAGCGGAGGGCATGACGTTTTGACAGAACTCATTGAGATATTTAACAAAGGCGATCGCACTGATGGCGACCGGAGCTGAAAATCCCACCAGGAGAGATATCCACCCGGTCAGGAACGAGGGAAGGAGCCCGTAAATCCTTTTCAAATATACATATTCCCCCCCCGCCTCAGGCCACATGGTCGCCAGTTCGGCATAGCTCAAGGCACCCGTTAATGCGGCGAGAGCGCCGATAACCCATAACACCAGAACCAGCAAGGCGTTGTGCGCCATGCCCAGGATAATGCCGGTAGTGAAAAAGATTCCGGTACCGATCATGCCGGCGACAACTGCCAACGTAGCGGTCGGAAGTCCGAGTTGTCTTTCAAGGGACATAACGCACAAAGTCCTTCCGGTTTCCCCTCATGAGGGGAAGGAAGATCGCTTCCCTTGTTCTCACGGGGCGTGAGGGGGAGTAGCATAAGCCACGGAGTCCTGCACAGCGAACTTCATCGGGTCCGGGTATGTTCTCACACCATGTCACCGGGTTCCCACGAGAGGGACATCACGGGACAACCGGCTGTCGGGAAAACAACATTGCTGTTGATCCGTACCGGTTAGTGTTTACCAGAGATCTCTCGCAGGAGATTTCTGAAGACATACAGCGGCTGGGCACCGACAACACGAAGGCTGCCATCGATGATAAACGTCGGCACACCGGTTATGCCAGATCGATCTGCCTCTTGTTTGGTCTTCTCAAGTCGCGGAAGAAATACGTGTTCGCGAAGGGATTCTCCGAGTTCCCATTTATCCACGCCCACGGATTCAGCGACGGCGAGGATGACGTCCATATTCCCGATATCATGGATCTCGGTAAAATAGGCAGAGGACAATGCTTCATGGAACTGATCGAACAAGCCTTGATCGCGAGCGAATTCGCCTGCCTGCAATGCCAATGAGGAGTTGGAGAGGACCGTCACGTTACCGAATGTTATATCGAATTCCTTTGCCCGAGCCTGGAGTTTCTCATACATTCGATCGACTCTATCGCTGGGGAAGACGTCTCTAAGCAGACTCCCCTGGGGAGGTGTTTCAGGATGAATTTCGTATCCCATCCACTGCGGACGAATGGGAAATTCGTTTGCCAACGTATCGACAATTCCCTTGCCGAGATAACAAAACGGTCAAATGTAGTCAAAAAAAATACGAAGTGGAATTTCCATCTTTCCTCCAGTGCGTCTCCAGGTAAACAAGCGTAGCCGGATGTCTTTATGCCCCTCGAAAGCCATATCTCTCAGTTGCTTTCTTGATAATTGACCGGCGGACGAGATATGCAACCATCGGAAAGGCGGTGAGGCGGCTAAGCCAACGAATTCCTCAGGGAGTCTTTTCTACCATAGCCGATACGATTTCCGGCTGCTTTTTCCGGGCCTTGGGCAACGTTATTTCCAGTATTCCATCCTTAACCGTCGCCGTTATATTTTCTTCACCAACCGAATCAGGGAGCATGAAAGAGCGGCAGAACGATCCAAAGGCTCGCTCAATTCGATGATAATTCGTATCCTCTCGTGGGTCCTCTTGCGTGCGCCGGCCGGAGATGGTCAGGATGTTGTTTTTGACCTCGATGGAAACGTCTTTTTTGGTAAGACCCGGCAGTTCGGCTTTCACCACGATGTTCTCTGGGTCCTCGTGGATATCCACGGGAGGAGACCACTTCCCCGCGCCCATTACTTTACGGGGTGCCGGATACTGTCCCCATGCTTCGCTAAAGACATAATCTATATAATCACCGATATCCTCCGGTTCCTCGAAGGGATTCCCGAATCGATATGGTGTCCAGTTAATCAGTGCCATGGATACGTACCTCCTTACTCGCCATCGCTCTGTCCTTTTTCTTCTGGGGTTCTCTGAAAAGATAGAGACGATTCCCCTTTTGTCAAGTACAAAGATAGTATCATCCCGGGGGCGGGATTAGAAACGCCAGCCAGTCCTCTGTGGTTGTGGTCTCCGGTGGAGAAAACGTCGGATATGGTACGATGAAGGAGTCAGTCGCAGCGCTTCGATCACAGTGATACCCGGTTTTTGCCCGCTGCCTTACTCTGGTACATGAGGCGGTCCGCTCTTTTGACGAGTGTGGCCATCGAATCGTCGGCATTCGCAAGAGTCGCCCCGATTGATACGGTGACGCCGACAGCCCGGGATCCGGAATGAAGGCTTGAGTGCTCAACAAGTGAGCGGACTCTCTCGGCAAGGGAATGCAACTTTTCCTGGTTAACATTGACAATAACGGCGACGAACTCTTCTCCACCCCATCGGCCCAGGATATCAAAAGGCCTGAGGTTACCCTGGATCGTTTTTGCCACCATCTGCAGCACCCTGTCTCCGGTGTCATGGCCGTCGGTATCATTAATTGCTTTGAAATTATCCACATCAATAAAAAGAATGCCCACCGGCCAGCCGTACCGCTGATATTCATCGATTCTGGAAGCGACGGTTTGTTCAATAAACCGTCGGTTGGCAACATTCGTAAGGGAATCATGGAAAGCCATGCTTTGAAGGTCTTGGAGCCTTTGCGCCAAGGATACCTTGGCGGAGTTGTCGCTGAATACTTCAACAGCCCCGGCAATCCGGCCCTTCGCATCTTGAATTGGGGCTACTCGTATTACAACGGGGAGGCGATGTCCCTCCTTGTGATGTAAATAGACTTCCGCTGAGCGTGGGTGCCCGTCTTCCATGGCCTGGACCAGCGGGCAGCCCTCCAGACAGAGATTCACGCCTTCATCGTTGAGATGGATTAGGATATTGTCAAAGCACCCTTTGCCGATCACCTCGGAGGCGGAATACCCGGTAATCCTTTCGGCCGCTTTGTTCCAGTACGTAATCACCCGTTGGCGGTCCACACAGTAAACGCCGTCGTAGATGTTGTCGAGAAGGGTTTTGTAGAGGTCGTTGTCCATTGTTTCGCTTTCCTCCATTGACGGCGGCTATGATACTAAGCCGGTTTGCCGGTTTAAGAATTTATGAGGCATATCAGCAGGAAGCCGTTCCCGGCTATTTTCTCCGTTCCTGGTGGGGCCTGGTGGGTACGCGCATGCCTTCTTTGGAATACGGCCGGCGTCTGAGAAGCACATACGTGGCGCCGGTCCCTCCGTCACATGCCCGGGCGCTCGCAAAGGCGACCACCCATTTGCGCCACGGCCCCCGGGTGAGCCACTCAATGACCTTTGTCTTCAGCACCGGTCTCTCGGGTGAACTGAGACCTCGGCCATGGATGATCAGGACGGCTTTTTTCCCCTTGCGCAGGGTTTCCTGCAAAAATAGGTCGAAGGTCTCCCGGGCGGCAGCAACGGAAAGTCCGTGAAGATCAATGTGGGCCTCCATGGCAAACTCTCCCCGATGGAGGCGTTCCGCAGTCCGCGGGTTGACGTTATACCCGGTTCCTTCGATGTATTCCGGTGTCTGGGAAAGAATAAAACCGTCTCCAGTGGTGACGAGATTGGTAAGTTGCTTCACGATTTCCTCTTCTTCGTCGCGTACCGGAACGGGTGGAGAAGAGGGTGGAGGGGTTTCTCTGCGGCCATTCGGTGAGAGGGGGGTTACGTCCGCCACGGCCTGCTGAAAAAGTTCCCCCTCATCCGCGTGCGAAAGTTCCGGTTCTTTTTTGCGCGGAGGGGACTTTTGTTCCGCCGGACGTGAGGGCGGAAAAACTTTTTCGTGCAGGAAACCGCGCAGCTCTTCAAAAGAGTTAAGGATTATCGAAGACCTTGTGGATTTCCTCATGCGAAGTCTCCAACCGAGGTGAGTCCTCATCAGTATGCCTTCTCCATTGTATCGAAAATTGTGGGCAAAGAGAACGGTTTTTTTTCGGTCAGCCCCGGAGACCGGAAATCGGGGGTCGGAAATCAGGAGAAAAGAATCAGGCAGAGATTCAACTCCGCCAGCAAATCTCGCATCGTAAGGGGTGAAGCACCAGCCGGACAACCGCAAAAGGAGGCCCGGAATGACTGCCGGGTGCGCCAAGAGGTGTTTGGGGCATCGAAGCGGTGCGCGGGATATTCGCATGGGGGGATCGTTCCCGGGAGAAGGAATGGTGGTTCATGGCGATGAACGCGCCTTACTGCCGGGAGCCGGAGGAATTACCGGTGTTGTTTTGACTTTAAATAGCATGCTCTGCTAAAATACCACGCACATCAACGAGTTATCGACAAGGGATGAAGGGAGTAAATGGTTTTCTTCTCCACTATGAAACAGCGGTTTTTTGAGTATGGAGATTTTTGCCTGCATCCGGCAGCGCATTGACTCTCCAGAGGGGAGGTTCCTCATGGGTTCTCAACCGTCGCATGAGACACTGGAACACCAAGTAAAAGAACTTGAGAAAAAATTAGCCGCCCACCAGGATCGCGAGCGGGAGTTTCAGGAGAACCTGGAAAAGTATCGCACGCTTTTCAACAAAGCAAACGACGGTATCTACCTTTACGAAATCGGAGCTGATGGGCTGCCGGGGATGATCATCGAAGTGAACGAACGGGCAGGCGAACTTCTGCAGTACAGCCGGGAAGAACTGCTCCGGATGTCGGTGAAGGATTTTGTCACTGCGGGGCGATGGAAAGACATACGGGAGTTCATGAAAGAGTTGCAGGCCAAACGACACCTGACCTTTGAGGCAGCGCGGGTGAGAAAGGACGGAAAGACTGTCCCGATTGAGATCAGCGCTCAACTTTATTTCCAAAACGATAAGCCGGTGGTCATTTCAATCATGCGCGACATTACCGAAAGAAAAGAGAGTCAAGATCGTGTACACCAAAGCGAGGCGCGGTTTCGAGAGATGTTCAACAACACTCACAACGGGGTTGCCGTGTACCAGGCTGTAAAAAATGGTGAGGATTTTCTTATCATTGATTTCAATAAGGCGGCGGAACATATTGAACGGATTTCAAGAACCGATGTCGTCGGACGAAGCATCCTGGAAGCGTTTCCCAGTGTCAAGGATTTTGGTATTTTTGCCGTCTTGCAGCGTGTCTGGAAAACAGGGGCGCCGGAGAGCTTCCCTCTGGGATTGTATCAGGACGAACGCATTGCCGGATGGAGGGACAACTATGTCTATAAGCTCCCGTCGGGGGAGGTGGTGGCCATCTACAGCGATGAGACAAAACGGAAGCAGGATGAAGAGAAGATCCGCACCCTTTATGCATACCAGGGCGTCATCAGGGAGATAAACGAGGCGCTTTTAAGGATTCCCAATGAAGTCGATCTGTATCGGAAGATCTGTGAGCTTCTTGCTGGTTTGGACGATGTGGCTTTTGTCTGGATAGGGACGGCGGAAGAAGGAGGCTTTGAGGTAAAGCCCATAGCTCGGGCCGGCTTTGACGCCGGGTATCTGTCCGAAGTCAGGATAACCTGGGACGAAAGCCAATACGGTAAGGGGCCGTCAGGCATGGCCATTAAGACCGGCAACCCGTTTATCATCAATGATATTCAGACCGATGATCGCTACACACCGTGGAGAAGGGAGGCGGTGAAGCGGGGATATGCTTCAACAATCGCGCTTCCGTTGATCCACCAGGAGGAGGTGATTGGGGTACTGAATATCTATGGCGGCAGCAAGGATTGCTTCAAGGATGAAGTGTTGGAGTTTCTGCGGGAAGTGGCCGGTGATATTGCCGTCGGGGTGAAGTCTTTACGGATGGAGAACGAGCTTGAGCAGCAATATACGGCTACAAAAAGGCTGCTCGAAGGTACGGTCGATGCTATCGACGCCATGCTCGGAATGAGAGATCCTTATACTGCCGGCCATGAGCGACGGGTTGCCGAGCTTGCCTGTGCCATTGCCGCAGAGATGGAAACCGACCCGGATGAGATGGAAACCATCAGGATTGCCGGACGTCTCCATGATATCGGAAAAATCAGTGTGCCGGCTGAGATCCTGAGCAAACCAGGTCGTCTGAATGCGACGGAGTTCGCGATAATCAAGACCCATCCGCAAGCCGGGTATGATATCATCAAGTCAATAGACTTTCCCGCTCCCATCGCTACTATGGTACACCAGCACCATGAACGGTCGGATGGTTCGGGATATCCTTTGGGATTATCCGGTGAAAATATTTGCTTTGAAGCGAGGATATTGGCGGTGGCCGATGTTGTTGAGGCCATGGCCTCTCATCGTCCCTACCGACCGGCGTGCGGAATCGAGGCTGCCCTTGACGAAATCTCCCAAAACCAAGACATCCTCTACGATGCCGCTGTCGTCGATGCGTGCCTACGCCTTTTCAGCACCAAAGGATTCCGGTTCCCCGAACCATAAGAACGCCAGGCCTCACTGCCGCCGGCATTGTTACCGGAAGGGCGTGGGTTTGGGACCCGCTTGGTGCAAAGCGGTTTTTGGCCCGGGTCGGGTCATCTCGGCAAATACTCTCGCCGGTACGGATTCATTACAGGTCGCCCCTTAGCGGAAAACGACTCTGAGAGACGCGCCGCTCTGGCGCGGTGCCTTCACGATAAGTGTTGAACGCTTGACAAGCCTTCCGTCGGCTTCTATCATAGGAGCCACCATCTGCTCGACATCTCGTCACCGGTAACCGGGAGAGAGGGATTTATCCGGACACCAAGGCTTTTATCAGGGGTAGGATTGCGCGGTGATGGGGGGCTCTTTTAGCTTTGAGCGATTTGATTGCCGGCGTTGTGAGGCCAGTCTGCCGACTCAGGCTCCGGGAAAACGATCAAGAAATTGAGGAACGTGCCGATAAGTAGAGAAGGGCTTTACTATTTTTTGTCATGACGAGGAACCAA
>JAFGRE010000238.1 GCA_016935335.1 Deltaproteobacteria bacterium
AGGGTGTTTGATAAAGCCCTAGAGAAAGCTCAATTGCGAAGAATCAGGGTTCACGATTTGCGGCATACTTTTGCGAGTTTATTAATTCAAGCAGGAGAATCCCTGCCGTATGTAAGGGACCAATTAGGCCATCACAGCATACGCGTGACGGTCGATATTTATGGTCATCTTGCTCCAGGAGGGAATAAAGAAGCCGTCGATAGATTGGATGATGACGCAACAATCCGCAACCTATACGCAACCAAGAAAAGTAAAGGGGCTATCCAAAACAGATAACCCCTTGATTTTATTAGTAGGCGGAACAGGGCTTGAACCTGTGACCTCCGGCTTGTAAGGCCGGCGCTCTCCCAACTGAGCTATCCGCCCGATACTATAATTGTCAATGAGCCACCATGCTCTCACCAGGGCTCGGTGACGGCGTGATAAACTCGCCGCCGTTATCTCCAGCTTGTTTCCTTAGGAACGTATCCGGATCTCCTAGAATAAGGGCTTTGCGCAACACATCGTCGGCATGGTCGACGAGAACGATTTCGAGGTCATTACGGATGCGCGAAGGTATATCTTTGAGGTTCCTTTCGTTTTCCTGAGGGATAATGACAGTGGCGACATTACCGCGATGAGCGGCGATGAGTTTTTCCTTAAGACCGCCTATGGGCAGGACCTTGCCGCGCAAGGTTATTTCCCCGGTCATGGCAATGTCTTTTCGTACGGGCTTTCTGATAACCGCAGAGACCAAGGCTGTGGCCAGAGCGATACCCGCGGAGGGGCCGTCCTTGGGGATGGCTCCTTCAGGGACATGTATGTGAATATCCACATTTTGAAAGAAGTCTCTGTCAAGGCGCAATAATTCAGCCCGGGAACGAACGTAGCTGAGGGCGGCTTGGGCTGATTCCTGCATTACGTCTCCCAGCTTGCCGGTTAACACAAGGTTGCCTTTACCAGGCATAAGGACCGCCTCTACAGCAAGGAGTTCGCCGCCGGCTTCAGTCCAGGCCAGACCGGTAGTCAACCCGATTTCATCCCTGTCTTCCGCTGTTCCATACCTGAATTTGTACACTCCCAGATGTTTTGAAATGTTCTGGGCGGTAATCTGGAAGGAAGTGGTCATGCTGTCTCTGGCGACGTTTCGAGCAACTTTCCGACAGACGGAGGCTATTTCGCGTTCCAAATTCCTGACTCCTGCCTCTCGTGTATATCTGCGAATAATGGTCAAAAGGGCGTTGTCAGAAAATGAGATGTTGATTTTTTCGAGGCCGTTCGCTTTTATCTGTTTCGGAACCAGAAACTTCCTGGCAATATTGAGTTTTTCGTCCTCGGTGTACCCGGGAAGTCGAATGATTTCCATTCGATCCTGCAAGGGCGGGGGAATGGCCGGCAGGGTATTGGCTGTGGTTATGAACAAAACGTCGGACAAGTCATAATCGACATCGATATAGTGATCATTGAACGCATAGTTTTGTTCCGGGTCCAACACCTCCAGGAGTGCTGCGGAGGGGTCTCCTCGGAAATCAGTGCTCATCTTGTCAACTTCGTCCAAGCAGAAAACCGGATTGTTGGAACCAGCTTTCTTTAGGCACTGGAGAATTTTACCCGGCAGCGCACCAATATAGGTTCGGCGATGACCTCTGATCTCCGCCTCGTCTCGGACACCCCCTAACGAAAGACGCACAAATTTTCGCCCGGTTGCGTGCGCGATGGATTTTGCGAGCGACGTTTTGCCGACTCCGGGGGGGCCCACAAAGCAAAGAATGGGTCCTCGAAGCTTTTCTACGAGGGTCTGAACCGCCAAATACTCGATGATGCGTTCCTTCGGTTCTTTCAAACCATAGTGATCTTCGTCGAGAATTCGTTCCGCTTCCTTTATGTCGAGTTTTGTTTCCGTTTTGTCGTACCACGGCAAGGAAAGCATCCAGTCAATATAATTCCTCACCACAGTGACTTCAGCCGACATGGGAGGCATAAATTTGAGTTTCTTGAACTCCTTTTTTACCTTTTCAGTGGCCTCCGGAGACAACTTTTTCTTTTTAATTTGTTGCTCTAATTCCTTGAGGTCGGAGGTGGCTTCATCCTTGTCGCCCATTTCCTTCTGGATAGCCCTCATTTGTTCGGCAAGATAATACTCTTTTTGGGTTTTCTCCATCTGCTTCTTTACCCGGTTGCGGATGCGTTCCTCGATTTCGAGAATTTCGCTTTCGGTCCTCATAACGTTATAGAGCTTATCAAGCCGCCTTTTTGCGTCTTCGAGTTCCAGAAGGGCTTGTTTGTCCTCCAATTTTAGGTTTAAGTGAGCCGCGATGGTATCGGTCATCCGATTCGGATCCTCTATCGAACCCACCGATATCATCATCTCCGGGGGTACTTTTCTGTTGAGTTTGACATAGGTCTCGAACGTAGAATGGATTGCCCGCATGAGGGCCTTGATCTCAGGCGTTACAACGGCAGTATCGTCTATTTCGTTAACCGCCACCTGGAAAAACTCATGATTCGGCAAAAAGCGATCGATGATTGCACGCGATTTCCCTTCCACCAAAACCTTTACTCCTCCATCGGGAAGTCGGAGCAACTGGAGGATCATTCCGACGGTTCCGACGGTGAATACGTCTTCTTCTTGGGGATCTTCAGTATTGGGCGTTTTTTGAGAGGCGAGAAAAATCAACTTTTCATGTCTCATCGCATCCTCTAGCGCCAGGATGGACCTTTGACGGCCCACGAAAAGAGGAACAATCATATGAGGAAACAGAACAATATCCCTCAGCGGTAACAGGGGATACGACCTCTCTTTTGATGGCATACTACTGTTCTCCGGACTTCTCGGATGGTTGGAAATCATAGCAACTTGTTTTGAGCCGGTTTAGGCGGAACGCGTCTCCTTCTCATAGAGGATCAGGGGCTTTTCATTCTTAAACACAGCCTCTTCGTTAACGATACACTCTCTGATAGTGGGCTGTGAGGGAATTTCGTACATGATATCGAGCATGATATCTTCCATGATCGATCGTAACCCCCGAGCCCCCGATTTGCGCCGTATCGCCTCTTTTGCGATTGAACGCAACGCTCCATCAGTGAAGCGGAGTTTTACATCCTCAAAGGAAAACATTTTTTCATACTGTTTTACGAGAGCATTCTTTGGTTCGGTGAGGATCTGCACAAGGGCTTCCTCGGAGAGCTCCTCAAGTGACGCAATAACCGGCAAGCGGCCGATAAGTTCGGGAATTAGCCCGAACTTGAGCAAATCTTCGGGTTGGGTTTGGGCCAGAATTTCGCTCAGATTACGTTTGTACTTGCTGACGATCTTTCCCGTAAAGCCCATCGTGCTATGTCCAAGGCGCTTTTCAATGATTCCTTCAAGTCCCGTAAAAGCACCGCCACAGATAAACAGAATATTGGTTGTGTCTACCTGAAGAAATTCCTGTTGCGGGTGCTTGCGTCCGCCCTTAGGGGGCACATTAGCCAGCGTTCCCTCGATGATTTTTAAGAGCGCTTGTTGTACTCCCTCGCCGGAAACGTCTCTGGTAATCGAGGGCGAGTCGATTTTGCGAGAAATTTTATCGATTTCATCGATATAAATGATCCCTCGCGACGCTCGTTCGATATCGTAGTCAGCCACCTGCAGCAAGCTGAGAATGATGTTTTCCACGTCCTCTCCGACATATCCCGCCTCAGTAAGGGTGGTGGCGTCAGCGATGGTGAAGGGCACGTTAAGGATGCGAGCCAAGGTTTGAGCGAGGAGGGTTTTACCCGTCCCCGTGGGGCCTACTAAAAGGATATTGCTTTTCTGCAACTCAACATCGCTGTTGAGGGATCGAACTTCTATTCTTTTATAATGGTTGTGGACGGCGACGGAGAGGATTTTTTTCGCCCGTTCCTGACCGATAACATAGTCATCCAGTGCCCTATGAATCTCCGCTGGTTTAAGGGTCCTGGTGCGTCTTTGTGCGGCATCCTCTTTTTCATATTCCTCGGCAATAATGTCATTGCAGAGTTCTATGCATTCGTCGCAAATATAGACCGATGGCCCGGCGATCAATTTCTTGACTTCTTCCTGGCTTTTTCCACAAAATGAACAAAAGAGATTATTGTATTTGTCGGATGGTTTCTTACTCACTGGCACCTTCTCCTTTATTCATGACTTTTTGCATCAGCGCCTCGATGAGGATTTTTCTCGATCACCTCATCGATTATGCCGTATTCCTTGGCTTGCAGGCCGGTCATGAAGAAATCGCGCTCGGTATCCTCACGAATTTTGTCAAGGGGCTGCTTGGTATGTTTGGTCAAAATTCGGTCTAATTCAGCCCTGGTTCGAAGAATCTCCTTGGCGTGGATATCGATATCGGTCGCTTGTCCTTGGAATCCCCCCAAGGGCTGATGGATCAAAATTCGCGAATGCGGCAAGGAATATCGTTTTCCCGGTGTGCCGGCTGCGAGAAGCAACGCCCCCATACTTGCCGCTTGGCCCATGCAGATCGTACAGACGTCCGGTTTTATATATTGCACGGTGTCATAAATGGCGAGTCCGGCGGTTACGTGCCCGCCCGGCGTATTGAGATAGAGATAAACATCCTTGTCGGGATCCTCTGATTCAAGAAAGAGCAGTTGAGCTATGACGAGGTTGGCGACGAGATCGTCGATAGGGGTACCGAGAAAAATTATTCTGTCTTTCAATAACCGTGAGTAAATATCGTAAGCGCGTTCGCCGCGGCTCGTTTGCTCAACAACAATAGGTATCAGTGTCAACGAAGGTGTCTCCCGTATTTATGGTGTGGGTTTTCGTTCAATCGTTTCAATTTTAGATTCTTTCTCTAGAAAAGCAAGGGTTTTGTCTTCCAAGACTTTCTCCTTGACGCGTTCTCGCGCCTCTTCCCGTTCAGGGCCCTCGGTAAGGTTCTTTAGATCGTGCCCTGAAGCTGATGCCAATTTGTCGAGATACTCTTTTATCTCGGCAGGGGAGACGGTGACGCCCTCCTTGGCTGCGATTGCTTTGAGCAGAAACGTTCGTTTTACCTGGAGTTCGGCAACCGGCCGGTACGCTTGTTTCAATTCACGATCAACCATGGCGGATGAATCCAAGGTGATGCCCTGCTCCCGTAAACGGGACCGGGCCTGAAAAATTAAAAAATCGGTCTGTTTTTCCACGAGGGAGGGGGGCGCGTCAAACGGGTTGTTTTCAACAATCTTCTGGACAATAGCATCGTGGAGAAGACTGAGTACCCGTTGTTCCTCGCGAGCTTCAATTTCCTTTCGGAGATGCGCCCTTAGGTCCGAAAGCGTTTCAAACTCACCCATATCCCGAGCAAAATGGTCGTCGAGAGGGGGCGTGATTTTTTCCTTGATGTCTTTTATGGCAACACGGAAAACGAGTGCTTTGCCCGCAAGTTCCTTTTCCGCATAGTCATCCGGGAGAGTGACGGTTATCTCTCTCTCGTCCCCTTGTCGCAGCCCGATAAGCTGGGAAGTGAATCCCGGGAGAAAACTGTCGGGTTGCACTTCAAGGAGCTTGTCTTTTACCTCTCCCCCCTTGAGTGGAACACCCTCAAGTGATCCGGCATAATCAATAACGATGAAATCGCCCGAGCAAATAGGTCGGGGGGGGTCCAGTGCCTTGAGTTGAGAGTGGTAATCCCGCAATTGTTTAAGGTAATTATCGACATCATCGTCAGTGACTGCGACTTTTTCCTGTTGGACTTCCAAACCGCGATACGGCTCATCCAGAGGAATTTGTGGAGCCACCTCGACGCGTATGGTATACATGAAATCCTCTCCTGTTTTCAGCTTATCATTGTCTATTATCGGCTGTGAAACTGGATGGATCTCTTTTTCTTGAAAGGTCTCCTGCAACGTATCGTCGACCAGTTTGGTGAGTACCTCATTCTCAGCCTGCTTTCCATAAAACCGCTCCAGTATGGATCGAGGAGCTTTCCCGGGTCGAAAGCCCTTTATTCGCACTGTACTGCGCAAGGTTTTGTAGAACTCATCCAACTTGCTGGTAACACTATCTGCCGGAACGGTTACGTCGATTTTTTTTTCTACTGTGCTGATATCATGTACGGTTATCTTCAAATCCATCGTCTTCTTTTCTCGTGAGCGTGTGTGATTTGCTTATGCGAGAGGGGGGATTTGAACCCCCACGGTTACCCGCTGGATCCTAAATCCAGTGCGTCTGCCAATTCCGCCACTCTCGCAATACATTGGAATTGTTGCGATAGCGTCTTTCAAGGCAAGCAAGGAATATGAGCCGTCAGGGACTCGAACCCCGAACCTACTGATTAAGAGTCAGTTGCTCTACCTGTTGAGCTAACGGCCCATTATACGCCCGGCCCGACTTGAACGGGCGACCTGCGGATTCGAAGTCCGACGCTCTATCCAACTGAGCTACGGGCGCTCAAGGGTGAGTGAAGGGACTTGAACCCTCGGCCTCTGGGGCCACAACCCAGTGCTCTAACCAGCTGAGCTACACCCACCACTGATACCAATACGGTGAACGCATGGTAAATTCACAGGGGACGCTAAAAATATACCACAAAGAAAAAGAGATGAAAAGCAATAGCATAAAATACAAGGGTGTTCAATACTTTTTCTTGCGGTGATAAGTATTTTGCATTTTCGCCGTCATTATCCGCTAAAAGATTCCGGTAACGGCATCTTTCCAAACTGTTTGGTTGTGAGAATTCGAGCTTCAGGATTTCTTGCCATCCGGAGAAACGAACGGCAAGCGCTCCGATTTGACCGCCGGAATTGCTGAGGTTCGGATTCAGGCACAACAATGCTATGCCGGGCATATCCCTCTCCCGGGCGCGAGAATCAGGTTGCCGTTTCAGTCGGGTGAATAATCCTGAAGTTTTTCTGACATGTTCTGCCCCATGACGAAAAAACATCTCGGGACCATGCCCATCTTCTCTCGTGCCGCTTGATGGGTCTTCCGGAAGCAAACCCATGCCGTTGATGGTTCGAAACGTTAGCCTTCTCTGGTCCTGAATACGGTTCCTCCTTAACACGAATCGTACTGTACTCTCCGTTAATATATCGGCTTATCTCTCTCTTTTCTTGACTATTCTGTAAGGAAACATTACAAGTTTAGGGTGAATGAGCCAAGGCTGGTTGTTTGAGGACGCGGCTAGGAGAGGAAGAAAGGTGTAACCATGCAAATTTTTGACAACCTCCATGCTTTTCCGTGGAGGTCGATGACTGTCAACAATTGTAATACCTATTTGATAAAGGGGATAATGCCCGTGCTTATTGATCCCGGCCACGTTGACCTGTTTGACTCCATAGAAGAAGGTCTTGCTGAGGTGGGTTTGGAGGTCAAAGATATCGGGCTGGTGATCTGCACTCACGCCCATCCGGACCATGTTGAGGCTGCCAGATTATTCATGAAAACCCCGGCACTCATCACCATCCATGCTGAGGAATGGCGGTTCGCTAGGTCAATGGATGACTATCCCCGCGGCGTCTTCGGCTTGACGTCAGATATTATTGCTCCTGATTTCTTGCTGCAGGAAGGCGAACTGATTGTCGGTGATCTTACACTCACTATCGTGCATACTCCCGGACATTCACCGGGATCCATTGCGGTCTATTGGCCGGAGCGAAAGGCATTGTTTTCCGGGGATCTGGTTTTTAGAGATGGGGTGGGCCGGACGGATCTCCCCGGCGGGGATGATTCGGCCATGAGGAAGAGCATTAAGAAAGTCAGGGATTTGAAAACCGAGTGGTTATTACCCGGACATGGAGGGTTTCTTTCAGGGGCAGGAGAGATTACATCAAATTTTGATCGGATGGAGCATTGCTGGTTTTCTCTGGTATGATGGATGTTACTCGGCAATCAATGCGGTCTTTTCCTCGGCTAATTGTCTGGTATAGCGAGATCTCAGGCTTTGAACCTGGGTTTGCCATTCGCGGTCGAAGGCAAAACAGGGAATAACAGCGGTTCCCTCGATGGAATACTTTTCCCTTAGATATTGTTTGAGGTCCTCAGCCCTTTTTTGCTTCGCCGTTTCCACTGCGGCTTGGTAGTTTTTGCAGAGTGTGTTGATGCCTTGGATGTTACGGTTAAATGGCGCTTGCAGGAGGGCAAATATAGGCGTATTGTCCTCATCAAGGGAGAGATTGTCAATGATTGCCGTGAGGATGATGTTTTCTTCTTCTGCGTAGTCTTTCCGGAGAACCCGGATCTCGCCTTCGAGACGGTGCTTTTTGATAGTCCGGTCGCGATATTTTTGCACAAGGCTTCTAACCTTAGTTCTTATTTCCTCTTGCCGCTGGTCACGTTTCTCCTCTCCCGAGAGGGAGAGGTGCTTAGTCCGTTCCATGACAAGTTCCAGTGTGCTTTTAATTTCACCCACGGACAGCTCTCTCAAAACATCTGGACATTAATTTGCAAACATAATCGGTAAGGCTTGATTGACGACGGTATCGATGCTATTCGCTCGCTCGGGGTCCCTTTGCAGAGCACCGATAAAAACCCGGCCAATGAATTTTGCTGCTTCGGAATCGGGGAAAATCAGCGAACAATAAGCAAGTATTCCCGATAAACAAGCTGCGAGGCATTTGATAGCGCTCGGTAGCGGCAAAATAAACACGCCTGGCCCGATTCGAACGGGCGACCTACGGATTAGAAGTCCGTTGCTCTATCCAACTGAGCTACAGGCGCAATCACACAATGTTTATAAAAAACTTCCTGTTCTTTGTCAATAAATACCTTGGGAGGATTTTTATGGGTTCCATGTTCGATTCTATTGCCATATTCGGCCTTTCTTGTTAACTTTGCGGAGCATTTGTGAATAGGGATGCTGGTTGAAAAGCAGGGATTGAGTCGTCGTTTCCTCGTGAACATAAAAAGGCGAAATTGAAGCAAATTTTTGTTGACAGAATCCCTATTAATTTAGTAAACATCTTATTTTTAAACTCAGTTTCATCTTTTATAGTATTTAGTCCATAGGAGATTTTGAATCCTGAGACATACTTATTCCCTAAACCCTTTACGTGTTTGAAAGGAGTTAAACATGAATTTTGAGTTGACCGAAGA
>JAFGRE010000239.1 GCA_016935335.1 Deltaproteobacteria bacterium
TGATTACATAGAGAAAATTACTGAGTTATTAGCAGCTTAAAACTTCTGAGAGATAAAACCTCAGATCAATTGTGTAAGAATCTAAAGGAATTTTCTGTAAAATCGATTGGAAAAAGAATGCGCTTTATCTCTACCATTTCTCCCCCCTCTCAGAGACTTAAATGCATTCTGGTTGAGCTCGGAGGGCTTTCGAAAAGTTGCTCTCCATAAAACTTAGCATGTGCGGCGAAAAGAGTTCATTTTCATGCTCAGCGGTTCCTCTGGGCATTGTTTCCACAGAACTCGCTGCTCCTTTTCAGGACAATATGGTGTCTTTGCTTTCTTCAGGGGCCGGCTCACCGGCATGATCGTTCGTAAAGAGCATGGCTCTGCATCTTCTCTCCTGTTTCAAGCTTTTCAGATCGGCCTGGAACACGGACAGCCCAAAAGGGTCCACCTCTCGCAAGCCCTCCCTATAAATGATGGCTCTTGAAGAAAAGCGGCAGCGTTTTTCAAGAGCATATAGGTGTTCATGAGCTGAGCTCCCGTCCAACCTTGAGTGAAGGTTGTCGGAGTTTTGATGTGCAGTGATCTTGAAATATATCGCCATGACCCACCTTCTTTTCTTTTTACAGGCAAGGATCGAGATGCGCCGGTCCGTCTTCCCGATTTGCGCGTTTGGTAAAGCTCTTCAGGGCCTCCTCTACGCTTTTTCCTTTTACAGTAATCGCATAGATGGCATTACACATCTCAATCGCCTCTTCCAAGGGCTTTTGGTGGATGTTTCGTCCGGTAGCGTTGCCGGAAGCGCCACTGACAACTATTTGATCATGGAGCCGCCGCAGGAACGCTTCCACATCTATACTCGATCCTCCCGCGCAGACGACTTTCGTGCGGCCTGCCGCCAAAACCGCCTCTTTGAATATCTCTCTGGATTCAAACCCGTCCTTTTTGGGGTAGTTTACCTTAACAAAATCGCTGCCCAGACAAGCGGCCACTCCTGTGGCGCCCGCAATCAGATGGGGATCTTTCTCATCGGCCACAGCCTTGCCGCGAGGATATATCCAAAGCACTGTGATCAAGCCATGTTGGTGGGCGTCGTAAATAATCCGGGCTGCCTGGTGAAGCATGTTCGCCTCATGCTCACTTCCAAGATAGATCGTATATCCAACGGCCAATATATTCAGTCCGCTCCGGAGACGAAAATCCACCACCTGATTCACATGCAACCACTGCTGACTGAACGGATCGGATTGGGACGTTTTAATGAGATTGGTTTTGGAATTCAGTTTCACCAGATAGGAAACACCGGTATAATCCATGCCGTATCTCGCAATGAGGCCCAACTGCGCGGCAAAAACACCTATATCCGCTCGGCTCGCAATCTTGAATAGATGTTCCGGATCGCCGTCATCCGGGTGGATTTCCTCGCCATAGAAATCGTCATTCAGGTGCTCTACCTTTTGATCGCCCGCAAAAAGCATCAATCGTCCGCTTTTGTTGGTCATTGCCTGGTAGTTCTTGATATAGGATTCCTGGGCTGATTTGGGAACGTCCAAGGGCACAACCACATTACCAGCCTCACCAGCCATATTTAAATTCTCCTTTTGTATGTATATTGCGGAGGCAAATGCTCACTCCTTTACGGAATTCTTAATGTGCTTTCGTGCTATTCTTCCTTGCCATCTCCCCTCCTTGCACAAGAGCGATCATTTGGTCTTGTAGGGATTAATGGTCAACACGGGCGCCGGCGACTTTTTTACGACATTCTCGGCAACACTGCCAAAAACCACATGCTCCAACCCTTTACGCCCATGGGTGCCCATGACCACGAGGTCTATTGCTTCTGATTCAATGGTTTTCAAGATTTCCTGGATCGGATCACCGAAAACAATCTTTTTTTTAAATTGAAGGTAACCGTGCAACTGTTCCGAGGTTTTTTCAATAGTCTTTTCAGCGGCGGATAAGGCCTCTTTGCGATACAAATCTATCGAAACACCGGGAATATAGAAGCCGCCCGTCCATTTAGAGAAGTCCTCCACAACATGGAGCAGGTAAATGGTAGCACCAAACTTCGCAGAAACGGTTAACGCATAGGGTAAAATCCTTGATGAGTTTTCCGTAAAATCAACTGGAAAAAGAACGCGCTTTATTTCTATCATATTTTCCCCCCTTTGTATTGTATGAACTGAGCAAAGTCTTATTATCCGTCTTGTTCAATTGTAGCTCGGGAGGGCGGGTGGACATCTATTTAACCTTAATTTCAATTTGTTTTCTTCTAGCTTCCTCCGCCTTCGGGATGGTCACATTTAAAACACCTTTGTCAAAGGCCGCCTCGATTTTATCGGCTTGCACATTGCTCGGCAGTTGAAAAACTCGCTGGAAAGCACCGTAATATCTCTCTGTACAATAACAGTGCTCGTCCTTTTCCTCTGTTTCCTTCTTCTTCTCACCTTTAATCGTGAGGAGGTCTCCTGATATAGTCAAATTTACATCTTTCGCTTCCAATCCGGGAATCTCTGCCCCGACAATGAAGTTATCTTCGGTTTCAGAGATATCCACCTTGTACATGGCTTTTTACCCTCCTTTTCCACCGGTAACACAGATAATCATTTTGATCCCCGCAATGGTTTGTTGCTTATACCAAAACTATTCATTCCGGGGATAGACAGTCCACAAGCGGGCCAATTCGTCCTCTTCACACCGGATGTGGCGATAGTGGGTCGGCTCTCCCTTGCGGAGGAGGTGCACACCGGCCCCATCGATAACTCGGCCCACCTCGGCCGAAAGCACCCCAATCTTTGTCAGAGCATCTGACGCGTCCGCTAACCGATCTGCTGGAACTGTGGCCGCCAGGGTCCCTGAGGAGATCATCCGGAGCGGGTCGAATTGGAAGGCTTCAGCGAACTGAGCAACTACAGAAGGAATCGGCACCAGGGAAGCATCCAATTCAATCCCCACCGATGATAAGAGGGAGGTCTCCAGTAAGGTTTCCAGGAGCCCGCCTCGCGTTACGTCGTGCATGGAGGTCGCCCCGTGCTCTGCGAGAACCAGGGCCTCCGGGATAACACTGACGTCGCCCATGAGGGCTTTTGCTTTCTCCAGATCTTGCTCTGTCAATCCGATCCGTTCCGCCACATCGCAAAAATCTTGAGCCAGAATGGCCGTTCCTTCAAGGGCAATGCCTTTGGTGATCAGCACGTGGTCGCCGATTCGAGCCCCGGCGGTGCGCACCAGTCTGCGGCCCGATGCGGTTGCCAGGGCCGTGACGGCGACCAACGGTCTGGATAGCCCGGACGAATATCCGGTATGACCGCCGACGATGGAGGCGCCGATCTCCTTTGCTGCCCGCCCGGCATCGCGCATGATCTGCTCCAACAGATCCTCATCGTGCAATGTGGGAACCAAGACCAATAGTAAGATCCAGCGGGGACGGACCCCGCTCGTGGCAATGTCGTTGCAGGCCACGTGGACTGCCAACCAGCCGATATTGCTTATGGCCCCGACGATTGGGTCCACATGAGAGACCAAGACATCCCCCCCAATTCGGGTCAGCGCCACATCTTCGCCGAAGGTCGCTCCTAAAAGGACATCGGGGTCCTCAGTTTTTACAAACGGAAATACACATCGTTCGAGAACGTCCAACGAGAATTTTGACATACCGGACTCCTTGTTTAAACTCTGGTCGGCTAAAGATCGCTTCCGGATGACCTTACGACAGCCGGTTTAATCAAAATAACTCTTTCAATGATTCGTGACTATTTAGCTGTTTGAAATGCTGAAACCGGCGGCCCCGAGCATGGAGGTCTCTTTCAAAACGAAGCCGCATCGCTACGTTATACTACCTAATTCCCCTTCGGATGTCTTCGGCCTTGAAGGGGCATCTGCAATGTGTCCCATGCCTTGATCTCCTTCTATTTCTTAATATATACGAAATCATTAAGCATGACAAACTCCTAACAACTCCAACAGCAGTGAAGCATGAACACCCGCTGGGAGGTCCTGCGCTTGCCTCAAGCATGCGATTCCTCATAATCATGCTAGTTTCCGGTCTAA
>JAFGRE010000050.1 GCA_016935335.1 Deltaproteobacteria bacterium
CGAAATGTCCGTGAAACCCTGCGTGATTTATCCGAGGCGATCATGCGCCAGGTGGTGGGAGACCGGAGCATCAATGAAGTGATTAACAAACGCAAAGAAATCGCTGACTTGGCGAAGGTGGAACTCCAAAAAGCCCTTGATGAAGCGGAAACGGGAATCAGTCTCAAGAACGTGGAGCTGAAGCGAACCAATGTTCCTGAACCCGTTCAACCTTCATTTAACGAGGTGAATCAGGCAATCCAGGAAAAAGAGAAGATGATCTATAAGGCTAAGGAAGAGTATAACAAGGCTATTCCGGCCGCCCTGGGAGATGCTGAAAAAATGATCAAAAGCGCCGAGGGATATGCTCTCAATCGCACAAACCGAGCCAAGGGAGATACCCATCGATTTTTAGCGGTCTGGGAAGAATATCGGAAGGCCGAGGATGTAACCCGTCGCCGGCTCTATCTGGAAGCTCTCCAGGAGGTGCTGCCCAAGATCAGGACCAAATACATAGTCGACAACGAGCAAAAAACGCTCCTGCCGCTCTTAAATCTTCAGGAAAAAGAGGTCAAATGATGAAGGTCTCCTTGCCGATTATTCTGATAGCCCTGGCGGTTTTTATAGGGATCAACTGCGTTTACACCGTGGATGAAACCGAGCAGGTGGTGATCACGCAGTTCGGAAAACCAGTGGGTGAACCGATAGCGGAACCGGGGCTTAAGGGGAAAATTCCCGTTATCCAGGCGGTCAACCGGTTCCCCAAAAACCTGCTGGAATGGGACGGCGATCCGGGTCAGATCCCAACCCTTGACAAGACTTTTATTTGGGTAGATGCGTTTGCCCGGTGGCGGATTACGGATCCGCTGCAATTTTTTAGAACCGTCAATAATGAATCCGGGGCACTGAGAAAACTGGACGATATTATTGATCCGGCGGTGCGAAACTTCATCACTTCCTACCACCTTATTGAGTCGGTAAGGAACACCAATCGTTCCATGGATACTATGGAGGTCGGATTGGAGCAGATTGGTGAAAAAGTTCCGATTGCGGAAGTAAAAACCGGGCGGGAGAAAATAACCCGAATGATTTTGGAACAGGCGCAGCCGAAGCTGGCTGAATTCGGCATTGAGGTGGTAGACGTGCGGGTCAAGCGAATCAATTATGTTGAGGAGGTGCAGAAAGCGGTCTATGGCCGGATGATCCAGGAACGAAAACAAATTGCGGAGAAGTTTCGATCCGAGGGCATGGGAGAAAGCAAGAAGATCGAGGGAGAAAGAGAGAAAGAACTGCAGAGGATTTCATCCGAAGCATACCGAAAAGCTCAGGAAATCAAAGGAAAAGCCGACGGAGAGGCGGCCCAGCTTTATGCCGAGGCCTACAACCGGGACGCGGAGTTTTATTCGTTTGTAAAAACACTAGATATTTACAAAGATATCCTTGATGAGAATACCTGGCTAATGTTGAGCACCGACAGTGAATTTCTCAAATACCTCAAGGATTATGAGTATAGTCATAAATGATAGACCAGAGGAGTAGCGATAATGGCTCATAAGAAAGGACAGGGAAGCTCGCGGAATGGTCGCGACAGCCGGGGGCAGCGTTTTGGAGTGAAACGCTTTGGCGGCCAATTTGTCAAAGCCGGAAATATTCTGGTACGACAGGTGGGCACCAAAATTCATCCGGGAAGGAATGTGGGATTGGGAAATGACTTTACGTTGTTTGCCAAGATTGACGGCATCGTTACCTACGAGCGGGCGGGGCGCGAGCGGAAAAGGGTAAGTGTATATCCGCAGCAAACGTAGCCGAATCCTGAATGCGCTTTGTCGACGAAGTCAAGATATGGGTTGAAGCGGGCGAAGGAGGGAATGGGTGCGTTAGCTTCCGCCGCGAGAAATACGTTCCGCGCGGAGGGCCTGACGGTGGCGATGGAGGGCGAGGAGGAGATGTTGTCTTAGTTGTCGCCGATAAAGAGCCCACCCTTTTGGATCTTTCCTACCAACAATACTATAAGGCCGGTCGCGGCCAGCACGGGAAGGGTAAGCTGCAGCACGGTAAGCGTGGCGAGACCCGAGAGATTTTTGTTCCCAAGGGAACAATCGTTCGCGACGTCGAAACAGACGATATCGTGCAGGATCTCATTCATGAGGGCGAGCGCTGTGTCGTTGCCCGCGGCGGCAGAGGAGGGAAGGGGAACGCCCACTTTAAGTCATCCACCAACCAGGCGCCTAAAATAGCCCAGGAAGGGGGAAAAGGGGGGAAGCGGCGGTTAAAGCTCGAGTTGAAGCTTTTGGCCGATGTGGGCATAGTCGGCCTTCCGAACGCGGGGAAATCCACGCTCCTTTCGCGAATTTCGGCAGCTCACCCCAAAGTGGCGAGTTATCCCTTTACGACCCTTACTCCTCATCTGGGTGTAGTATCTGCCGATGATTCCGAGGGCTTTGTGGTAGCCGATATTCCGGGAATCATCGAAGGAGCCCACCAAGGAGCAGGCCTCGGGCTCCGGTTCCTGCGCCATATCGAGCGGACGAACCTGCTGGTGATCATTCTGGATCTGGGGTGCATTGACCCGCATGATCCCGGCAGAGAGTACCGAATTATTATCAAAGAATTAGAGAGTTATAATTCCAGTCTTATTCAACGGCCTCGAGTGGTAGCTTTGAATAAAGTGGACGTGATGCCCTCGCAGAAGGTCGCCCCGGAAGTCATTTCTTATTACCACGACGTTGCCTATCCTTTTGTATTGATTTCTGCAGTCACCGGCCAGGGGATTGGCGAGCTGCTTTCATTGATCAGACGGAGGACGGCTAAAGAACTATGAGCGTGAATGAAATACGCATCGGATTACTCAAAAACATAAAAAGAGTAGTCATAAAGATCGGCAGCAGTGTGTTGACCGATCCCGGAACAATAATCAATTTTAACGCCTTTGCCGGCTTAGTGGATCAAATAGCCGACCTTAAGGAGAAGGGGCATGAAATTGTCATCGTCTCCTCCGGCGCAGTGGCCATTGGCGTTCGTAAGTTGGGGATGAAACAACGCCCCTTAAACATTCCCCTGAAGCAGGCAGCGGCGGCAGTGGGACAGACCGGTCTCATGGAAAATTACGATCGGTTTTTTAAGGAGAAAAATATCAAAGTCGGGCAGGTCCTCCTGACGGACCTCATCCTCAAAAATCGTACCCGGTTTCTGAATGCGCGCAATACGCTGTTTACATTGTTGGAGATGGGCGTTGTTCCCATCATCAATGAGAATGACTCGGTGGTGGTTGATGAGATCAAATTAGGAGATAATGACAACCTCGCTTCAATCACAACCAACCTCGTAGAAGCCGATTTACTGATCATCCTTACCGATCGCGATGGACTCTTTGAAACGGATCCCCAGAAAGATAAGAACGCCCGTCTGATCCCGCTTGTAAAGATGATAACCAAAAAGGTGGAAGCCTTCGCGGGAGGGTCCATTAGCTCTCACGGGGTTGGCGGTATGACCACGAAAATCAATGCCGCCCAAAACGCAACGAAATACGGCATTCCGGTAATTATCGCCAATGGATTGGCCCCTAATATTTTAGGGTTCATCTTTGCAGGGAAAGAAGTCGGAACATTTTTTCTCCCTCAAAAGGCTGCGCTTGCCGGCCGGAAACACTGGATAGCGTGTACTCTTAAGGCAAAAGGTACGCTGGTTATCGATAACGGCGCCCAAGAGGCGATCTTAAAAAAGGGCAAGAGCCTGTTGGCAATCGGCATTGCCAAGATTGACGGACAATTTAAGTTTGGTGATTCGGTGCGCATCGTTAATCACCGAGGGAAAGAGATTGCCCGGGGATTGGTAAATTATACCTCCGCGGAGCTGGGAAAAATTCGAGGAAAATCAACGGCGGAGATTGAGCGCATACTAGGGTACAAACATTATGACGAAGTCATCAACCGTGATGACCTTGTGCTTGTATGAGAGGTGATCTATGTCTGTAGCTGAGGATGTAATTCGCATCGCCCGGGAAGCAAAAGAGGCCTCAATAGGCGTTGCACGCTTGTCTACGGAGGCGAAAAACAGGGCCGTCCTGGATATGGCTGATGCGCTTATCGCACAACGGTTGCGATTACAGGAAGAAAACGTCCGGGATATTGTCGCGGCGCGGGATAAGGGTTTGAGCGCTGCCTTAGTTGATCGCTTAACGCTCAGTGACGCGGTTATTGAGGAAATGGCTTCGGCGTTACGGGAAGTCTCGACCCTTCCTGACCCGGTGGGAGAGGTGACGGGGATGTGGAGAAGGCCCAATGGGTTGATGGTGGGGCGGATGCGAATTCCTCTGGGGGTAATCGGGATTATTTACGAGTCTCGGCCCAATGTTACGGTTGATGCTGCGGGACTATGCCTGAAGTCAGGCAATGCGGTCGTATTACGGGGCGGGTCGGAAGCTTTGAATTCGAATCGGGCGATTGTTTCCATTCTACAAGAAGCGATCGCAAAGAACGGAATACCGCCCCATGCCGTCTCCTTTATCCCCCTTGCCGACAGGGAAGCGGTCTATGCCATGCTGCAACTGGAGGAACTGATCGATGTCATCATTCCCCGGGGCGGCGAGGAACTGATTCGATCGGTTGTGGAGAAATCGAAAATTCCGGTCATTAAGCACTACAAGGGCACGTGTCATATTTTCGTCGACAAAACCGCCGAAACGGAAATGAGCGAACGGATCGTTATCAATGCAAAATGCCAACGGCCCGGCGTTTGCAACGCCCTGGAAACGCTCTTAGTCCATCAGAAGATCGCCGCCGAATTCTTGCCGGTGCTGATACCCCGGCTGCAGGAAAAGGGAGTTGAAATTCGTGGGTGTCCCCGAACCTGTACCATCGTCTCTGGAATAGGCCACGCCTCTGAAGACGACTGGTACGCGGAGTATTTGGATCTTATTCTGGCGGTCAAGGTGGTTGATGGCATTGAAGAGGCCATAAAACATATCGAAACGTACGGATCTCTCCATACTGAATCCATCATCACCCAATCCTATGAAAACGCGCAAAAGTTCCTCAGGGAGGTCGGTTCTTCAACGGTTCTGGTAAATGCATCGACCCGGTTCAGCGACGGCAATCAACTCGGGCTGGGATCTGAAATAGGCATCAGCACCACGAAACTCCATGCCTTCGGACCTATGGGGCTCAAAGAATTAACCACCACGAAGTTTATTGTCTATGGTGATGGACAGATTCGGGAATAACCCCGGACACGGGGCCGGCGCGCCGCCATTCGACGGCAAACCGGAAACAATCGGTCTTTTCGGAGGCACATTTAATCCTATTCACTATGGGCATCTTCGGGCTGCTGAGGAGATCAGGGAATCGTTTCACCTCAAGAAAATTGTCTTCGTTCCGGCGCACATCCCCCCTCATAAGGAGGTTCAGGAGTTAGTCGATCCGGACCACCGGCTTCGTATGGTTGAATTAGCCATCCACGGGAATTCCGCCTATGAGTTCTCTGATTTTGAAATCAAGAGAGATCAAACATCCTATTCAATCCTGACTGTCGAACATTTTCTTGCTGAATGTAACGGTTCGGTATTACTATATTTTCTGATGGGCATGGATTCTTTTGGGGAGATAACGACCTGGAGGGATTTTGTGCGATTATTCTCCCTGGTGAATTTTATTGTGTTCACAAGGCCGGGGTATCCGAAGAAGGAGATCTCCGCGATCCTTCCGGTTGACGTGGCCGATGATTTCCATTACCATGCCGACGAGAACTGTTACCGTCACTCGTCCGATCATACCGTTCACTTTTACGAGGGCACGTTAATAGACATCTCCTCACGGGGGATTCGCAGTCGGTTGAAACAAGGGAGGTCCATTCGATACCTCGTGCCCTCAGCGGTGGCTGATTATATCGAAAACAATAAGCTGTACGCGCGCTAGGAGGCGTGGCAGCGGATGACATGTTCGCTCACAATGAGTTTACTTTCAGATTGGGTTATCGACATAAGACGGATTAAAGGAGGAAGACTATTTTAGGAGAGAAGGTTCCTACGAGAAAAGTACCCAGCACTTCCAAAGAAAAGTTTCGCTGTTGTGTGCAAGCGGCTTTAGATCAAAAAGCGGAGGATGTTGTCGTTCTCAATGTTTCGCGATTGTCTTCTTTCGCCGATTATTTCCTTATTTGTCACGGCCAATCGGGCCGTCAGGTCCGGGGCATTGCGCGCCATATCAAGGAAAAAATGGACGAGGCCGGATATTCGCCAATCGGCATAGAAGGATACACTGCGGATGAGTGGATTCTGATGGACTA
>JAFGRE010000051.1 GCA_016935335.1 Deltaproteobacteria bacterium
GACTTGGACGGAGAAAGTCTGGAACTGCTGGAAGCCATGCTGATCGAGTACAACGGGACGGTCCTGCTGGTAAGCCACGACCGCACCTTTCTGAACAACGTCGCTACTTCCACCCTGGTCTTTGAAGGATTGGGTCGGGTAAAAGAATACGTGGGTGGTTACGACGACTGGCTCCGCCAGCGGTCCCAGCCGGAGGAATCACCTCCGGAAGTGAAACCCAAAAAGGAAAGATCTCGCAGTGTCTCCACCAGTCCCCGCAAGCTTACCTTCAAGGAGCAGCGCGAACGGGAGGAACTGCCGGACATAATCGAAAATCTGGAGGCGCGTAAGCAGGACCTTTTCGCTGCCATGGTCGATCCCGAGCTTTACAGGACCGCCGGAACGGAGGTCGCACGACTGCAGGCCAGTCTGGATGAACTGGAACGGGAGTTGGAGGCGGCCTATGCCCGGTGGGAACTGCTGGAAGATCTGGCACTCAAAGCCGACGGGTAATCCTTGCCCCGACATTTCCGGTTCACTATCATCCATTGACATCCCCAGCGCAACCGCAACCTCCTGAACCATTTGCGAGGCATCACCCGGATTTGCTCGACGCTATCTAACCGGATAATATTGAAGGGTTATTCTCCTCTCACATTTTCCTTGACCGGAGGTGCTATAGAATGTCCCCAAGGATGGTCGATGATGAAGGATTCACGTACGAGCCGGTGGGGAACAGGTTGGCCAGGATGGATGTGACCGGCGAATCTTGCTCAAATATATTCGGGGCAGCCTTACTCATCCTATTTCCTATTGTTCACCTTCACCATGCTGGTGAAGGGCTTGTCCGACATATTGTGAAAGGGCCTGCCTTGAATACTGTTGCATACGCAGGAAGGTTACTCCTGCGTGATGTTGTTGATGTTTCCCCCCGTTAGATCGAACCACGCCTCCGAGAAAGGAGTGCACCTTCTGAGAGCGCGGGAGCCTCATCTCGATCCACATAGTGCTTGCCGCAGGGATGACCCTATCCACCTCGCAAAGGAGCCCCCCTTCGCTGATATCCAGGGCTCGGCCTTCGTGCAGGGGTTCGTCCTTCACATCTACGATTCTATAATAGATCGGCTTGTCCACCCTTACGCGGATAAACCGCCTTTTTTCAATCGAAAAGAGGTCGATGCGATTTTTGCCCGACCTTTTCGCTGAATACAGTGCGTTGTCAGCCCCCATGATAAGATTTTGCACGTCCAGAGCATCTTGGGGAAATGTCGAAATCCCGCCGCTGATTGTAATAGCCTTTTTCAGATGGCGGCTTGATTTTGGATTTGGTTTGATTTCCTCTATATTCCTGCGAATCCTCTCGCCCACGTTGAGGGCCCCGCTTTTCGGGGAGCGCGGCAGGATAAGCACAAATTCCTCTCCGCCGTATCGACAAGCGATATCGATCATCCTTTTGCTTTGGAGCAACGTCTGAGCCACGGTCTTGAGAACCTCGTCACCCGCCAGGTGCCCGTAGGTATCATTGTATTGCTTGAAATCATCGATATCTATGAAGATGAGAGAAAGATCGTTATTAAAGCGTTTTGCCCGGGATAATTCCCTCTCGAGGGCGGTTTGAAAATATCGTCGATTGAAAAGGCCGGTCAACCCGTCAGTGTTAGAAAAACGCCGCGCCTCTTCAAAGACGTCGATTTCGATAATAATCGGATTCTTCAAGGTCTTGTTGACATTGAAGAAATAATCACACATGGCTACCCGAAGTCCGATCTCGCGCCCGAGAATTTCGCTCATCTCCCGTCGATGAGCCATTATTCCTTCCCAGTGTTTCTTGGCGGTCTTCTTGGAAAATTCGAGGTGGGTAAGGACATACAAAAGAGCTTGATAGAGTTCATCCCCCTTTTCACGCTGGATGTGATGCAGGCGTTCGATTATTCGACTCTCGTTATGACTGTCTTCAGCCAGACATCGTGTTACTTCGTCAACCACTGATTCATAGAAACTCATCAGTCTCCTCCGCAAATCCGAAGAGGTAATCTAATCCGGCAACCAGGTTTTCCCGATCGCTTCGCGCACCATTCCGCCCATGAACTCACAGTCTATCAGAGTCAGAACCCGGGAGACCATTCCGGTTCCCGCTTTAGCGATTGTCTCGTCAATAAAAAATAAATAAGCAAACTGCATACCCAACTATAGCATCTCTCAAGACTAATGTCTTAACTAATTGAATCAAAAGCAGATTGCGTTTGAACTCCCTGCTTTTAAGGTGCCCGTTCCTCTGCAAAAAGAGGAGGAATCTTATACTGATTCGGTAATCAAATTCTCATTTATACCCATTTATTTCCTAACAAGACGAAATGGCCGGGTCCGGAAGCAGAGAAACCGGAAGAGCGGGAAGGGGTACGGTCACGCAACGAACGTGCCGGGCGTAAAGTTAAGGGCACGAGATGCTCATCTCGTTTGCGGACAAGGGCTAACGGCGGACAGAGCACAGCACGGAGGCCGGAACGCCGCTGGAGTATATCGCCGCGGTGAGCGGATTCCGGAAGGAGACGGATATCCTTACGGACTGTCGACAGCTTTTATCTTGGCGGCATGGGCGTGACATCCCTCAGGCTTCCGGGAACCCTCACGAACGTCCTTCTCCTCCGGGCATGCTTTTTGCGAACGGCAGAGGGTGCATCGGACATCACTGCACATTTGACACGAGAGACAGTCCTTACAGTCATGCTTTCGCGGCGCTCCCGGTCGTGCTTCAGGAACGTAAATTTTTCCCCTTACCCCGGGCATCTCGATCCAGGCCATATTCACCCGCCACTTTCGGACACTAACACATACCGCCCCTCAAACGGTTCTCCATAATCTCATTCCGCACAGGCACCTATAAATGTATCAGAAGAACCGTGCCAACACAAAATAAGCACAGTATAAGCATTGCGGTGGGGATCGGCATTATCGCCCTCGCCGGTCTGGATGCGGAAACGGGCGTGGTCATGCTGCTCTATTTGGAACTGGCATATAACCAATGGAAACAAGAGGGGAAGCTTACAAGCATGAACGACCTCAGAGAGGCCATCATGTATGGAGCGGTGAAGCGGATTCGGCCCAAGATCATGACCGTCAGCGTTATTCTCGCAGGCTTGATTCCCATCATGTTCAGCCATGGTACCGGTGCTGATGTGATGAAAGGGATCGCTGCCCCCATGGTGGGGGGAGTTGTCAGTTCAGCCGTGTTCGAAGTGATCATCTATCCTGCCATCTACATCCCCTTTCCACAAAGTTGAATTCCGACTCCCCCACCGAAAAAATCTTGACATTCACGATAAGGGCGGCTATTTATATACTGACCGTTTGGTCTAAAAGGTGAGCACAATGGATGAAAAAACAAAAGGTGAGATAACCCGAGCCCGAATACTTGAGGTGGCAACATCCCTGATTAATAGACAGGGCTTTAAACACACGAGCATCAATGACCTCATCAAGGCTACGGGAATAAAAAAGGGTAATCTTTACTACCACTTCCCCAGCAAGGAAGACTTGGGGATGGCTATTTTAAAGGAAGTTGACGATGCGTTTTTCCACTTTCTCTCAAACAGCCTTCACGGTAAGGGTCCGCTGGAAAAACTGTCAAACTTCTTTGACGCCATATTCGAAAAGCATAACCAGACGAATTTTGTCGGCGGCTGCATCATGGGGAATATGGCCCTTGAAATGAGCGATAGCAACGATCGATTTTCTGCGGTGGTCAAGGATGTGTTTACCAGGTGGGAAGCCGTTATAACCGGTCTCCTGAGCGAAGCCCAGGAATCAGGGATATTGAAGAGCGGCATGGCCCCTGCGGTACTGGCAAAACATATCGTCGCCACCATTGAAGGTGGAATCATGCTGGCCCGGGTCAGCAAGAACGGGGGCGATCTTGCGCAGTGCCTCGATTCGTTACGGTGCTACTTGGGGATGCGGTAGTCATTGTTATCGGCTATTTTGTACCAACGAGTTGGTCTAGTAAAAGGAGGGCCATGCTCAGTGACGGTCGCGGTCGCCGGTAACGGACTGTTGCCGGTGAGTGCTGAGAAGATCCTGAAATCAATATTAGAATGGAGAGGGACTCACAATGAATGAGACAAAGGGAAAAGGGGAACGGAAAGGGATAAGCCGGCGATCATTTATGAAATTGGCTGTCGCCGGACCTTTCGTCGCCGCCGGGACGGCTTCGGCGGCGGATCTGGGAAAATCGAAGTCCGCAAGATCTGCAACATTAGGCCTGTTGAAGGAACATGAAAGCATCGACCATATCTATGAAATCAGCCCTGACTATAAACCCTTTGATCAGATAAATCTTTTGTTCAGCAATATGAGTTCCTTTAACCGAAGAACCAACGATCCCACCGACCCCGATTACAAGGAAAGGCAGGAAATCCGGAACGCTTTCGGCATGTATGTGGCTAAAGCCGACGGTATTGTAGAGATTATGCGGGCGGTCAAACTGGCAGGGAAGTCTTTTGACGAGTTTCTTGCGGCGTTAGGCAGCCACTCAATCCCTTTTCCGCCGCCGGTGGCCAAGGTGCTCTGGGAAAATGAAAAAATCGAGCACCTTTTTGAGAGAGCCGAGGAGAAGGGATGGTCCCAGCTTGACTATGCCTTCGAAAACGCCGGATGGTCGGTTGATCATTTCGGTGCTCGTCTCAGTGAAGGGGGGGTCTCAGGACGTTTCAAGCATTTTGTGGGTGGCGAGATGAGAGATGGCCTCTATGCCTGGAACCGTCCCCCGTGGCCGACGGTTTATCAGTTCAAGGACCGAGAGGAAGCAACCCGGATTGTAAAGAAGGCTTCCCTCTTTTTGGGAGCGGATGTTGTGGGGATAGCGCCCTATGACCAACGATGGGTGTGGAAAAAACGCTTTAATATATATGACGGAACCCACGAAGAAAACACCCTTCCCTTTGAACCCAAGAGTGTGATCGTTTTTGGGTTTGAAATGGATTATGAAGCTTACAAGACAACGCCGTCGGCGATCGGGGATGCGGCCGCGGGCATTTGTTATAGTAAGATGGCGGTTACCGGACATTCGGTGGCAGAGTTTATTCGCAAATTGGGATACCAGGCAATTGCCTGCGGTAACGATACCGCAAGCAGCGTACCCCTTGGAATTCAGGCGGGATTGGGAGAAGGCAGCAGGATGGGTCCGTTGATAAATCCTTTCTTTGGGCCTCGGATTCGTCTTTCAAAGGTATTTACCGAGTTGGAGTTGATTTCTGATAAACCGATAACTTTCGGGGTGAAGGAATTTTGCATGACCTGCAAGAAATGCGCGAATGCCTGTCCCGCCGGAGCAATTTCCTTTGATGACAAACCCAGTTTCACGGTGCATTCTTGTGTCAGCAATCCCGGCATCGCAAAGTGGTATTTGAAGGCGGATAGCTGTGTCCGGTGGTGGGGTGAGATTGGAAGCGATTGCGGGCATTGTATTACGGTGTGCCCTTATAACAAACCCGATTTATGGCCTCACCGGATCGCAAAGGTAGCAACACATTTTCCTGGTACGCGGCGGTTAGCCATGGCGCTTGACGATGCCTTCGGATACGGAAAATTTTACGGAACACCCGAAAATGCGAAGTTGATCGAAGACTACTGGAAGAGACTATAGGATCCTCGTAAGGAGACGGAGGGGAAAATCCAATTCAGAATCGAAGACGGGAAGATGAGTCTTTTGATCTTCTGCATGGGAATTTTAAGCGAGGTAATGATCTCGGTGTTTGCCCCGGGACCGAACCGGACGCCCGAACCGATATATTCTCTGTCTCAATGAGTGCGGGAAGGGCTGGCGTGGCACGCTGTCGTCCACGCGTCGATCCGAGTGTTCTTTCCCAGATAGAATTACCGGCTCTCTCAACGGAGGGCAACGGGGGATAGGTTCGTATCGGGTAGGCTCAGGGATGATCCGTGCGAGTGTTCCGGAAACAATCCTCCTGCGCGACGAGAGACGCGGCCCATCAAGGGACGGATATCCTTTTTATGACCTTTTAAACGCGATCTGCCATTCATGTATCACCCCCGTATAGAGAGAGGAGTTCAAAGCCGGGTCGTTGGCTGTTATCTCCTCCGCTTCCTCCCGGGAATCGACCTCAATTATCACCATGCCCCCGTTTACATCAGTGAACGGGCCGCTCAGCAACACTTTGTGGTCGGCATGGATGCCTGCGATGTAGCGAATATGATCGGAAAATATCTTCTGTTGTTCCGCTTCGGCATACCCGCATGACGCATTGAACGTATAAAGTATGACAAAATACATTGTTTTTTCTCCGCAAAAGAATGCTTGCGGTTGTCTTCCCCGCTCGGTCCGTGCCGCAAGAAGAAGAGACAGTCGCCGGCTGTGTTTCAGGGGTTGGCTAATAATTATCGCACTCCACGCCCTCTCCCCACCCACTGCCTGCGTTCTCCCCTGGCCGGGAGGATACCCCTTTCCCAGGAAGAATGCAATATCCTGGAGTTCTCCCGGGTTTGAATAAGCGGGACGACCGGATCGAAAAGTCGGAAATTTTCTCCTGCTCCCCGGGACCGCCGAGCCCAGGCCACGAGGCCCATTGCGGGGACAAGGAGGCTTGCTTGGTTGGCGCGTTTTGTATAATATATCCGGCTTTCCTGTGGAGGGAGGCAAGGTAGGGGTACGGTAGGTGGAGGAAACCGTCCGTCGGCTTTTAGGGAAGGGGAGGATCTTCCCCTCCGCTGTGGGCCTGAACAACCCGATTGCGGCCGCACTTTTTTGCCGAGTAAAGTGCCTGGTCGGCAGCTTTGACGAGGGCCGAGGGCGAGGAGTGTCGAGAGGGGACCATGGTAGCAACCCCGAGGCTTAAAGTCACGTGCCGATTCACGGGGGATCGGGTATGATCAATCTTAAGTTCCTCCACGCCCGTTCGTATGGTCTCGGCGACATGAGATGCACCTCTTGAATCAGTGTTGGGTAGGATTACGGCGAACTCTTCTCCGCCGTAGCGAGTTGCCACATCGGACGGGCGTTTTGCGTTCGTCTGAATCACCCGAGCGACAGCGCGTAAGCAGTCGTCGCCCAATTGATGCCCATAGGTATCGTTGTATATCTTGAAGCAATCGACGTCACACATAATTAACGACAAAGGTGATTTTTCGCGGAGGAACCGCTTCCACTCGAGTTCCAATGACTCATCAAATTTGCGGCGATTAGCCAGTTGCGTTAACCCGTCAATGATGGCAAGCTGTTGCAGCTTCCGATTTGCTTCCTGGAGCATCGCTTCCGCCTGTTTTCGATCGGTAATATTGGTGAAATTACCCACGATCCCGATTTTTTGACCATCAAAACCTCGAAGAGGGGTCGCGGTGAGGAGAAACGGCAATACCGCTCCATCGGGACGTTCTTTTTCGATATCGCATTCTATGCGCTCTTTCCCCTTCATGATCCGGACCAGCGGACAGTCGGGCCCCCGACAGAGGGGAATCGAAAACAGCTCGTAGCATTTACTGCCGACCGTTTCCTGCTCATTTTTCCCGATAACCTGGAGAAGCGCCCGGTTGACCCGAAGCAGGGTGAAGTCTCGGTCAACGACCCATATGCCGTCGGCGGTGGTGTTAAAGATCTGGTTAAGTTCCACACTGGTAATCTCAGACTCCACCGCCATCTGGTTGGCGCGTTCAACGATTGCCTCCATTTGGCGGCTGTTGCTTTCCAGTTCCTGGTTGGCTGCCTTCAACTCGGCTTCAGTCTCAGCCTGAAGATATGCCTCCCGTTCCAACTCCTCAACTCGAATTTCCAACTCTTCGTAGGTTGGTTTTTTGCGCGTTGACCCGTTTTCCTGTGGCTCAACGACCACGGATGGTATCATATCACGTGTTGGATTGGCCATGGGGGATTTAGGCAAAAGAGGTACGGATACGGCTCTCTCTCTGTTTGATTCTTATCTAATGGATAAAGCAAAAAAACGCAATAATCAGCAGAAATTTGGTCTATTTCCGAGAAACGTTTTTTGGGGGGGATCAATAGTCGGTTTTTCGGGTGTAATTCGGTTCCCCTCAAGTCGGAATGGATATGTGCTGCGATGCTCCTCTTTACTACATAGTATCAGCCTTCAGCAAAAAAAACTTTAGGGTAAAATCTCGCAGCCGCCGACTCATCCGTAAAGAAATCCAATCGGGTGGCCGATATAAAGAAGTGACGGCATAAAACCGTGGGGCGCTGCGCGCCGATTTGAGCGCTGCAGGGCAAGAATGGGTGCGCGGAAGTTCCGCATGGGAAGTGGTCGGGCCAAGAGATTCCCTGGCGGAAAAGGAATGACGGTGTGAAGATTATTGTCGGACACAGCAATATGGATATGGATTCGATCGGGGCGATGGTGCTGGCGCGGTATCTGTTTCCGGACCATCGTTTGGTGAGGAGCAGGTTTATCCATCCGGTGGCGCGCAATCTTTTCAATCTGTATCAATACCATCTCGATTGTTTGACGGCCTCGGAATTGCAATATCAAAACATTGAGAAGATCGTTGTTGTTGACACGCGGTCATATAACCAGGTACGAGAATACTTTACGTATATCCCGGATTTTAGCGGAGAGATCGAGGTGTTCGATCACCATGGCGCGGTTTCATCCGATCTGCCCCGGGCGGTGATTCATGACGGAAAGTGCGGCGCCGCCACCACAATGCTGGGAATAGAGCATATCCGCCGGGGGATCTTCGTGTCGCCTGAGGATGCGACGATTGCTCTCACCGGTATTTTTGCCGATACCGGCAATTTTACGCATGAGAACGTCACCGATGCCGATTTCCAGGCGGCATCGTTTTTGGTTCGGAGTCACGCATCGATACGGCTGGTGAATACTTTTTTAAAGCCGTTTCAAGGTGAACACCAGCTAACCCTGTTTTACGACCTCTTGGAACACCTTGAGGACAAGAACATTAACGGCCATTTTATCATCATGGGCTTGTTTGAGATGGAAAGACAGGCGAGCGGACTTTCCGAAGTGGTGGACAAGGTTTTCGAAATTGAAACCCCGGACGCGCTTTTTGCCGTCTTTTGGTTTAAAAAGGAGAATCAGACCCTGATTGTGGGGCGCAGCCGGAAGGAAACGGTTAAGGTCAACCGCATCCTTGAATATTTTGGAGGAGGAGGACATCCATGCGCGGCGTCGGCGCTGGTAAAGAATCAAGAGGGGCGTCCGGTTTACGAACACCTTAGGGGACATCTCCACGTGACACTGCTTCCCGCGGCAGTTGCCGGAGAGATTATGTCTCGACGGATCGCTTGTATTGATGAACGGTGGTCGCTTAAAGAAGCCGCCATTTTTTTGGAACGGGTCGACCATACCGGCGCTCCCGTTATTAATGCATCAGGCAGACTGGTAGGCATAGTGACCTTGCGGGATATTATGAAGGGGCGGAAGGCGGAACAAATGCATGCACCCGTAAAAGGGTATATGAAACGTCAGGTGATAACGGCGGCGAAGAACACAACCGTTCGCGAGATAGAGCAACTGCTTTTCAGGAATGATATCGGTCACTTGCCCATTGTGGATGATGAGAAGATGGTGGGCATGATCACCCGTTCGGATTACCTCTCATTTGTCCGGGGATATGAACCGACCCTGGTCGATTCCGGTACTCCTTAGCCCCTGCGGCTGCGGCCGAAAGAGGCTTCGGTTCCTTGAGCGATGCGCTTTATGTTTTCTTTGTGGCGGACAACAATCATCGCCCCGATGAACAATGAGGTAACGATGTATAAGGGGGGATATGGATAGGGGGTTATATACATGAGAAGGGGAAAGGCGACGGCGGCAGCGATCGAGCTGAGAGAAACGTATCGGAACAGAAGAAGCGTAAGTGCGAAAATCACCACAGCGAAAATGACAATCTGCGGTGCCATGGCCACATAGACTCCCAGCGCTGTAGCGACGCCTTTTCCGCCGGAAAATCTCAGATATACCGGGTAAAGGTGCCCCAAGAAGGCTGCTGCGGCCGCCAAGGCGGTCCAGGTTTCCGACCCGGTCACCGTCTGCACCAGATAAAGCGGCAGGAAGCCTTTCGCGACATCTCCCGCCAGGGTTAGCGCGCCGACTGCTTTCCCCAAGTTACGATAAACGTTCGTGGCGCCGATATTATGACTGCCGAGATCTCTGATATCTATATCGGCAACCAGCCGGCTCAGAATAAGGCCGGTAGGAATTGCCCCGCAGAGATAGGCTATGAGTATCAGTGTCGTCGGTACCAGCAATGATTCCATGAGCTTTTTTTGTATTGTTTAGGTCGTTAATATGTTATTTATATCTCTTTGTCAAGAAGGGAACGTTCTTGTCGTGCAGTCCCCCTGATGTGGCTCGATGCGCCGAGGAAGCGGTGAACAACGGCTTTTAGTATTTTTTTCTTGACAAACCGGCAATAATCTCGTATTCATAATCACTTTATGCATGTATAACTAAGGTGAACAACCAATGGGGACATTTCAGGCCAAAAAGGAAGAAGTAGAGAAAAAGTGGGTTTTAATCGATGCCGACGGAAAGATCTTGGGTCGTTTGGCGAGTAAAATTGCGGTTATCCTGAGGGGTAAAAATAAGCCCATCTATACGCCCTACGTGGATACCGGCGACTTTGTTATCGTCACCAACGCGAAAAAAGTCAGACTAACCGGACGGAAGATTGAAGACAAGGTCTATTACCAACACAGCGGCTACCCGGGTGGACTAAAATCAATAACCGCTCGGGATTTATTGAAGAAGAAGCCTGAGGATGTGATCCTCAAGGCTGTCAAGGGTATGTTGCCGAAAAACAGACTGGGGAGGGAGATGTTAAAAAAACTGAAGGTGTATCCCGGCGGCACTCATCCCCATCAGTCTCAGGCACCCGAAACCATTGACCTTTAGTTTTTGAGGAAGATATTTTGGAAAACTATTTTTATGCAACCGGTAAACGGAAAAGATCGATTGCCCGAGTTATGCTCAAGGAAGGGGAGGGCAAGTTCGTAATCAATAAGCGGTCTTTGGAAGAATATTTCCCCCGAGAAACAGCGAGAATGATTATTAGACAGCCCTTTGACTTTACCGACACATATGGCAAGTATGATGTGTATGCCACCGTTCACGGTGGGGGTGTGAGTGGGCAGGCAGGGGCGGTGCGACACGGGATTTCGAAAGCGCTTCTTGAGATTGATGCTGACTATCGGGGCGACTTGAAGAAGGAGGGGCTGTTGACCCGAGATTCGCGTGCAAAAGAGCGTAAAAAGTACGGGCAGAAGAAGGCGCGGAAACGGTTCCAGTTCTCAAAACGATAATCACGCCCGGTTTTTTCAATAATGTGTTTGCAAAAAAGAAGGTCAGGACGGCCTTCTTTTTTTTGTCCTGAAAAGGAGGGATACAGGGTGCTGCATAGACGGCGCAAAAGGACTATCCCCACCCGGGATGAATGCCTTTCCTTGATGAGAAGCCAGGGGATGCTGGAGAATATTGTCCAGCATAGTCTGGCGGTCGAAAAAGTGGCTTTATTTCTCTCCTCCGCTTTGATTGAGTCGGGAGAAGCATTACACTCTGAGGAGATCCGGGCGGGTGCGCTTCTCCACGATATTACCAAGACGAACAGCATCCATACCCGTGAAAATCATGCAATAACCGGAGAGAACCTCCTGCGGCAACTGGGATATCCGGAGATAGGGAAAATCGTCAGGTATCATGTTGAGATACCATGTGAAATTATTCTGCAACCGCGGCTCAGTTCCGAAGAAATCGTGAACTACGCCGACAAACGGGTACGGCACGACATGGTTGTCGATCTTGGCGACCGGTTCCATGATCTCTATCGACGCTATGGTAAAACTCCGGAAGCTTGTGCGCGATTACAAGCCCTTGAAAGACAAAGCGTTTTTTTGGAGGAAAAAATTTTTTCAAGGATCGGGATGTATCCGGAAGAGGTGACCACCCAGGTCCTTGACAGCACTGGTGGCGGCTAGGGGAGTCCTGTCGATCGCCGAGGGGGTTTCTCTTCAGTTTCTTTTTTTGCCGGTGGAAGTGGTGGGATCCAGCGGGTCCCGTCAAAAAACCATTTTTCGGGAAGCCCTTTTCGTTTCCGCAACTCCGGGGCCTGGAGCCAGGTGAGGAGGTCCTGATATGCCTGGTTAATTTTCCGGAAGGAGGCTGAATCGCCCCCGCAGTCCGGATGTTTTTTTAGCGCCTCCCGGCGGTATGCCGATTTAACCGCCTCATGGGCACGGCTGGAACTCAGATCATCACCGGTCAGCTTGAGACAGTGAAGCGGCTTTGAAACGCGATGGGGATGGTTGATCTCTACCGGGACAAGCGATTCCGAGGGAATATGCCCTGCGAAAGCTTTCTCCAGGAGATACTGGGTAGCGCGATACCGCTTGCCGGTTCGTTTTTTGTTCTCCCACCATACATTCCCCAATCCATCAGTCATGTCGAAAAGGTCTTGGGCAGGTTTTCGACCCCAGGTGCGCTGGTAGAGAAAACGGTAGACTCTTTTTGATCCATAGGTGATGAGATCCAGGACAAGGGCGGATTCGGTAAAGGAGAAAGTGGCGTACCTGGTGTGCAATGCCCGGAGCAAGCCGGTCAAGATCTTCAGTTTTCTTATCAGCTCTTGACGGCAGGGGGGGGTACAGTATCGCCTTCGTCCCAGGTCTTCGGTAGATCCGCAGGAGAGGCATGCCCGAGCAGCTACATAAGCGGTGTCAAGGGCACGGCTGTTTTTGTCTCTTTTTACTTGCATGATTTTTATAGTATACCAATATATCTTGCAATGCGAAAGAACGCGGAAACTTCATAATCCGGTCCTGGTTCTATAGGACACCGCCAATCGGAGACAAAAGGTCGGGATTGCGAAAAGGTCGGCGTTGAATAAAACGTTGTTTCTTGATACCGTCCGTGCTATTTCTGAAAAAAAGACCGGGAAGAGAAAGACGGCGAAGAGAAAAATATAATGGTTATGGTCATGGTCGGGAGGTAAACGATGAAAGTCAGCAGCGTCGATGAGATGCGATTCTTGGACAGAACCGCCATTGAAGAATACGGCATAAAGGAAGAGCTGTTGATGGAAAATGCCGGTGAAGCGGCATATTTTGTCTTGCTGCAGGAGCTTGGTATCAAAGGAAAGAGGTTTGTGGTTTTTTGCGGAATCGGCAATAACGGAGGAGATGGATTTGTCATTGCCAGGAAGATTCACTCCAACGGGGGGGAAGTAAAAGTATTCATTCTCGGCGATCGAAAAAACTTCAGAGGAGCGGCCAAGACGAATCTCGATATTCTCTCCCGGCTGCCGGTGGAGATACGGGACGTGGAGTCGGTTCAACGTGCAGCGCGCGATATATCCGACTGCGACGCGGTTGTCGATGCCGTTTTCGGCACCGGACTTTCCCGGAAAATTGAGGGCGCATACCATGATGTGATCAACGCGATCAACGAAAGCGGCCAGACGGTTATGAGCGTCGACATTCCCTCAGGAATTCAGGGAGATACGGGGGCGATGATGGGGATAGCCGTGAGAGCTGATTTTACCGTCACCTTTGGACTCCCCAAACGAGGATGCATGCTCTATCCGGGGTACGAGCACTGCGGGAAGCTCTATGTAACCCATATTTCGTTTCCACCGGCGCTTTACACCTCGGAAGCGATTAAAGTGGAAATCAATCGACCGGTTTCCTTTCTTCCCCGGGACAGAAATGGTCATAAGGGAGACTTCGGGGAGGCCCTGTTCATTGCCGGTGCATCAAGTTACTTTGGAGCACCCTACTTTTCAGCGCTTTCCTTTTTGAAAGCCGGGGGTGGATATTCACGACTTGGGGCTCCGCGTTCGATGATTCCCTTTCTGGCTGCCAAAGGAAGCGAAGTTGTTTTTATCCCCCAGAAGGAAACCGCTTCCGGGAGCATTGCTCTCGAGAACAAAAGGGCGTTGTTGGAAATCGCTGAACGGATGGATATCATCGTTCTCGGTCCGGGGTTGTCATTGGATCGCGAAACCCAGCAGTTGGCCCGGGAATTGGCTGCGGAAATCGGCAAGCCCCTTCTCATCGACGGGGACGGAATAACCGCCGTCAGTAAAGACCTTGCCGTTGTCAAGTGCAGGAAAGGAGAGACGATTATCACCCCCCACGCGGGGGAGATGGCACGCCTAACGAATCTGACTGTGGCGGAGATAGAGACCAACAAGATTGATATCGTGCAACAGACTGCAAAAGAACTCAACGCTGTTATTGTCTTAAAAGGTGCGCATTCCCTGATAGGCTGTCCAAACGAGCGTGTGTTTATCAACCCGAGCGGAAACCCCGGGATGGCCACTGCCGGGTCGGGTGATGTTTTGACGGGGACAATTGCGGCCATGGTCGGGTTGCGGTTGCCGTTAGAAGAGGCGGTCAAAAAGGGAGTCTTCCTTCACGGATTTTCCGGTGACCTGGCCGCCGGAGAGAAAGGAGAGGACGGAATCACTGCCCAGGATATTCTGGATTACCTTCCCCGTGCCGTGAAAATGGATCGAGAGGGGAAGAGTTCTGCCTTCAAGGCATGGTATCAGGGCCCCCTGGTGATTTGAGAGGAGAGAAAGACGGGGCGTTTTCTCAGCAGATGCGCGGCAGAAGCTCGCCGGTGAGCATGTCAACAATACGGGTTGTTCCGAGTCTCGTTTTCATGACTACTTTTCCCGGATGGTCGGCAACAACCGCGCCAATGACTGCTGCGGAGGACCCGTACCTGTTTTTCTTCATGCTGTCGATAATTTTTTCGGCATCGCCGGAGGCGACCACACCGACCAACTTCCCCTCATTGGCGACGTAAAGGGGGTCAAAACCGAGGAGTTCGCAGGCTGCTCGGACCGGCTCGTTGACGGGAATTTTTTCCTCTTCTATTGCAATCCCGACGCGGGATTGGCCGGCAAGCTCATTGAGGGTGCTTGCCAAACCGCCTCGGGTGGGATCCCGTAAGCAGTTAATTTTGTGGGAGACCGTGAGCATATCACCGACCAGCGTGTTAAGCGGTGCGCAGTCGCTGGCAAGGGTTGTCTCAAACGCTAGGCCCTCTCGTTGGCTCAAAAGGGCAATGCCGTGATCGCCGATGGGACCGCTCAGGATTACGCTGTCCCCGACCTTGGCGGTGGCCGCCGAGATGGTAATCCCCTTAGGGATGACTCCGATCCCGGCGGTGTTGATGAAAAGCTTGTCTGCGCACCCCCGATTTACCACCTTGGTATCACCGGCAACTATTACTACCCGCGCCTCCTCGGCCGTTTTTTGTATAGAATCGATAATTTTGTTCAGCTTCAGCAGCGGAAAGCCTTCCTCAATGATGAGGGAGAGGCTTAGGTACTTGGGGACCGCTCCGGCCATGGAGAGGTCATTGACCGTGCCGCACACAGCGAGCTTTCCGATGTCTCCTCCCGGAAAAAAAAGGGGGGTTACCACATAACTGTCGGTTGTGAAGGCGATACGTCCGAAAAGTTCAAAGGTCGCGGAATCATCCATCGCTTCCAAAAGGGGGTTCCTCAAAGGACCGAGGAGATAGTCTTTCACGAGGTCATGGCTCAGTTTTCCTCCGCTTCCGTGCGCCAGGAGAATTTTATCTTCCATCATATGCTCCATAGAGATAGTAAGCCGCGCACGCCCCTTCGGAAGAAACCATACAAGGTCCGATCGGCTGTTCGGGAGTGCAGTGAGTACCATAGAGGCTGCAGTCATAAGGCGTTCTGACGCCCCTCAGGATATCGCCGCAGATACAGCCCTTCTGTTCCACCGGCGGATCGATTGCCGGAGAAAACATCCGCTCGGCATCCATATTTTGATATTTCTCCCGGATAGTGAGGCCGCTGGCGGGAATGACGCCGATTCCGCGCCATTTAGCCGCATCGGTTTCGAAGACGCTTTCCAAAACCTCTTGGGCGGTTCGGTTTCCCTCAGCCTTAACACCTCGTCGGTAAGCTATCTCCACGGCTGGCCGCTGGCTTTCGATCTGTTCGACGAGCATCTCCACGGCAAGCAGGATGTCCAGCGGCTCGAAACCGGCGATGGCACAGGCAACACCGTAGTCACGGGGAATGAACTCATACGGATGAGATCCGATGACGGCGCTTACATGTCCAGGGCAGAGAATTCCGTCCAGCTTGGTTTCCCCGGAATCAAGCAGAGCCTTCATCACCGGCGGACAAAGTTTGTGGAGGGAGTGCACGTAGTAGTTGGCGATATTGTTCTCTTGCGCCTCCCGCATGGAACTCGCAATGGTGGGCGCAGTGGTCTCAAAGCCGATGCCGAGAAAGACTACCGATTTTTCAGGATGGTTCCGCGCAATTTCCACTGCATCCGTGGCTGAATAGACAATTCGAACATCCCCTCCCTCGGCGCGCACTTTCTGGAGACTGGTGCGGCTTCCCGGAACTCTGAGCATATCGCCGAAGGTGGTCAGAATGACGTCCGGGTGCCGGGCAAGGGCGATTGCTTTGTCAAGGTCACGATTGGCAGTGACACATACCGGACAACCGGGGCCGGAAAGCAACTCCACGCGCGGTGAGAGGAGTTGCCGGAGACCGTGTTTCATAATTGCCACCGTATGGCCGCCGCAGAATTCCATCAATCTGATCGTTCTGCCGCACCGGCGAAGGATTTTCTCCGCCAGCAGTTTGGCCGTCATCGGGTTGCGGTACTCGTCAAGATACTTCATGTGATTTTGAAAGCGTTTCAAGTAACTGCAATGTTTCGCGGGCTTCTTCCTCGTCGACAACGGTAATGGCGTAGCCGGTATGGACGAGGACATAGTCGCCGACATGGACTGACGGGATAAGGGAGACATCCACTCTACGGGTGACGCCGGCAAGCTCTACGGTTGCCTTGCTCCCTTCAACTGCGATAATTCGAGATGGAATTGCCAGACACACGGCATCGTCTCCGCCTTTTTACATGACAAGATAGTTGGCCACCACTGCCTGCCCGAGCGAAATCCCGCCGTCGTTGCAGGGAATAGCGCTATGGGTAATTACCGTCAGCCCCGCGTCCGCGAGATAGCGACGAGCGAGGGTTGCAAACAGCCGATTTTGAAAAACGCCGCCACTTAATGCCACCTGCCGTATACCGGTGGCGCGTGAGCACGCTTGACATACGCAGGCGGTCATCTGAGCAAGCGTCTGGTGGAACGTGGCGGCGATAAGCGGTTGTGGAACTCCGGCAATGAGATCATCGACAATCGCCGCAAAGATCTTCTTGAGCCGTACGATTTTTACCCCGTTTTTTTCTTCGATCTCAAAGGGATATAATTTCGTTGGTTCACTGCTCTCTCCGGCGATCATTTCCAGCCATACAGCCGCTTGCCCTTCGTAATCAACCTCCTTTACTATATCCATGAGGGCGGAGACGCCGTCAAACAGCCGCCCCGCACTTGAGGTCAGGGGAGTGTTGATTCCTTTCTCTATCTGCCTTTCTATAATGCTTTTTTCGCCGGGGCCTATGTGTTTGAGAAATGAAAGGGACTTACCGAGAGCATCTGTGCCTAATAATGTCAAGAGATAGCTGATAGCCATTCGGTAGGGCTTTTTTATGGCCGCCTCCCCGCCGGGAAGGGGAACGTACTCCAAGTGCGCCAGTCGGTGACAGGAGGCGTGATCAACCAGGAAAAATTCACCTCCCCAGATACATCCATCTTCGCCGTATCCGCTGCCGTCGAACGCGACCCCTAAGGCAGGCGATGTCACCTTGTTTTCAGTCAGACAGCTGACAATGTGCGCATGATGGTGCTGGACCGGGATCAGTTCGATGGTCGCATCTCGATTCTTGAGTTCCCGGGCAAATCGCGTGGTAAGATAGTCAGGGTGTTTGTCATGGGCGATAATGTGAGGTTGCAGTCGGAAGAGCTTCTGGTATAGATCGAGCATATGCTCAAAGTGCGAGAGGGTCTCAAGATTTTCCAGATCCCCGAGGTGCTGGCTGATAAAGGCATATTGGTCTTTGGTTATACAGAAGGTGCTTTTTAGTTGAGCTCCACAGGCCAGCACCTCCCGGGCCTTAAACGGCAGGAGTACAGGATCCGGGGCGTAGCCTCGCGCCCGCCTGATTACCTGCGGCTTACCGTTTTCTATCATGGTGACGCTGTCGTCGCACCGGACGTGGATGTCTCGATCATGCACGAGAAAATAATCGGCGA
>JAFGRE010000240.1 GCA_016935335.1 Deltaproteobacteria bacterium
CCTCCCTTCCCGCTGAGAACCATAACCTTGTATTTCACCTGCGCCATTGCCGCCTCTCGCCGGGCCTCATCATGCGCCTCCTTCTCCTGATCACTGCATTTATTTGTTTGACTGCAGGTACTGCAACTGTTTTTTTCTTCACATTTTTCCGCACTCATTTTCGACTCTCCTTTAACGTCTTTGTTTCTTGGCAAGAGAGAAACTCACCTTATTTTTTGCATTGGTACTTGTTATCACCGACTGCTTTCCATCAATGGCCGAAAAAAACCGTGCCCGTCGCTTACTCAGTTAGCCTTGCCGGTTGTTTTCGTCTTTGCCGCACATTCGTCTTCGCTTGCCTCCGCGTCCGCGACGACAACCCGGCCTCGCATTCACCGGGGATAAGGGCGGCTTTAAATTTCCGGCAAGGAATTGCTGGAGGACCGCATCGACATCTCCAAAAATCCACGGGACAACCCGAATGTTTCTCCAATCTAATGCCCTGGCGGCAAAAGGCTCGATGGTGCCGCAGATCAGGGTGTCAACCGCGAGGTCTTTGAGCAACGCTGTTCTCTGAAAAATGTCATAGCCATTGAGACTGACCTCGTTCCTCTCAAGAATGCTCGTGCCTTCCACCATAGCCAGTAAAAGCGTGGGGGCATACTCAAATCGCGGAGATACTCTACCGTTGTAAAGTGGGATGGCCAGTTTCATTGCTATTCCTCCTTCGGTTAAATATAGCAAGGACTATGCCGACAGGGAAAATCGGTTGAATCGGTAATAATAGCAGGAGGTTGGAAAAAATGGTGGAATAGACAAGTATTGCGAAAATGCAGTATTAAGGAATGCAATTATTGCAAAAATGCAATAGATGGTGTATGTTGATACTGTCGTCCCCGCGGAGAAAACAACCGCCGATGTGTTCACCATGTAACGGGGTCCGCACCAGGCCCTCGACGAGGAGTTCCCGTGAAAGGAATAAAAAGCGATAATCAAATGGAAGTTATCCTTAACAGCATTGCCGATGGGGTTTTCACCATCGATATGGATAAGCATATTACCACGTTCAACAAGGCTGCCGAGAAAATAACCGGCCTTTCCTGTAATCAGGCAATCGGGCAGAAGTGCTTTGAGGTTTTTCATTCGAACATTTGTCAGGGGTCATGTGCTTTAGAGGAAACGATGCGGAGCGGCAAGGAAGTGATTGACCTCAAGGTCAATATTATCAACAGGAAAGGGGCGCAGATTCCCATCACCATCAGTACTGCGGTATTACGAGACACGAGAGGAAGGATAATCGGCGGCGTGGAGACCTTTCGTGACCTTTCCGCGTTGGAGGAACTTAAAAAAGAGATAACCAAAAGTTACACCTTCGAAGACATCATCAGCAAGAATCATAAGATTCAGGAGATTTTTTCAGTCCTGCCGGATATCGCCGAAAGCGAGAGCACCGTCTTGATTCAGGGCCCCAGCGGCTCGGGAAAAGAGCTGTTTGCCCGTGCCATCCATAATCTGAGCCCCCGCAAGAACGGGCCGTATGTTATCGTAAACTGCGGCGCTCTTCCGGATACGCTCTTGGAGTCGGAACTGTTTGGATATGTCAAAGGAGCCTTTACCGGAGCCGGCAAGAACAAACCGGGACGTTTTGCGCTGGCGGAGGGGGGAACCATTTTCCTTGATGAAATCGGGGATCTTTCCAGCGCATTGCAGGTGAAGCTGTTGAGAGTTCTCCAGGGAAAAAAGTATGAGCCGTTGGGAGGTACAAAGTCGTTGCAGGCGAACATTCGCATTATTACCGCCACAAACCGGGATCTGAACGCATTGCTTGCCCGGGGGGTGTTTCGGGAAGATCTGTATTACCGGATCAACGTGATCAAGATTGAGCTTCCGCCTTTGGCGGAGCGGCGGGAAGATATTCCGTATCTGGTGGATCATTTTATTCGTCAGTTTAATTTAAAGATGGGAAAAAGAATTGCCGCTGTTTCACCGGAAGTCCTCAATCTCTTCATGGAGTATGATTTTCCCGGTAACATCCGAGAACTCGAAAATGTTGTCGAACATGCCTTTGTGTTGGGGCGGGAGCCGGAAATTACCGTTGACCATCTTCCCCATGACTTTCTCAAGAAAGTAGGCTATCCTGACCAAGAGAGATTGGTGGAAGAGGACAAATTCCGTCAGGCCGAGGCGGAGATAATTCGAACCGCCCTGGCGAAACATGGCGGCCATCGGGGTAAGGCGGCGCAGGAATTACGGATTCATCCGACTACCTTATGGCGTAAAATGCGGAAGTTCGGCATCAACACTGACGAGATCCTCCTGAACCCGCGCGCCCACCCCTAGGCATCGATATACCCAGGGGCTGAAAATCAACAGACAGGGGATACTCCGATCAACGACTCCGGTGGATTTCGTCGTAACTCAAATCGGCGCGGGAGCAGTTGAACCTCCGGGTTCCTGGTGCCTATTCGGACCACGGAGACTGGTAAAATCTCATTGTTAATGAAGAGTCAGTAGTGTCCCAACGTTATTCAAATAGAGTGAATCTACCCTAAAATAGTGGACACACCGAAGAGCAAAATTGTATAAAGGGATAGGAGGTGTGTCACAATGAGTAATAAGAAATACGATAAAGAGTTCAAGTTAGAAGCCCTACGCCTTGCCATGGA
>JAFGRE010000241.1 GCA_016935335.1 Deltaproteobacteria bacterium
GTGGGTGTATATGTTTCGGTCCCGGTTCAAGGATCAATGGCGAGCCGCAACGTTCCCAGCGGGTGAGGGTCCATTCCGGAAGAAAACCGATCTTCGCATAGAGAGTTTCCCCCATCGGGGTTGCGTCCAGTTTGATACAGCGAACGCCGTGCCGACGAAGATGGTCCACGCAACGTCGCAATAGAGCGTCCCCAATGCCTTGACCGCGGAGGGCCGGGTGAACCATCATCATGCCGATCCAGGCCAGTGCATTTCCATAAATTATTGTGGTGCAGGTCCCTACGATCCGTCCACTTTGCTCAGCTACAAAGCAGCCCTCAGGAGAAAGATCGGATAGGCGCTTCCAATCGAAGATTGTCTGGTTCCATCCCAGGTCAGCCCTTAATTGATCCGCCGTGCGCAAATCATCTGAGCCAAGGCAACGAAGTGTGAAATTCATACTTCCCAGCCTTCATGGCAAATCTCTTTGGGTTTGAAACAGGCCGCGCGATGTTTCGCATGTATGCACTTGCTTCTGCAATCTCTTTTCATGGGAAGTAGCCTTCTTAGAGACCGCATATAGGGTCGGGAGACACAGAGCTCCGTTCATTTACTTCGGATCCGGCTTCTTCCATTGATACGGGAGCTCTTGGATCGTGCCTGGTTTGGTCATGGTCTTCAAGGCTTCCAGCGCGTCCATAAGAATGCTCCTTTGGCGTTTCACATTGCCCGGTTCTCCGAACATGCTACCCCGGGCGAACTTGACAAGGAGGGCCCGGGGCGGTTTGATGTGGGCCATACGGTCTGCCGCGTTGCCCATGGAGATGGTCGGAAATCCCGCTTCCTCCGCCATCCTCTGAATCAGACCCACGGTCTGATGACACTTCGGTCAGACAGGCACCAAGATGAGGACGTCCACTCCTTCACCTTTGATCCGCGACAGGAATTTTGGAACAGTTTTTGTGACCAGAGTTGCGACATCATTGACATAGCTGAAGCTATAATGCGTGTTCGCCACCCTTCCGACAATTCCTTCATTTTCCAGTTCGTTGAGGCGGTGAATGGGGAAAATAGTATTGATGTCCTCCTCTGCCAGGCTGTGATCGTAATGGGCATGGGCAATGCCTAGCTCTTCCCGGCGGACTGTCTTGGGGATCTCCCGGAAAGACGCATCACCATGGATTGAATCAGTGTCAAAGGGCTGCTGACTGTCCTTAAGATAGAGTCCGCCGCTGGTGACCAGTGCAAAAGACTGCTCCGAGGGCCGCCCTCTGTATGGAGCCCAGGGCACGCCGTCTGAGACAATGAGAGGATACCTCTTTATGATCTCCTTATAATTGCCCGCCCGATATTCCTGAAGGCTCTCTTCCACCCATTTGTCGTAGGCAATTCTGAACCGTTCCAGATCGATTCCCACCAGGTATCCTTTCTTTGCTCGGGACCTTGAAATGAAGTTTGCAGCTTATAGGATCAATACTTGAGGAGCAATCAATTTTTTTAACATATCAACCCATCCAAGGGATGGCGGCCCTTTGCGGACAGATATAGAGGGAAGGCTTGCCTCTACGTCCTTTTCTTTTATTTTTCGACTTCATCTTGGAATTCCGGAGCCGACATCCTTCGCCATCTCGCAAGGCCTTACTCGCGTTTTCTTCATATCCCAATAACACTTTTTCAAAATCGTGATCGGGAAAACCGCTTTTCTATTCTCGAAAAGATATATTACGGGTCCCATTTCAGATGGCAAAATCAACCAGTATTTTCTGCATTTCGGCCACTTGCCGCAGACTCACCTTCGTCCGGGCGAATCGTTCCGGGGGGGAGAGTAAGACACATTGGTGCCCGATTGTGTGAAAGAGACAGGCTATTTTGATACTTACAACAACGCTTCGTGCGCTTCACGGGGTAACTGGACGAGGATAGAATAGGATTGAGGATAGAGATGGTCTTCTCCGGCTTCATCGATCAGTGTGAGATAACCCTCTCTTTCGGCATCTTCATCCGGAATGACTTGATAAATCTTGCGTTTTTCGAGATGCTTGCAATCCTTGTTTCCCACGCAAAGCGCAAACCGATAATTTTCTTTGGCCGTAATATAAATCCAAAAACCTCTTTATTTAGACATTGTAGTTTTGAGACTTCTCCGGTTAAATGGATTGTTTCGGATTTCGTTTTTCGAATTTCCATGTCTAAAAGAAGTGGGTTGAATAAGAAACTCAATTGAATGATCTAAGAATGCCATTTTCAGCTGCATAAATTCTGAGATACGGTACTAGCAAGCGGCGCCGCAGAGGAGCTGCCTCAATCTCTCGCTCAGGAAGATCATGGATTCGATATCCAGGTGTTCGGTGATGTTTGCATCGAAGAGCACTTTGACCCGGGCATCGAATCGCTCCCCCTCTTCTTCATCCCAGTAAAGCAAGAGAACGTGGACCATTGGGAGCACTCGAAAGAACAGAGCTACGTCTGCTGAGGGGTACCGTTCTTTTACATTCAGGCCGCCCAGGGCTGTCCCAGCGGAAAGCAATTCATGGGGACGGCCTCTGAAGCGTTGGATCAGCGGTTCTTCCACGCCGTCCCGCATGGACTTCACTTTGCTCACCGTGTTGGGAATCTGTTCCAGTCCTTTCCACTTCCCCTCAGGTTCGCGGCATCCTCCCATGGCCACATGGTTGTAAAGGAAGACCTGTTCCCAGTGATTAAGAGGGGAACCGTCTTCCTTGGTAATGCCGCCCTCTTGAATGCGCACAGTTCCTGAAAAGTAGGGAACTTCAAGGAACACCGTGTCGCCTTGTCGTTTTAAGGTCCCTCCGATGCGTTGGGGAAGGTCTTTCAGACTTATGGATGCAGCCCGCTCTTTGGCCCATTCGAGCGCATCCTGAGCCGGGTCCTTCTTGGTCCATTTCCCTTTCGAATGCTGTTCGTCCAGCTCTCGTTGCACCTTCTCCACCAGCTCCGGAGGCAGATGGGGACACGTCCTGAGCTCAAGCTTTTCGGATATCACCATGCCGGCAAAGGCAAGACAGGTGGCTAGACCGCAGTCCCTGCAATTCGTTTTGGGGAGCACTTCCCGATAGAGATCCACAATGGAAAAAGCCATTTCTCAGGTCCTTTCTTTATCCCCGACTTCCTCCGGTAAGAACGATGCCGAATGTACCGGGTCATCCTCCATGGCTTTCTCGTAACAAGAAAAAGAGAGCCATGATTTTCATTAAACCATCATAGACATAAAGTGATACAAAATTTCAAATATTTTTATTGACAAGGGAGAATCCATTCGTGTATTTGGTCATATATAGGGCCAATCAATAAACCCGGCACGGTAGAGAAGGAGAAAATCCTGTCCCTCGCTCCATACAAGACGTGCCTAAGATGCAGGAGCATTATATATGCGCTCGTTTTTCGCATCTGAACAATCAGTCTTCAAACCGCTGCTTCAAAAAAAAGCGTTTGCTCAAATAGCCGATCAAATCAAGCACTTGATTCTGCAGAAGGTATTAAAACCGGGTGACAAGCTTCCCAGTGAAAGAGAACTTGCTGCGCAGTTCAAAGTCGGAAGGATTTCGGTGCGGGAGGCGTTGAGAACGCTCGAGCAGGGAGGATTGATTCTAATCAGGCAGGGCAGCGAAGGCGGAGCTTTCGTGAAGGAAGTGGATATAGATTTTGTATCGGAATCGATCTCCCAGGTGCTCCGGCGAGCAAATTTAAAACTGGATGATGTTATCGAGGTAAGAGTTGCTCTGGAAAAGGTAATTATAGAAAAAGCCTCTGAGAAAATGAATGAAAAAGACCTAGAGGAGCTTAAGAAAAATATTCAGGAGGCGGAATCGATATTAGAGAAAAGCGCTATCGATAGCACGGGTCGGGTGGATTTAGGTCTTATTGTGAGAACCAACATGGAATTCCACTTTATCGTGGCCAGGGCGACGCGGAATCCGCTGTATGAATTAGTAATGGAGTCATTGATGAAGGCCACCAATAAATTTATGCCGGAATCCGCTCCACCGTTACAGCATCACCAGCACCATCTTAAATGCCACAAGGCCATTTATCAGGCCCTTAGGGAAAGGAATGTAAGCTCCGCCAAAAAACGTCTTGATTCCCATAATCGCGCTTTGAAACGACGTTTTATGGAATCTGCGAAGAAGGTCAAAAAGCATGCCTAGTTTTTAGAAGCTCTCGGTAAGGCCTAATGAAAACCGAAATAGTACGAAAAAACATGGAGGTGTCCTATGAGCGATAATAATTCGAGTAACGAATATGAGGTTCTGAGCCCGTGGGCGGAAGCCGATCCCGTAAAGCTGAGAGGAATCTGTCCGCGCCTGACGGATTTAGCAGGCAAGAAAATCGGTTTGTTCTGCAATTCTAAGCGAGCGGCGAAGCTTATGCTTACCGCAGTGGAAAAGCAGCTAAAAAATAGGTTCCCATCCACCGTCACGAGCTGGTACGAATTCACTCTTCCCAATGTCCCGGAGATCGAGACTGTGAACAAGGTGAAATTCATGGAATGGGTTAAAGGGGTTGATGCGGTGGTCGGCGCCGTAGGCGACTGAGGGTCATGCACGAAGTACCTTGTGTACGACACGGTTTCGATTGAAGATCTGGATAGACCGACAATAACCTTGGTCAATGAAGGTTTCGCCATTGACGGGCGCTCGGCTGCTTCGAACAAAGGTATGCCGGGACTCCGCATTGTGCCGGAGCCTGTGCCGTGTGAGTGCAGCATTATGGAGGATGCCGAAGCCGGTGTTGGCCATGTTATGGACCGGGTTATCGAGGGACTGACGGTGCCGTTGACCCCTGACGAGGAATCGCCAAAGGCGAAGGAAAAGGAAACGCCGTCAAGAATAGTTTTCAAAGGGAATATTGAAGAGGTAAACCGGTTTCTCTATAGAAGAGGATGGGGCGACGGTCTTCCCATAATACCGCCAACGGAAGAGTCCGTCAAAATGATGTTAACCGGCACGGATTTGCCGGCCGACCATCTACTAGGCAAGGTTCCACCGCGCCTCGGAAAAGCTACCATAGAGAAAATCGCCGTCAATGCCGTGATGGCAGGTGCTCTACCTGTCCACATGCCCATCCTCATTGCTTGTGTGGAAGCCATTCTCGACCCTACTTCGTGCTTCGATACTTGGAATATGAGCACTGGTTCCTGGGCCCCGTTCTGGATAGTCAACGGTCCTATCAGGCATGATGTACACGTGAATTTTTCATCGGGTGCTTTCAGTCCGGGTGACATTGCCAATGCCGCCATCGGTCGGGCCATGGGGCTAATCATAAAGAATATCGGTGGTATACGAAAAGGGATTGAGGATATGGGTGTACTTGGTAACCCTGGAAAATATACCATGGTTATTGCGGAAAACGAAGAGGAAAGCCCCTGGGAGGCGTTTCATGTTACTGAGGGTTTCGAGAAAAGTGACAGTACCGTAACCCTTTTCTTTCCTAATTGTTATACGCAAATATGGCCCTACGGTTCGGATGATCGAGGAATACTTAACGCTGTGATTTACAATGTTCTTCCCGGCCGGGGCGGCCTTACTTGCTGTATCTTTACTCCCGCCCATGCAAAAACTCTGGCTAAAAACGGCTGGACCAAGGAGATGATCAAGAAATACATTTCCGATTTTGCGAGGGTTCCTGCCTACCGCCATCCTTACTACTATGAGACCAACAAAGCGCTGGCGAAGCCGGGGACAGTGCCTATGAATAGCATGGATCCCATGGCCGTAATTCCTAACCCCCAATTTATAAAAATCTTGATCGCCGGAGGACCCGGAGCTTTCATCGGTATTGCCGCCGGGGCGTCCCTGGGAGACACGAAATGGGCGAGCAAAAAGATTAAACTTCCTGTGAACTGGAATAAACTGATTGCCAAATACAAGAACGTGGCGCCGAAATATGAGAAGTATTAGCACCGGATGGCGGCGGGCATTGTGCGTTCAGGGACTACATTGATATGAATCGCCTGCCGGTGATAGGCGAGAGTGAACGGGTTTTCAATGTGATTAGGGTAGTATTGACTTAAAACCATGGATCATGACTACTCCGGAATCCGGGCATACAATTTCTATTCACCAGGGGCGGAGTCTTTGGAGGGTTAACATAAATGGCCTGTCCCTACTGATTAAAGTTAGCCTGTCTTTTTAGGTTTCTGAAAAAACCGGAAGCATCAGGCGCCAGAGACTATGGGTTTCAAAAAACCGAAATGCCGCAATTCAGTGAGGAAGAGGCCATACGAGAGACTTGAGGTCTAAAGGTTTTTCCGGTGGGAGATTCCGATGCTTGGAAGGGAATAAGGAGTAGAAATGTTTGACTATGACGCAATTATAGTCGGCGGCGGACCTGCTGGGCTTACGGCGAGCATGTATTTGGCCAGGGCTAGTTATCGAGTCTTATTGTTGGATAAGGAATCGTTCGGGGGGCAGCTCAAAAACGTGTACCTCATCGAGAACTATCCCGGTTTTTCCGAAGGCATATCGGGCCCCAAACTGGCTTCTGAAATGGTCAATCAGGCAGGTAAGTTCGGTGTTGAGCTGGAAATCAAAGAAGTTGTCGGTGTTGAACCTTATTCTAGTTGTACCCTCGTCAATTGTGCGGACGGAAAGGGGTACACCTGCGGAGCTGTAGTTATAGCTGGGGGGGCCCGACCAAGGCGATTGGGTGTTCCGGGAGAAGAGAGGTTGCAGGGACGGGGCATCGTCCATTGCGCACTCTGTGATGGAGGTCGGTTCACGGATTGTGTGGTGGCGGTTTGCGGAGGAGGAGATTCGGGCGTCAGCGAAGCACTCTACATGAGAAATATTGCGTCGAGGGTAATTCTCCTCGAGGCGGAGCCTGGCTTGACCGCGACCGCCATACTCCGGGAGCGTGTCCGCCATGATTCCAAATTGGAAGTCCGTTGCGGTAAGAAAGTCGTGGAAATTTTGGGCGGCGACAATGTTACCGGCATAGAGGTGATAGAGGCGGCAAGCGGGCAGAGGGAGATGATAAAGGTTGACGGGGTAATAGTTCACGTCGGTATTGAGCCCAATACGGACTACCTGGAAGACGTAATTTCCCTGGATGATCAGAAACGGATCATAGTTGACGATCGATTGGTGACGCAAATCGCTTCGATCACGGCCGCAGGTGATATCAGGAAAGGCTCGCCTTGGCAAATAGGGGCAGCGGTGGGCGACGGGGTTATGGCAGCTTTGTCCGCACAGAGGTTTTTGAACGGTTCAAATAAATAGAGGGATGAAAAATTTGTCCGATAACTCGGAAAAGCCTTTTCCGGCTAACTGGCGGAATGAATTGATATGAAGTATATTCTCAAGCTATTTGCTCTGTTCAGGGCCTCTTGCGCCGTCATGGTGGTTGTAATGATGGCTATGGTCGTCCTCGGGGTTGCTTTGCGTTCCCTACGGATTGGTTATATCCCGGCGAATGAAGAGTTCATTGAATTTTTTGTTGCTCTGACTATTTACTTGGGGGCGGCACCTCTCCAACAGGAAAAGGGGCACATACGCGTGAGGCTCGTCACGGATTTCCTCCCCGGAAGACTTAAATCCCTGGCAGAAGTCGTAGCATGGATCTTCTTTCTAATCTTTTTCATCATAATCCTCTGGCAAGGTTGGGAAATGGCGCTTAACTCCTATAGTTCCGGTGAACGTTTTCAAGGGGTAGTCTTACCGGTATATCCTGTGCGCTTTGGTTTAGTGCTGGGTTGTCTGTTTATGGTAATTCAGCTTTTTGTCGACCTGGTTTTATCGTTGCGGGAATTCGCTGCAGGCGAGCAGCGGAGGTGAGACCCACATAATGGACCCGATTTGGATTGGAGTATGCGGCATTGGGGTGATGATCGTCGGGCTTTTGGCCAGCGTGCCTGTTGCAGCCGCCCTTGGTATCGTAAGCCTTGTCGGCATGGCTACTATAGCCGGATGGCAAGGAGCATTGGGGATGATAGCCGTAGCCTCATTCAATGAGGCTACCAGTTACGACTTTGCTGCCGTGGCCCTTTATATTGCTATCGGAGCAATAGCTATAGAGTGCGGTATGGCAGACTTTTTGTTTGATGCACTCACCAAATGGTTTAGCAGGGTTCGGGGCGGATTGATGATTGCCACAACGATGGCGGCAGCCTTTTTCGGCGCTTGTTCAGGTTCAAGCATTGCGAGTTGCGCCCTTTTTGGAAAGCTGGCCGTTCCGAAAATGATTAAAGGGGGCTACGATCCGTCACTGGCTACCGGATGTGTTGCGGCTTCCGGGACCTTGGCTGTATTGATACCTCCTAGTGGAATGCTCATTTTATACGGAATCCTTACGCAACAGTCGATAGGTCACCTTTTTATGGCCGGACTTCTCCCCGGTATAATCAATGCGTTACTGTACTGCTTCGGAATGTATGGAATCTCGGTGATAAAGCCGCATTTGGTACCTCCCAGCGAGAGCTTTAGTTTGTCGGAGAGACTTTCGGCGAGCAGAAAAGCCTGGCCTGCGCCGGTCATCGGCATATTCATAATACTATCGCTCTATTTCGGCATCGCAACGCCGACGGAAATAGCCGGGGTCGGAGCATTCTTTTGCATCGTAACTGCGGTTGCTTTCACAGGTTTGAGGGGCGCACGTTTGCCCCAAGCTATGGTTGAGACTGCACGTCAGAGCGCCATGATACTTTTGATAGTAATCGGCGCAAAAATGTTCGGAAGATTCTTAGCCGTATCTCAGGTGGCCCCTTGGCTTGTAAATGCTATAGAGGCGACCGGTTTGTCGAAGGGCTGGGTCATGTTCCTCTTGATAGTCATGTATGGGATAATGGGATGCATAGTGGATGCTCTGGCGATGGCCGTTGTTTCAATACCGATTGTATTTCCGCTCGTGACGGCATTAGGTTTCGATCCTATCTGGTTCGGTGTAATCTTGGTTCAAATGGTTGAGATTGCGGTGATGACACCGCCTATGGGTATGAATGTTTTTGTAACAAAGAGCGTTGTCGGGGATCTGGCATCATTCGGGCAAGTATTCAGGGGAACTTGTATATTTCTGACTGCGGACATTATTTTGCTTGCACTAATGCTGCTTTTTCCCCAGATCGTGCTTTTTTTGCCCGGGCGAATGTAACATTACCAAATCAAGAGGAGGTGCAACAATGAAGAAAGTAAAAGAGTCGGTTATTCAAAAGTTGTTGGTCGGAGCGGGCTTTTTGGCTGCGACCCTGATGCTTGTGCCGGGGTCGATAGCGGGCAGTTCACCCGTAACCATGAAGTATGCTTCATCTACGCCGCCTGTAGGTTTTACCGCGGCACAGGAGAAATGGATAGGTCAAGAAATAGAGAAACGAACTGAGGGAAGGGTAAAGGTGCAGGTCTATTTTGGCGGTACTCTACTCAAGATCCCAGAGGGGCTAAACGGAGTCAGCAAAGGGGTTGCGGACATGGTGCTGATACCGCCGCTTTGGTTTCCGGGCCAGCTTCCGTTGATGACCTACTCGCAGGTTAGCTCATTGGGACCGGCAGTAGAATCCCTTCAAGATCCGCATGTTGTAGGAAAAGCGTTATGGAAGCTTTGGGATGAGGTCCCCGCCATACGTAAAGAGACGGAAAAATGGAATCAGACTGTATGGTCCTTTCGACCCATGCCTCCCTATCAGCTATGGTCGAAGGTGCCTATCCAGAGCCTTGGCGATCTTAACAGGCTGAGGGTGCGTGAGCTGGGAGTGAAGGGGAAAATAATGTTTGCCAATTACGGCGCAATACCTACTTCGGTGACGCCGTCGGAGATGTACAGTGCTTTTCAAAAGGGTTTGTTGGAAGCTGCTGTGGCTTCCTTTGATTGGGGTGAATTGTATCGCCTGCGAGAGGTGGCCAAATACCTGATTATGGCTTATTTCAACGGCGGGGCTCCCTCCTATAACATTAGTATGGATTTCCTTAATAGGCTTTCGCCTCAAGATCGTGACGTAATCATGAAGTTGGGAAGAGAATTTACTACGATATACGCTAATGCCCTGTCTACGTATATGGATGACCTCATGAAGAAGTACCGGGATGCAGGAGTAAATATCATGGCGCTCCCAAAGGTGGAAAGGGATAGATGGAGAAAGGAGGGCGAGCCTAAACTGATGGAGGCTTGGTTATCCGAGCTAAAAGGCGGTACTCAGGAGGAAGGCAAGAAAGTGATTGAAACTTACTTGACTGCCATGGGTGGGGTCGATGTAATACCGTGGGTAAAGAAGTGAGGCATATCAAACCTTGATGGATTCGTAAAAGTCAGAAAGTGCCCTTTTCCGTCACCCCGGCGAAGGCCGGAATCCAGGAAAAACAAGGACTTCTGGACCCCGGCCTTCGCCGGGGTGACAGCGGCGGGAGCCAGCAGTCGAATAGCTGTAGGGCCGCCCAAGGCGGAAACGCCGCAGGTTTTGCCCTTAACTCCGATGGGATTGCGGGTGAAAACGGTGCGGATTAGATTGCGTGCCTGGCGCGTGCGCCGGGTTTGTCGGTCGGGAGAGGTGTCGAGTATGAATGGAGAGATCTCGGAGATGAAAACGATCATCGAGCCGGCCAGGGAGATAAAGGTCTTGAGGGAGGCGGATATTGTAGTCGTGGGGGGCGGTCCGGGAGGACATTCAGCGGCTGTTTCAGCCGCGAGAAATGGAGCCAGGACCGTCCTGATTGAACGTTATGGTCATCTCGGAGGAATGGCTACAGGAGGTTTGGTCGCGATGATCCCCCACCTTAGCGGAGGTTCGAAAGAACCTCAACTAGCCGGACTCTGCCAAGAATGGATTGAAAGGCTCGACGCGAAAGGTGCGGCTCTACATCCTGAGAAAGAAGATCTTGGGTCGGACGATCCGAATGTCATCGACTATTGGCAAAACAGGGGCATATGGTTTGTGAGCGACGAGGGACGGGTAAGACTCACTGTAATCATGGATCCGGAGATTCTCAAATGTGTATTGAACGATATGGTGGAAGAGGCGGGTGTCAAGTTGCTCCTTCATTCCTGGGGCACGCGAGCCATCGTCGAAAATGATCAGGTTAAGGGGGTTATCTTTGAGAGTAAATCCGGCAGACAGGCGATACTGGCTAAGGTAGTCATTGATGCGACGGGAGATGGGGACTTGCTGCCATCAGCCGGCGCCGATTTCACTGCTAAAATGGACGTTCATTTGCGGATTCGAAACCTGGCGGTAGTCTTTAAGATGGGGAATGTCGATCTCGATACATTCATTAAATTCAGGCAAACGGAGCCGGAAAAATATGCCGAACTAGTTCGTCAAGTGTTTCTGGCTAACGGTTTTCCTGTGGGAGGGTTTAGAGGTCTTCAAGACGGTGTAGTATGGGTAAACAATTTTGTCCCGGGCATGGGCAGTCCGAGGATAAGTTCTTTGGACGTAGAAGACCTTACCCTTGTGGAGCGCTATGTTAGGAAAAGGATGATGATAACGCTTGATTTTTACAGAAAGCGTGTGCCCGGATTTGAGAGGTCCTTTATCCTTACCACTGCCCCCCAGATCGGAACGCGGGGAGGACGGCGAGTCATCGGGGAATATACACTCACAGAGCAAGATATGCATTCCGGCAGAATCTTCACGGATACAATAGCGATGGCACCGCATCTTGAGCATGACATATCACCCGAGCATCCCGTTAGATGTTTTCCGTATCGCTGTCTTGTACCCATAAAGTTAGAGGGTTTGCTTGTTGCAGGGCGGTCCTTCTCTTCCGAGGATCGAGTGAATGAAATGCTGAACTTGATTGGGCACTGTATTGCTTTGGGACAGGCCGCCGGAACTGCGGCAAGCTTGGCGATAAAAGGCGGCGTGAGACTCAGAGATGTGAACTATGCCGATTTGCAGAAAACTTTACTCAGGCAGGGGGTGCCTCTTCCGATTTGAGGGAGTCCCGTGCTTCATGCTTCCGATTTTTTGAAAAAGATAAATGCTTACAATTAAAATTATATGTATGAATGAAAAGGCTTTTTTTTGGTTGCCTGAAAATCATTGTATGAAGGAGATCTTAAAGGTATGAACCTTGTTTCCGTACTGAACCCCAGAGGCCAATATCCGCCGATAAATTTTATTCCCATGGCGCCCCGTCTCAATTCGCTGGATGACAAAACCGTGTACATAGTTGACATCAGATGGCCCTACACCGCCCAGTTTACCGAGCAGCTCAAGGAAGTGCTGTCCGAGCGTTATTCGCACACGAAGTTTGTTCGCCGTGAAAAAGCCGGTCCCTACGGCGAAGCCGATACTGAACTGTGGGACGAAATTAAAGCGCAAGGCCAAGGCGCGATCCTTGCCATAGGGCACTGAAGTACCTGTGCGCCGGCGGTCGTCGTGCATTGCACTACTCTTGAGAAAATGGGAATTCCGTCGGCACCCATTGAGGCGGAAGTATTTCACAATTTAGGGAAGATGTATGCCGGCCTGGTAGGAATGCCTAATCACCGTATAATCACCGTTCCGCATCCGATTTCCCGCACGCCTGCTGCTGCCTGCCGCGACTACATTAACGGGGTGGACCCTGTTACCGGCAAAGGCGTTGTGGATGAGATCGTAGACGCTTTAACAGGTCCGCTAAGTGCGGAGGATATGCGGTCCGGATCTCAGGAGAGATTAGAGCCCAGATTAATAGGGCCGGACACCGAAGAGAACCTGCAACAACTTTTTATCGACAACAAGTGGACTGATTTCTTGCCGATCTTTCTGCCTACTGAAGAGCGGGTCGAGATAATGCTTAGCGGCACCAGTCACGATCCGGATGAGATTGTGGGGGAACTGCGTTCGGGATATGAGGCCCTTACCTTCACCGTTCGAGACGTGGCCGCCAATGCCGTCATGGCAGGAGCCAAGCCTGAATATATGCCGGTTATTTTGACCATTGCCGCATGCGGAGTGCCGGCCATCTCTACTTCCACTCAATCCTTCGGACGCATGATCGTCATCAACGGACCGATCCGAAAGGAGATCGGTATGAATTCGGGGACAGGCGCCTTGAGCCCCATGAACCGGGCCAATTCAGTGCTCGGCAGGGTGGCTACCCTGATTTCCATCAACCTGGGCGCCGGAGGAATTCCGGATCACTCTTACTATGGATCTCAAGGCAACGTTACGAATTACAGCAATGTGACTTTCGCCGAAAACGAAGAATGGCTTCCCGAAGGGTGGAAACCTTTCCATGTTCAGTTGGGATATGAGGCCGAAGAAAGTGCCATGAGCATCTTTCATGGTTACAGCGTGTTTCATTGGAAAGACACTTTCGAGAAGAGCAAAATCGATTCGATCTTGAATATGTCGCGCAGAATATTGCCCTCGGCCGCTTATAAGAGCGGCTTGAGCTTACTTCTTGATCCCGTGGTCGCGCGGGACCTTGTTAACGAAGGGTTTAAGACAAAAGAATCGTTGAGCAAGTATATCTATGAGAATACCAAGCTTACTCTCGGCGAGTTCTGGCAATACCACCTGGTGACAGGATTCAGCTTTCCTATGGGCCAAAAAGGAATCGAGCCGTATGCGACATGGCTGACAATGCCTGAAGAAACCTTGATTACCAGATATCGCGTTCCGGAGGAAATCAGCGTGCTGGTGGTAGGCGGACGAATGAATGATTTTTGGCAGGCTGGTGATTTTCATTTGATCGGGAGCTTCTGCGTGGATGAATGGCGCTAGCCGGTAAAGGGATGAAAGCTCAAACCCGAAAAAAAAGAGAGAATTGACATGGAGGGGAATATACAATTCAAAGGGCGAAGTGCCGCACTAGGCAGCGATCCTCAAAGGCCGATACCCATCGGGATAAGCATAAAAGCCGACACCGAGCGGGGTTATGGTGTTGAAATGGCTGTAATGGAGGTCCTTAGAGGCAAAGAGGCTGAAGAACGCATTTTGAGTCAAAGAATAGTGGAAGGTCCTCCTCCGCCGGGTCTCGAGCGGATTTTGGTGCGTGTGAGGTTCGGATATTTTCGTAGAGGTAAAGGGCTCCCTGACGGAGGCAATGCGTATCGGATCGCCGTCAACAACTTCCAATCAACATCGGCCGACGGTGCTGTCGAATATGATCTGCCCGATTTGATGCGGCAGCCCGAGCCGGGGCTGGTCGGAGTTCCCGTGGCCTGCGGTGAGACCCGGGAAGGGTGGGTTGTTCTGCAACTACCTGCAGGAGAAGATAAGGCTCTTCTGTCTTTCCATCGTGAATATGCTCAGAGCAATTACGTTCTCATTCACACTTGGCGACCGATATGGTTTAGGTTGTTTACTCCTGATCCAATGGAGATTAAAGAAACCTGCGAGGAATGTCGCCCTTAGTAATGCGGTAGGATTGTCCTTGTAAGGGGATTAGGATGACAGAAGGAAAACCGGCGGTCACTGGGGCTGGGACTCCGGGCGGCAGTCAAGGCAACTCGGTACCGGCGGGCTCCACCGCCAGAACCAAGATAGAACGAGGGGACCGCTACTCGGCCCCTGAGATTTATAATCTGGAGATCACCGTCCTGGGCAGCCTGCGAGGAGAGGGGGCTTTGGCGCGTATCCGGGCCGAAGGGGTGAGCGACCGTCAGGCAAAGCCTGGATACGAGTACTTGCTTGTTCTTATCCGGTTCGGGTATTTCAGCAAAGGACGAGGGTTTGTTCATTCAGGTGATCCGTACGTAATCAAACAGGATTTTCTGAACGCAGTATCGCCGGACCGTACCAAATATTATGACCTGCCGGTTCTGGACAAGCAGCTAAACCCGTCGATTATCGACACGGCTCTCGCTCCGGGACAAACTCGAGAGGGATGGATTGTCTTGCAAGTCCCGGAAGACGTTAAAAATCCCTTGATATCTTTTAAACGGGAGTACCGAGAAAACAGTTACGGTATCTGGAAGCCGATCTGGTTTGCCGTCTGAGCATGAAGCTATGAACCCGTGTCTGTGGAATTCCTCCGGACTCAATTCCATGCTTTGGAACATATTTCGATGCGCCTGTTGTCATATAAATATCTATATCGTTTTTCGGCTTTTTCGCGTGATCAATATGAACGGCCTCAAAGCCTTTTGCAATGGGCCGACTTTGAAATATGGAAATTTAGGCTGCGGACCGACTTATCGGCAAAAAAATAGGAACAAGGTTTCGACTGAAACAAGACACAGAGGGCATTGAGGGTGACATATCATGATAGTGATCGAAGCTGCTTCACACCTTAAGGTATGCCGGACGGCGGATGTGATAGTAGTAGGTGGAGGACCTGCAGGAGTCGCTGCTGCCGTCGCATCCGCACGCAACGGAGCTGATACGGTGCTTATTGAAAGATACGGGCATCTTGGGGGGCTCGCCACTGGTGGCCTCGTGCTGCTTATCATGCCGATGAGTGATGCCGCCGGCAAACAACATATCGGCGGCCTATGTCAAGAGATAATCGACAGGTTGGACACGTTCGGCGCGTCTGTCCATCCCCGCTATGAAGACCTGGGTTCGGATGATAGCGAACTTGTCGGCTACTGGCTATCGCGGGGATGTCGCTTTTTTGCAAGTGAAGGACGAGTGACGCTCAATGCGCTTTTTGACCCGGAGATGCTTAAATGTGTACTTAACGAAATGGTGGAAGAAGCCGGGGTCAAGCTATTTCTTCATTCCCTGGGGGCACGAGCGGTAGTCGAAGATGATTCGATGCAAGGGGTAATATTTGAGAGCAAGTCCGGAAGACAGGCATTGCTGGGAAAAGTTATTGTCGATGCGACGGGCGACGGCGATATATTTGCATCCGCAGAGGCGGCTTATGATTCAAATACGGATTGGAAACTCAGGTCTTCCAAACTGGCACTTGTCTTTAGGGTAGGGAATGTGGATTTCGTGCGGTTTGCCGCGTTCAGGCAATCGAGGCAGGACGAATACAACATGCTTATGAGCGAAATAGAAACCTTAGGAGGCTTTTCAATGTGGTTGCCGGCCTGGACGGAGAGTGTAGTGTGGTTCAACAATTATATTCCCGGCTTGAACGGGCTTTCCGTAGAAGACCTCACATGGGTTGAGATCAATGCCAGAAAGAAAATGCTTCTTACCCATGATTTCTTCAGTAGACGGGTCCCCGGTTTTGAAAATAGCTTTATAATCGATACGGCTTCGCAAGTCGGCGTCCGTGTGACCCGGCGATTAATTGGAGAGCATATTGTAACCGAAGAAGAGATGCAGGCGGGGATCTTACACGAGGATACTATCGCGGTTATTCCGGCCCGTCAGTGGGATCATTCGATTGCAGAGCCCTTAGTCTACATCCCTTACCGTTCCTTACTCCCACATAAAGTGGAGAATCTTTTGGCGGCCGGCCGTTGCTTTTCTTCCGACCGGGTCGCTAACGACATTTTGAGCCCGATCCAGTGTTGCATCGCCATGGGGCAGGCGGCCGGCACTTCAGCGGCACTTGCGGCGGCGCGAGGTATAAGCCCGAGAATGGTAGACCACCGTGCTCTTCAAGAGCGATTGTCCGCTCAAAATGTTCCTTTACCGGACAGGCTCAAGCCGCATATTCAAACGGTGTAGTTGGGAGCGCACGGGTTGATATCACGACAGAAGAATAGTGTAGCACAAACCGGTGGGTCTAAGGCGCAAATATCAGCACTATCTGAAAGGTCCCAGTCACATTCGGTCAGGGCATGGTATACGCGGTCCGATACAGATACTTTTGATTTAAGTTCTTGAAGTAGTGAGGAGAGTCATGACGGATGATATGAAGAGCGGGTTACAACCCCAAGACCTGATGGCTTTGATTGAAGTCTATTATCAAAATGGGTGGACCGATGGACTGCCGGTGATTCCGCCAAGCGAGAATTCCCTGAATGCTATGCTGGATGCTTGTGGGTTGAAGGGCGAGGAGGTTATAGGAAAGATAGAAACCCGCAACGTGTTCATCACCGCTGACAAGGTGGCCGTCAACGCAGTGCTGGCGGGGTGTCTTCCTGAATACATGCCTGTTATTGTCGCCGCCGTGAAGGGAATCTGCCATCCGGATTTCGGATACCATGGTCCTGCCACCAGCACAGGTGGAGCGGCTGTTGCCGTGTTGGTGAACGGTCCTATCGCAAGGGAACTCCGGATCAACGCGAGGGATAATGTTTTTGGGCCGGGATCTCGCCCGAACGCGACTATCGGTCGCGCGTTGCGCCTGTTGATGATGAATGCCATTAACACGCGCCCAGGCGCCCTGGATCGCTCGACCCTGGGCAACCCCGGCAAGTACACCCTCTGCTTCGCCGAGGATGAGGAGGGAAGTCCCTGGGAACCTCTACATGTGGAGAGAGGATTCCGCAAGGAACATTCCACTGTCACGCTTTTCGCAACCGAGGGAATTCACCAGATATACAACCAGCTTTCAAGCGATCCGGAGCAACTCTGTATCACAATGGCTGATGCTATGGCTAATCTGGGTTCAATGAACATCGTGGGCCAGCAGGACTTCTGGGTAGTTTTCGCCGGAGAACACCAGGAAGTTTTTCGACGTAAAGGCTGGACCAAGTTGCAGGTGAAAACATGTCTTTACGAATATGCATACCGTTTGGTGGCGGATATAAAAAGAGCAGGCAGGCTTCCCGGACCTGTGCTTGAAGAGGACGAAATCACACAGCGTCACGTGGTGCGAAAACCTGACGATATTCTTGTGATCAGTGCCGGTGGCCGGGCCGGCGCTTTTTCCTCATGCCTTCCGGGCTGGGGCTCCCACAGGGCGACTTGTTCCGTCACAACATTGATTAGCCGCACCTGAACGATTTGCGGCGTTTCCCCTGCGGTGCCCAATAAAACCGTCGGAGCAGGAGCCCAGAAGGCAAGAAAGAAACCCGTAAGGAGAATGAAAAAGATAAATACGGAGGTCCATAGGGATGGAGCTGCTAAAGATTTTCGATCCTACGATTCCTGCAAAAAGGGAAAAAGTCCAATA
>JAFGRE010000242.1 GCA_016935335.1 Deltaproteobacteria bacterium
AATTTTATTACTACACTATTAGTTAAAAAAATAATCATAAAATCAATAAGATAAATCTTGACGTGAGGGCCGTGTGGAAGATTCCGGAGTAACAGTCTTGGTCCCGGAAATACAGCACACCTTTGTGGCGCATCCATTGGCGGCCAGTACGAAAAACAGTGCTAAAATGGAATATAATAGGATTCGCAACTTCATTTTTTTCTTCCTCCGGATATTTAATGATATCATTTCGGCTACATTTGCTCCCTATAGATATTGTGGGACCCGCTAAGCGGTATTACGGGGACAAAGTCCCCGTATTTTGTCTTTCCGCCTATCGCTTCCAGAAAGCTTTTGTGGCCAGGGCATTGATCTCGATTTGCATACCGCTAAAATCCGTAATGGCCTCTTTGGCATCTCCGATACCGGCATCCTGCAGTTTTTCGAGGTAGGCTCTCTTTGTATCCACTGCCTCCAGGTACCGCTGAATGTCGGGAGATGTTTTTGCTCCTTCTTGCATGAAATGTCTTCCAAAGGCCGATTCAAGCTCGGATATGGCCACCATGTTTCTCAGGAACGGCCCGGGATCCTTCTGCACATCATCCGCACTCTTGTAGTGTGCCAGGTCTTTGCTGATGGAAAGGATTTTCCCCGGCTCTGGATACTCGGCAAAACGCGGTTTGGCCAATTCCCACCATTTAACCAGGTCGAGATATTCGATAATGGGGAAGTGGAAAAACAGGAAATGTATATCCGCGGGATGGTAAAGCGGACTGGGGGCGGTAGCCTCGGCGTAATCGTCGACTTCAACACCGAGGTTATCCGAGTGTACCACAACATCAAAGGTCTTGGTTCCCATTGCCCAAAGCGGGGCATGAACCGTCCACTGCGGCGTCCAGGTACCGTTCCATGCAAGGGCGGGTGCCACCTGGGGATTGCCGCCTGCGAGGATCGTAAATCCGGGGGGAAGTTTCAGCTCGGCTGTGACATTGGTGGCCGTTGAATGCCTGGCGTTTTCACCGTTGCGTATCGTGGCGGTTATCGTTGCATTCCGGAATGCTAGGAGGGGAGCGGTAACATGCACATGCAACGGTGCGAGCTTGAGCTGGTTGTAACAGAAGAGGGGAGGTCCGTACTCGATAAGGATCGTAAACCAGGGAGCCGTGTCTGCAAAGGCATTCCAGTGCGCATTTGCGAGGTTCCGCCCCTCGGCGAGATATCCGACCAAGGCTGATTCATAGGGATCGGGATTGATCGACTCCACATAGCCCATAAAAACGTCCGCACCCTGGTCGATCACACTATCCTTGAAATCGACACCCGGTCCATCATGGGCTGATTCGCAGAAACTGAAGAGGGCGTAGCGCAGGTTATTGGCGGGGATTTCATCCGGTGTCAGGTGTTGTGCATCCCAACTGCCTGCATGGCTGATGCGAGCGGCCTCGGCAGTAGCGGTAGCTCCACCATGGGTATGCAGGACAAAGTAGTCTCCGGCGGTGATGCTGCCGGTGATAGTTGCCTCCGTGGTGTCGGCGGTTATGGTATGGATGGTGTTGTACTGCATCGCATCGAATGCCGGCTCCCAGATGTGGGTCACATCTGTCTGCTGGTTGGGAATACCGTAGAGTTCAGGGATCGGCCTCTCATAGATTTCACCACCCAAAAGCTCACCTGTATGGGCATCGATCCATAGATCAACCTCCGGAACATTCTCGGTTGAAAATTGTACGACCCATGCCAGAGCCTGACGGTCACTCCAATGATATATCAGATCCTTGAAGTAGTGATTGGGATAGAGGATTTTCAAACTGGTTTTCAGCACCTTCATATCGGAGCTATAAGGCTCAAGGGCACCTTTTCCTAGGAAGCTTCTTGCCTTTTTGACAGCCTCTTCGACATCCAGTTTTGGCAGGTGTTCCACCTTGATATCGTGTTTGACCTTCGAGTAGAGGGTGATATCGCCGGTTTCAGCATTGACAAAGAAGGTGACAAAGTCAGTAGCGACTTCCACATCATCGATGAAGCGGTTCCAGGTGATCCTCCAGTGCTTTTTCTTCCATGTTGTGAAAAGTTGCGGTTTTTGCATCACGAATCCTTCCGGGATCGGCGGAAGGTTACGTTTGGCAAGGAATGCATTGGCATTGCTGACGGACTCATCCCCCGAGAGCACGATCTTTTCCGAATCTCTCTCCGGATAGGGGCACTGTTTGACCATCTTGATCACTTCACCGGTGGAAGGGTTGATGCCTACGAGGATGTCGCCTCTGCCGTCGTTGCCCATAATGTTGAAGGTTTCGGTATGTTTGCTAACAACCCTGCGCTGCCGTACCGATTCGACCGTTTTAAAACCGGCGAACCGGGTGGCAATGGCGGCGGCCTCTTCCCTTGTGACCGGTGCCGGCCTCTCCTGCATCGCATCCAGCTTCCATTCGATTCTCTTGACCTCAGACTCAATCCTGTCTGCCTGCTGTTGGGTGGCGCAGCCACTAATTGCCAGGGCTGAGATGAAAGAGAGTAAAAGGAAAATCTTGCAGTGATTTAACCAAGTCATGATCGCTCCTCCTTATTGAAATTTTTCTTTAAGCCGGGAAGTCGCACCCGGCGGAACTCAGATCCATGTAATTGTCCGTGGGTCCCCATCGCATGTTTCAAAGACATCAGGTTTTCTCCCTCAAAGCCCGTCATCTCTATGGCCGGGGCGGCGTAAGGGCAAACGCCCGAACTGCTGAGGCATCGGGGCCGACCCGGTGCCAGCCGTTATATGCCATATTCCAAACATAGAGATTCTCGCTGAAGGCGGCCTCCGGGCATCCACCCATAAGATTGGCAAGGAGGCTTATGCCGGTATGTCCCGGATCCACCGTAAAGCTCCCACTCGGACCCAGATCCCCAGCCTGTCCCTCGATGGTGTGCAAGAGGGTGGCCGCCCTGAAAATCCTAAACCTGTACATGGCGAATTTCTTCGCATGCCGCACCTGGTAAGTCATCGTCATGGACGTATCCGTAGGTTCATAACGGATCATGCCGCAGTCATCCGTTTTGTTGCCGCTAGGATTGACAACCGGCTCATCGATAACGGCGGTGGGCTGGCGGTTGTCGATCACCAAACGGAAGATGAAGGTCTGGAAAGCAGAATCCTCCGGGTCTGCAACGAGGAGGTCGGAATTGACCGTTGTTGGGTCTGTCGTGGTCACTGTATTCCAAATATCATTGTTGGCCGGCAGCTTGAAGGAGATACCGGTGGTTCCAAATGTGGCCGGGTCAACGCGCGCTCCGCTGCTGTTAAAGAGTTCGATTTTGAATTCGGCGTAGCCGTTAGGAACTTCAGTGCTTCGCAGGTAGCCGTTCATCAGATCTACCGTGGCATCGAGAACCACCCAGGTCGCAGTCGAATCGGTTGATTTATTAGGCGGATCAATGGGCGGGATCTCGAAAAGGTTGTTCTCCGTTCCTACGGGATACGGACCTAGCTCGTAGGCCGGGAAGTTCAGCGTATCCGTCACGGGGTCGTAGTCGGAATAGTGCCGCACCACCTTGTGGTCGAGGGCAATCCAATCCCCGGCTCCGTTGGAGCGGTATTTGACCCGGTAGTATTTTACGCCCGCACTTTCGAGCGTGCTGGAGAAGAGATAGCGAAGCCCCAGCCTGCCGCCGAAAGGCCCCTCGTAGAAGGTAGAAAGCGAACCGCCAATTGCAGTGTAGATCGATTCGTAGAGCCCGGTCTTGGGATCGGCATTCGTCGTCGGCAGTGTCCCGGCTCCGGTACCGTAGATCCTTTTGAGCGAATAGTTTCCGATAGCCAGCGGGACGATCCAATAGCCGGCGGGATCTAGATCGGTCGGTGGCTCCTGGTAGCACGTGACTGCATTCGGGTCGGTGACGACCAAATTAACCGGGTCTCCGCTCGGATGGTTCCAGTAGGTATGGCAGGGCACTGGATATCGTTTAAATATCGTTCGTTCGGTTCCACCGATTTTCTGCCGCACGACGAACCAGAGGTCGGGTGTGTCGTGGTCGCAGACCGATATCCATACCGTTTCGGTGAAGCTTCCGTCGGGCTGGATCTCGGCGGTGCCGATCTTTTTCAGGCTGTACCAACAATGCGGCCACCAGAGCCAGTGGATCCACGGATACCAGCAGAGCCAGAAACGAAAGGCCTGGAACTTGTCTACCAATAGTTCCCGGAACTGATCGGTATTGGAGTAAAGGACTTTGGAGACCGGCACACCCTCGAGCACCTCCGTTCTAAGAAAGGTCTGTTTCTCGGAAAGGTCCATTTTCAGGAGACAGGCATCCATTCGCTCCGCAGCGGTAGACATCTTTTCGTAACGCTCAGTTGCAAATGCCCACTCGGGAGGAAGCTTTTCAAGTTTTTCCCGGATATCCAGGTTTTTTGGCGGAAACGGAGGCCTGGGAACGGTCCCGCAGTATTCGTTATCCTCCCAGTCCGGCCAAACGGGGATTTCGGGAAGTTTCAGCCGCGGAGGATTGATGATAAGATCGATGACGGCAGCACGTATCTTTTCGATAATTTTGGCATCGAGCCAAAGGAGACATCTGATATCGACCTCGTAGATGTCAACCTGGCCGTGGCAGATCGGTGTGTTGTAATCCCCTTCATCCTTCTCGACTGTCCCTGTCACCACGTAGGGGACATGCAACCAGCACCACCATTTTTTCATGTCGATGTAAAAGGGCTTGGTAACGGTCTTTTCGGGATCTACCAGCACCTTGTCTGCAACAGGCTGGTGGCGCTTGAGTTCGTAAATATTTTCCACGTCCGGACCGACCTTGACCACCAGCATGTCTTTCTTAGCTGGTATTTCAAATCGAGCCCGGCCTGTCGTCAGGGACTCGGGATCCTTTTCCAGCGGCTTTCTGTCCAGAAAGCGGCCCGATTTGGTGAACAAATAGGCCCCAAGCTTGGGCCATCCGTGCTTTTCTGTTAGGTCTTTGAGGTCGACGACAACCTCAAGGAATGCTTTTTTTTGTTCTTCGGGTTTTTGAGCCATTGTTTTTCCTCCTTTAATGAGGTAGTTTTGGTCCGTTTCGTTGTGTCTTTGAATCGCGAAACAGCCTCTTCAGTTAGCGGTAAGCTAACGAAAAGTAGAGCGTATACCTCGCATCTCCATAAAAATGCCTACCGCTTCGTGCGAATACCGCATTGGGACGACTATGTGACTCTTCCCACACTCGTATATCGCGATATCTAACTGTTATACCACCAATTCGATCGTCATTTTTACCGTGCTCATCTCGCTCCCACAGTTCAATTTCGGCTGCTTCACTGCGGTCTAATTCAAGTCTCACGTTAACGTTCAGCGTTTGCCCCGTACGCACACGACGCGCACCCCATACCCTCCTGCCGTTGATAACGATGTAGGGTTCATCTCTGCTCTCTTGAGCATTATTACATGTAAGAGTGTCGAATCTTATCCACCAGTCCGGCATAATATTTTTCTTATCATATCCAATTTCATGATACGCGATAGTTCTTACTTTTCTAACTAATGCGATGCTGACCGGCACCGTACGCCGATTTTATCATCATTCCGTATTTAAAAGTTTCGTTTTTCTTGAGCAGATGAATAAAATCCCCTGTCCATTCGTAAATCTCATGTTCATTGTGGAACTACTGTCGCGGGTGATTATTACCTCCGATCCCATTCTATGGGAATTCACGCCGCAGATCGCGGTCATCGCCTGACTTCCATCCCTTGAGCCCGACCTCGGTGCCCTAATAGATTTGTAGTATTCCCCGCGATGAACCGTGTATGGATTAACGATAAAATTGTATTCTTATATATTAATATGTATCACTTTTGTCTATAGGGGGAGAAGCTCATTTTTATGGATAAAAATTTCTGAAATTGGGAAATTCTTTTAAAAATTTAGGGGCATTCCCTATAGGCTTGAAAGCCTTATATCGTGAGTACGATAACCCACCGGTTCGCCGAACAAACCGACCGGGCTAACCGCAAGGCGATTACCATACAACACCAAACTTGCAAAACTTTCATCATCCGGAGTCCGCAATGCCAACCGGCTGATATCGTCAAAAGCCCTGTTTCCAGACCACCGCAAGCCACTTGAAATCACCTTTCCTGTTTTGCTTATATCATTCGAGTCACACACTGCAGTACAGTAATTTTGAATTAGTCTTTTTAATAAAGCACCTTTTGCACGGATGTCCCATATTACGCACGGATGTCCCATATTACGTCCATATTACGGATTTGCGAAAGAGCGCTTAAAAAAGTAATTCTTCATCGTAAAAATTCCCTGTTTTACAAAATACAGCACGGTGCTTATATCGGTGACCTGTTTATGAGTCTGATTCATACCTGCAATCTTTGCGGTGCAAATCCTTTCGACTACCTTAAAACGCTTCAACTCCACAAAACCGAACTGTTTACCGCTATCATTGCACCAACATGGATCTCTCAAGGGTTGAACCCGGAAGTAGTTTTAACTCATTCGGATGCATATAGTCAGCCGAGGTACACCCCACATTTTCTGTTAATTCACTCAACTGGGGATGAAAAGGAATACAGCTTGGGTCAATATAATACCAGTGGCAGCCAATCCTCAGAACCACATACATATGCTGGCTGTATTCTGGCCTTGTTCTCGTCTCAGCAATTGCAATTCGGTCTGGGAGTATCCCAACCCGATAGAGAAGAGTGGCTAGGGTTTGAGCACAACACATACAGGTACACGCCCCCACCCCCCATGAAAAACCGCCATAATGTTCAAACATATGTGCCAAATCATGAATTGAAGCCCAGTGATCTAAAGAAGCACGGTACCGGTTAACCTCCTCATAATTTGGATCACCTTCTATCAACAAGTGATCATGTAGCCATGACCATACAACCCTTGCCCTCCTCCATGTCTCACTATCATTGTTTGTCCGTTCAGTCGGTAAACCTATATCACTAAATAGAGATTCAATATCATCATTCTCTAAATCGATATTCGGAAAGAAAAACTCCCAGTCATCAGCAATCGTGCCATCCTCCCTCCAGTAAGTGCAGACCGGAGAGCCGGAGAAATAAGTCTTTGATCCTTCATAAAGGGTTGCTTCCGTTATCACTCCTGCCCGGGGGACATCGGTTATCAAAAAATTAAGGGAGTTGCTTGAGGTACGGTAGGTATTATCATAATATATAAGGACCTTGTAACAACCCGCTGACAAATCCTCGGGAATACCAACCCTTACTCGAGTGTCTGACCATGAGAGGACCTCAAGCTCATATGCCCGGCCGAGGTTAATGGACGGGATTTTCTCTCCCGGCTCATCACTCAAATCTCTTCCATTGATTACAAAGACGTCACCCGGCATCCCACATTCTGGAGAAAGAGAGATTAAATGGCTCGGCTTGCAGCCGCTCATAAATAGAACGGTACTCACAATTAGAAGAGAAATAACTGAACTTTGAATCAATTTAATTGCTCGCATTCTTTTCCTCCTTTTCTTCAACTAATCGTAGGAAGCTTAGGGTCGCACCTTGAAAGTGGAAAGGTGCTTTTTTTACATTCAACATTCATTGTTTGACCCCCAATTTTCTCTCAAGACTCTGCCCCCAACGAACTATTCAGCTTTCAAGGTTTGATTGCCCTCGTTTCTTAGGCTTATAGTCAAGGATGACTTCATAAACGGTTTCAAGTAATCCTGATCCAAGTTCCCCTATGTACCTCAACTGCAGTCTCGACTATGATTTTTCCAATTTTATTCTCATTCATCTTTGTGTCGCTGTGTGATTATTTTTATCATTCTGATCAAAAAAATGATTATACTGCGAATGGTGGCATTTTAGGAAAATAACTAGTTATAGGCAAAAGCGTTACAGCAATATCTTCTATCAAGCTCATGGCTTTGATTGGCAGCAATTCCTCACTGCCCCAAGTTCTCTCTTGATGATTTTGGCAGCCCAATTTGCTCTGTGCCTGCTAGTAAATTATTCTCACGGAACTGGTACCGATGATGTGCTCATAGCGAGCCGCAAGACCGACTGCCGTTTGGACTGCACCTTGCCTTTCCCAGCTACGAATGGAATCTCTCACGAGCCAAATATACCCATCGTCATAGCGTAAGCAGACCGTGCACTGTGGCCTTGATGTGCAATCCAAAGAATATGACTCCTGCTCCCACCAATCGTTGGACCGCCGCAAGGTAGGGTCTCCGAGGACCACAACGGTGCCGAAATGAAACTCGCGGCTGCCTGACCATGGAGCTATCAAGGGAACATTGACGTGACCGACAATGGCATCGCCATATGCCTCTTTGGCAGCCAAGGCCGTTGCGATATTATGGCCGAAGAATCCGTTCGAATTGTTCCCCATCCCGCCCGAATTATTAGTAGTTCCTTTGGCAATCAGGACATCGCTGGTTGGGCTGTAGAGTACCGAGGTCAGGAAGTTATCGGCGTGGTCAAGGTCACCGATAGCACAACCATTGCTCCAGAAAAACAATGTCTGCACTGGAGTGGTTTCAACCATTGCGATAGTGAGTTCGCCACTTGCGCCCCAAAAGCCATGCGTGTCGGTCACCGTGAAATCCGCCACACCGTTTTGCATGTCAGTGTAACCCTGATGCACAGTAAGTCCTCCCGGCGGACTGTCAAAATAAATGCGCGCGCCTGCCGCATTGCTATAAGGCGTCCATGAATAAGTTCCGGAACCTATGGCAGCCATGAAGTTGTTATGTTCCGCCGGCGTCGTGGCATGGAAATGCTCGTTTATTTGCAAGAAAACATTTGGGCGCAGGAGCCGCCTCGTGCGAAAATCATGATTCTTGGCAAAGTAACGGTTGACAGCGGCTGTTGTCTGCGCCAAATCGCCCTTGTAACGGGGCAGTACACCAACCCAGATCTCCCACCCGACGGCGCCGCTGTGTAAATCATACGAGTACACATGACCACCAGGAGAAGTGTAAGTGGGGGACTTCGCAAACGTCCCATTCAGATCGGCATAGTACTGAAAGCTTATCGCCTCTTCACCACTGTCTGGGACACTCGGGTTAGCTGAGTGCAATGTGACCCACTGATAGGCGTGGGGTACATCACCGATCAGGATTGCGCCAACCAGATTACGATTGGGCTCTCCATAGAGCCCCTGTAAGTATGTTCGAAGCGCGGATGGGTTTGCGAACCCGGTAGTATGCTCAACGGTGTTGTATCCGCCGGTGCACAGATCAGCTTCAAACTGACTAAGCCCGGTTCGGATTGAAGCAAGCAGGGCAGGTTCCACCACGATGGCCACACTGCAATTACCGCAACCGATAGGAAAATCTCTAGTAAATGTCGGCGTGCAGCAGCCCGTTACAACCACGACCGCCGTCAGCACGATAACGATTTTTAGAATGCACATACCGAAACTTCCTGTTGGCAGATATTTTCTATTGTCCACTTTTCAGCCTCCTCTCTGTTTCTTTATATATATTTTTGCATTCGCCAGGTAGCTATTCCTGAAATATCGTTGCGTTGTCTGTTTGTTGCCACCTGATTTCTATGCAACTAATCGCGCTGGGACGAAGTCAGTACCGAGATTCATGGCGGCGCAGCCGCTGGTAACATACTCTTCAGCAGCTGCGGCTTTTTGCGGGCTGCTGGGAGAGATCGTTAATTTTTTATTATACCTTCAATGACTTAAAATATAATTGAATCAACGATAAATTTCTTTTAAGTTTTTTTCCAGGTTCCTTTCTTATCTGAATTTTATCTGAAGATTTTTATGGCATAATTGAAGCCGGTTGGGAAGATGGGGTTCCCCGATCGCTTACATTTAAATAAAACACACAGTGCGGCCCCGTTTGCATGATGGCGTATAGATTTCTCTTCAAGTTTATAGTAGACAGCGTAAGGGAATCTTTTGGACAGCAACGGTGATAACCGTAAACTTTTGGGTGGATACCTGCATAAAGCATTAAAGAGTCAATCCGGAATCTTCCCTTTAGGTCATTTTCCCATTCATAACCTATTGAAAACAATTAAAAAAATAATTTAATTAGTGTAGTGAAATTTAG
>JAFGRE010000004.1 GCA_016935335.1 Deltaproteobacteria bacterium
GACAGGCCTTCCTTCCCTTGGGAAAAATCCTGCGAAGGGAGTCAGCAAAACCACCCAAATAAGCATTTAAGTTTTTTTAGCGATCCAGAAGCGATGACAGGGGAGGAGTGGAAAAGCCAAGCTGTTTCTGCGGGAGAGGGGGATTCTTCCTCGGCTGTGCGCCATGCCGACAGCGATATCAGTGGGCCTCATCCCAGTTTTTGCCGTGGGCAATATTGACTTCAATAGGGACCCTCAGAGGGTAGATCCCTTCCATGCTTGTTTTTACAAGCCTTTTCACTACCTCCAGTTCATCATGCGGCACCTCAAGGACAAGTTCGTCATGTACGGTGAGGAGCATTGCGGCCTTGAACCCTCTTTTCCCTATTTCATCATCTATGCGAATCATGGCAAGCTTTATCAGGTCTGCCGCCGTTCCTTGAATGGGCGTATTGATTGCCGTTCGTTCAGCAAATTGGCGGAGATTGTGGTTGGAGCTGTTGATATCAGGCAGGAAACGAACTCGATTGAGAAGGGTGCTGGTCTTCTTGATCTCATGTGCTTCCCGGATGGTACGGTCGATAAATTCTTTGACCCTCTTATACCGGGAAAAATAGTTATCGATAAAAACTTTGGCCATTCTTTGATCAGTTCCCAACTCTTGAGAAAGTCCGTAGGCACTCATGCCGTAAATAATGCCGAAGTTGATAACCTTGGCTTGTCTTCGCAACTCCAGGGTAACCAACGAAGGCATGATCTGGAAGACTTCTGCTGCCGTGCGAGTGTGAATATCCTCCCTGTTTTTGAATGCCTCCATGAGGATCTCATCTTCAGAATAGTGGGCGAGAATTCGGAGTTCGATCTGGGAATAGTCAGCAGAAAGAAGGTGCCAGCCATCTTGGGGAATAAAGGCCTTGCGGATCTCTCTGCCCTCGTCAGTACGGATGGGAATGTTCTGGAGGTTAGGATCGGAACTGCTCAGGCGGCCGGTTGCGGTAGTCGTCTGATTGTAAGAGGTGTGGATGCGGCCTGTTTCTCTATTCGCCAGGTCAAGCAATGCATCCGTATAGGTTGACTTGAGTTTTGAAAGAGTGCGGTGTCGCAGGATCAGTGCAGGAAGCTCATGGTGGGCGGCAAGCGCGGTCAAGACATCGACGTCGGTAGAATGGTTAGTCTTCTTTCTTGTTTTTTTCTGGACCGGTAACTTGAGCTTCTCGAACAGGATTCGCCCAAGCTGCTGTGATGATTTTATGTTGAACGTTTCACCGGCAAGAGAATGAATTTCTCCTTCAAGGACCTCAATTTGGTGCTCAAAGGACTTTGAGAGCTGGCGAAGCCGCTTTGCATCGATACATACGCCTTTCATCTCCATCCGCATCAAAACCGGCACGAGAGGCATCTCCACTGTCTCCAAGAGATGCCTAAGCCCCATTTCCTCCAGTTTCGGCGAGAGAACTCGGTAAGCCATCAGCGTAATATCGGCATCTTCGCATGCATAAGGAACGGCGTTTTCAAGGGGAACCTGGCTGAACGATAACGCTCTATTTCCTTTGCCGGTTATCTCTTGATACGTAATCGTCTTGTGATCGAGAAAGTCGAGAGCAATTTGATCAAGGTTGTGAGCGCGCTTGGTGGGATTTATAAGATAGGACGCGATCATGGTATCGAAAATTACGCCTTCAAGATGTACCCCATGTCGCGAGAGAACCATCCAATCGTATTTGATGTTTTGCCCGACTTTCTTGATAGCAGGGTTTTCCAACACCGGCCTCAGTGGTTCTAGGACTTCGGCAAGGGAAATCTGGTATGGGGCCTGTGGATAATCATGTCCACAGGGAACATAAAAGGCCTCGTCAGGCTTGACCGAGAAGGATAATCCCACCAGTTTTGCTTGCATCGGGTCTTTTGAGGTGGTTTCCGTATCGATAGCAATGACCGGTGCGGTTTCTAAACGCTGGATTAGTGCAGAAAGGGCTTCTTTATCTTGAATAGACTGATAATGCTTCGCGGCAAGATCTGTCGGTTCAGGAAACGCTTGCTGCAACTGCCTGAACTCCAGTTTCTTGAATAACTTGGCCAGCTTGGAATTATCCGGCTTTTTGATTTCCAAAGCTTCGGCGTCAAACGTTAGGGGTGCTGCGGTGTCGATGGTAACCAAATGTTTGCTTACCAGAGCCTGTTCCTTATTCTGTAGCAACGTATCCCGCTGTTTCTTCTTGGTGAGCGCATCAATGTTTTGATAAAGACCTTCAAGGGTCCCGAAGGTTTGGATTAGATTGAGGGCGGTTTTTTGCCCGATTCCCGGCACGCCGGGGACATTGTCGATGCTGTCCCCGGAAAGTCCCATGACATCAATAAGCTGGCGAGGTTCAACCCCAAACATTTTCCGTACTGTTGCAATATCGACGGTCTTTTCTCGTGGGGGGTCCCACATGATGGTTGTATCAGTTACAAGCTGCATGAAATCCTTGTCTGCGGTGACCATCACCACTGAAAAGCCGGCCTCCCCGGCTAAATGCGCGAAGGTGCCGATCAGATCGTCAGCTTCATACCCCGGCATTTCGATAATCGAAATGTTGAAGGCGCTGGTGATTTCTTTTATAAAGGGAATTTGGACCGAAAGGTCATTCGGCATGGAGGGTCGGTTAGCCTTGTAATCTTCGTAGATTTCATGCCTGAAGGTCGGCCCCTTGGCATCAAAAAACATGGCTACGTAGTGGGGCGCTCGTTCTTGGATCAATTTTATCAGCATTCGGGTAAAACCGAAAACCGCGTTGGTGGGAAAACCTTCCGAGTTGGAAAGGCTTGGGATCGCGTGGTAGGCTCGGTGAATATAGGCGCTGCCGTCAATGAGGTATACGGTTTTTTCGTTATTCATAACCAATGAGGTAAAATCGAATTGATATTTCAATAATTATAACAAGGTATTGGTGAATTGCCATCACAAAACCGAAGGGGAAGGCAAAATTATCGTGCTGGATATTCTTTCGTTTAAAATCTTGCCATACTATGATATTGTCGGTTAGACCTTCAACAGTGGAGAAGCCGAAGGCGGCGTGGTTTCCCGTGGACGGCAAGAGCGTGATCGGTACAACTTTCCCCTTTTAAACCAATGAGTTAATATTCTAGCACCGAACAACCAGGATTCTCACACGGGCGGATCATGGTGCATCTCGGGACACTCTTGTTTCGTTTCCAGCTCATTATTTTCATGGTTTTCTTTTGCGCCGGCTGCGGCTTGGAGCGGCACTACACCTATGACCAAATCAAAGGGGAATTCGCTCATCCAACCAAATCCTCCCAGCCTCAACAATCCAATCAACCCGGCGACCCGAGTATACTCTCAGGAACAGTCTCTTTGTCTGAGGCTATCGAGATTGGGGTTGCAAATAATCCTGAAATAGAAATGGCCGTTGCCCGTATCCGGCAATCGGAAGCGATCATCAGCGAATCCCTCGCCTCTTTCCGGCCGGTTGTCACGGCATATGGCGAATACATGCAGGGAGATGCTCCCTCGGCCTATCTTTTCAGAAGCATCGATCAAAGAAAGCTTCCCGCAGGGGCGGATTTTAATAATCCAGGCTGGTTCGAAAATTATGAGGTCGGCATTCACGCACGAATGAATCTTTTTAACGGCGGCCGCGATCTGCTTCGTAAGCGGATGGCTGAAACCGGGCAGAAAATCAATGAACTGGACCGGCAAAGCGTGGAAAATGCTTTGATTGCCTCGGTTATCCATGCTTACTATACCGTGTTGGCGGCGCGAGACTACATTGCCATTGCTCAAGAATCAGTATCCACCGTGGCTACACAGCTTCGCATCATGGAGGCCCAGTATCGGGCTGGAGGGGCATTGAAGTCCGACGTCCTTTCCCTAGAGGTCCGTTTGGCCCAGGCCCGGGAAGACCTGGTTAAGGCCGAAAATAATGCGAGTCTCTCTATTGCCGCCCTGGCAAACCTCCTTGGCCTGGATGCGGATACGCCATTACAACTGGCAAAAGAACAAGATGTTTCGCTTGACCTGCCGGGAGATTATCAAGGCGGTCTCGTTCATGCTCTGGCAAACCGTGCTGAGCTGCAAAAGGTGCGGCTCCACATCATTGAATCCCGTATGTCGCTGGATATGGCCTCTTCCGAATACCTCCCCCGTTTAGATGCGCACTATAAGTATTACCATGATGATCCTCAACCCCATTTTGAAGGAAGTCGAAAGAATTGGACGGCCGGGATCATCCTGAACTGGGATTTTTTTACCGGATTTAGCACGCAAGCCAAGGTTGACAGGGCTGAGAATGTGCTCGCAGAAATGATCGCCTCTGACCGAAAAACCACCCAATCCATTCAGCTTGACCTCAAGACGACTTATTTGAAGTTGGCGGAAGCAAAAGCGAGGTTGGCAGTAGCGGAAGCGAGCGTTGCCCAGGCAACCGAGTCTTTGAGACTTGTCAAAAAAGAGTACGAAGGGGGCTCAGCCACCATAGTGCGTTACCTTAATGCCGAGCTGGCTAGAAATATGGCCCAAATCCATGTAACCGAGGCATACTATGATCAAAAAAAGGCGGAGGCTGCTGTTGGACGCGCCTTGGGTTACTGGGGAGCAACCTACGCGCAGGAGGGCTTAACTCAAAATGAATGACCGCTCGCACAAGACCATCCGCATTTTTTCCCTCATCGCCGGGGTGTTTGTCCTTGGGTTCCTGATACTCTTAGTTGGTGGATTTTTAGGTTCTCATAAAATCCCTTCCAACCAAGTATCAATTCCTGCGGAAAGAGAATCTGTTTCCTCTCAGTCCGTTCAGGCGTCCGTGAAAAGGGTCACCGAATTTTACGAGGCAGTCGGGACGGTACGTCCTCGATTTGAAATAAATGTCGAAGCCCAGGTCACGGGAAGGATACAGGATATCTTTGTGCGACCGGGAGATAAGGTGGGAAAGGGGCAGCTCTTGGTCGTTCTTGACGGTCAAGAACTCCAAGCCCGGCTTGATCAAAACAAGGCGTCTCTGGCGGCGGCACAGGCAAGCCTGACTCAGGCGGAATCCGAATTCGAACGGATAAAAACTTATTTTGAAGCCGAGGCGGCGACGTTGAGAGACCTTGAACTGACAGAGTCTTCGTACCTGAATGCCAAAGCCGCAGTCGAGCGCGCCACGAAACTTGTTGTGCAAAGCGAGATAGCGCGGGGATATACTCGCATTGCCGCTTCTGAAGATGGAGAAGTCGTCAAGCGGCTGGTTGAACCGGGAGACGTGGCATGGCCCGGTAAGCCCCTGATCATTTTACAGACCAGGGGAGCGCTTCGACTGGAAGCGTTGGTTCGGGAAGGCCTGATTAATCTCGTCTCTGCCGGGATGCCTCTTACTGTCGTCGTCGGCGCCATAGATGCACGGCTTAGAGGAACGGTGGAGGAAGTGGTGCCTTCAGCAGATCCGACAACTCGAACATTTTTGGTGAAAGTCGGCCTCCCGCTTCATGAAGGGCTGTACCCCGGTATGTTTGGACGGCTCATGATTCCGATCGAGGAAAGAACGGTTGTGGTTGTCCCGCAGGATGCGGTGATACGCATCGGTCAGTTAGAGGAAGTGATGCTGCGCGAAAACGGTTTGTGGCAGCGGATATTTGTCATGACCGGGCAAGCTTTTGACGACGGTACGGTGGAGATTCTTTCCGGTTTGAATGGGGGAGAGACCCTCGCGTTGAAGGGGGGCGGAGATGCCTGACCAAGAAGCTTCCTCGAGCGGTTTGATTCGTAACGTTGTCTCCCTTTTCCTCACCGGGAGACTTTCCATTCTTTTTATCGTCTTCTCCTTGGCAGTGGGTGCGGCTGCTATTTTTTTGACCCCCCGTGAGGAGGATCCCCAGATTGTTGTTCCCCTGGCAGATGTCTACGTGCAAGCTCCCGGAGCAAGCGCTGAGGAAGTGGAGAAACTTGTCGCCACACCTCTGGAACGACTTCTTTGGCAAATCGACGGTGTCGAATACGTTTACTCCGTTTCCCGTCGAGACATGGCCCTTGTAACGGTAAGGTTTTACGTTGGAGAAGACCGGGAGCGTTCTCTGGTTAAACTGCATAACAAGATTACCATGAATATTGATCAGGCTCCGCCGATTGTCAAAGGGTGGGTGATCAAACCGATAGAAATCGATGACGTTCCCATCGTAACGGTAACCCTCTATTCGGCGAGTCAGAGTGATCACGCCCTGCGGCGAATCGGGGAAGAGGTTCTCTCTCGCCTGGCCGAGGCCACGGATATTTCCCGGACGGCTCTTATCGGTGGAAGACAACGCGAAGTCCGGGTGGAGGTGGATCCGGAACGCATGGCGGGGCTGGGCGTATCCATCATGGACGTGAAGCGAGTTCTGTCAGAGACTGATGCTTCGGTGACTGCCGGTGCCTTTAGCCGTATGAACCGGCAATTTTCTGTCACCTGTGATTCCTTTGTTATCGGTGCTCGAGACGTCGAAGAACTCGTCGTCGGTATCTTCGAAGGGAGGCCGGTCTATCTTCGGGATATCGCAGTGGTTTTTGATGGGCCGGAGGAAGCCTCCCACTATTCCCGCATCGGCTTTTCGCATTTTTATCGTCAGGAACACAACCTCGTTGACCAACCCTCATCTTTTTCGGCGGTTACCCTGGCACTTGCAAAAAAGAAAGGGACCAATGCGGTTGTTGTGGCGAATGATGTTCTTAAGAGACTGGACCTTCTTAGACAGACCTTTATTCCACACGATGTCCGGGTTGAAATCACCCGGAATTATGGTGATACTGCGCAGCAAAAAGTGAGCGACCTTTTAAACTCGCTTTTTTTTGCGATCCTCACTGTTGTCGCTCTTCTGGCTTTTTCAATGGGGTGGCGGGAGGCCTTGGTGGTGGCGGTGGCAGTGCCGATTAGTTTTTCCCTGGCGCTTTTTGTCAATTACCTCTTTGGCTATACCATTAACCGGGTGACCCTCTTCGCCCTTATTCTATCCCTGGGTTTGGTCGTGGATGATCCCATCACCAATGTCGACAACATTCAGCGTCATATAGTAATGAGGCGTCGCGAACCGAAGGCGGCGACCTTGTTTGCCGTGGATGAAGTCTTGCCTCCGGTCATCATGTCTACGCTTGCCATCATTGTCTCCTTTTCACCGATGTTCTTCATTACCGGCATGATGGGACCGTATATGGCTCCGATGGCGGCCAATGTTCCCCTAACGGTTGCCTTTTCAACTGTCTGCGCCCTCACGGTTGTTCCGTGGATGTCATATCTGCTTCTCAAAAATCTGGGTGGTTCAGGCGGGAGTAAAACCAACGCCGCCGATCACAATACGAAAACGGACGTGGTGAATCGGGTCTACCGGGTAATCGTGAATCCATTGCTTGAGTCGCGGAGTAAACGTTGGCTTCTTTTATTTGCCGTCATCGGCCTGTTACTGTTTTCCATCGCCCTTGCCGTTTTTCGCCAGGTACCGTTGAAGATGCTTCCCTTTGATAATAAAAACGAATTTCAAATCGTTCTGGACATGCCGGAAGGCACGCCTTTAGAAGCAACCGACCGAGCAGTTCGTGCCTTTGAAAGATACCTTCGCCAGGTGCCGGAGGTTACTCATTTTGTGTCTTACACGGGTGTATCCTCTCCCATGGATTTTAACGGCATGGTGAGGCACTATTATGTGCGAGAGGGAGCCAATCTGGCTGACATTCGGGTTAATCTTGCCGGCAAAGAGCGGCGTGAGTATCAAAGCCACGAGATTGTCCTGAGAATTCGAAAAGATTTGGAAGCCATTGCATCAGAACAACAGGCCCTGATCAAGATCGTGGAAGTCCCCCCTGGGCCGCCTGTCATCGCCACGGTGGTTGCGGAAGTCTACGGAGGTCCGGGCATGTCCTATCGGCAGTTGGCTGAAGGTGCTGGGTATATAAAACAGGTGATGGGGAATGAACCATTTGTTGCGGATATTGATGACACCCTTGAAACCCCACGGGAACGAATCAATTTTGTGCTGGATAAGGAAAAGGCCGCTCTGCACAATGTTTCCGCAGAAACGATAACAATGGCCCTGAGAACCTCTCTGAGCGGTAAAGTTTCGGTAACCGTCCATGAAGAAGGCGAACGGCAAGCCTTGCCGCTCAGAATCATCGTGCCTCGTGTCGAGCGTACCGGAATCGCAAAACTCTCTCATCTGCCGGTTAAGACTGGGGAAGGCAAAATGGTTCCGTTAGCCGAATTGGGTTTCTTTTCGTTTCTTCCCGAGGACCAACCGATCTACCATAAGAATCTTGAACGGGTGGTCTATGTTCTGGGGGAAACAGCGGGTCGGGCGCCGGCGGCGGCGATTTTAGATATGCAAAAAAGGCTTACAGAGTCTCCTCCCCCGGCGGGAATTCGCATCAATTGGGCGGGAGAGGGAGAGTGGAAGATCACTCTTCGGGTTTTTCGAGACCTGGGTCTTGCCTATGCCGCCGCTCTTCTTGGAATTTACATTTTATTAGTTATCCAGTTAAATTCTTTTGGGATGCCTTTTCTGATTATGGTGGCAATTCCCCTTACCTTGATCGGTATCATGCCAGGTTTCTGGTTTTTGAATCTCTTGTTTTCCGATCCGGTTGGAGGATTCCAGAATCCGGTCTTTTTCACGGCAACGAGTATGATCGGAATGATCGCTTTGGGCGGGATTGTGATCCGTAACTCATTGGTGCTTATAGAGTTTATTCAAGATGCGGTTCGAAGAGGGGTTTCACTTAAGGAAGCGATTTTGCAAAGTGGGGTCACCAGACTTCGACCCATTGTGCTTACCGCAGCCACAACCGCACTCGGCGTCTGGCCGATAACCTTGGACCCGATATTCTCCGGCCTGGCGTGGGCATTGATTTTCGGACTCGTGGCGTCCACTCTGTTTACTCTGGTAGTTGTTCCGGTAACCTTCTATGCGGGTAACCGGGAAAACTATTCGACGCTTGGAGCATAAAAGTAACATGCGCATGACATATTATAATGAAATCAGCTGGTAAGAGTGATTCGATACTGATCCTGACCGACGAGAGGGCGCAAGATTTTTTTTGCGAATCCCCAAAATTCGGGTATAATGATTTTTTCATTTTCAACAGAAACGATGAGGGGCGAATCCCCACAACCGCGGGGAGAATGGTAAAATGACATGAGGAATCGGTATTATGGCTAAAACCAGCCTAGCGCGGCGAGAAAAAGAGATGATTCTTGTTCCCAAAAGGATGTTTCTTACCAAAGGGGTGGGGCAACACAAATATCAGTTAAAATCATTCGAGCAAGCCCTTCGCAAAGCTGGAGTGGCCCAGCAGAACCTTGTGCAAGTCTCGTCGATCTTGCCCCCTAAATGCAGAATAATCAGCCGTAACAACGGCCTCAAAAAATTGATACCCGGGGGGATCTGTTACTGCGTTTTGGCACGGTCCGACACAAATGAGCATGGGCGACTGATTGCCTCCTCAATCGGCATCGCGGTTCCAAGGGACCAGAGCAAGTGGGGATACATTAGCGAGGTCCATGGATACGGCATGAATATGCAAGAAGCGGCAGATATGTCTGAAGACTTGGCGGCGGGAATGTTGGGGACGACTCTCGGGCTGGAAGTGGACCCTGATAAGGCCTGGTCGGAAAAAGAGCAGGTATATAAGTCGAGTGGTCTTATCATTAGAACAAGCAATGTTACCCAGACTGCCAGAGGACAAAGAGATTTGTGGACAACGGTCGTATCAATCGCGATGTTTCTTTTTGACTGATACACAGCCAGTATAGGGTGACGGTCGCGGTTTTTAATAATGAGTGGAAGACAGGTATTTGGAGATTTCCCCGAAGACTATTCTAACCTGGAAAAGGCCAGAATAGTCATTGTTCCAGTTCCCTACGATGAGACGAGTACCTGGATTAAAGGCGCTGATAAGGGTCCTGCTGCTATTTTTGAGGCATCTGCGAATTTAGAATATTATGACCTCGAAACGGGGTTCGAAGTCTGTCGCCTGGGCATTGCCACGGAAGCATTTATAACGGAAAAATCATCTCCGGAAGCAATGGTCGCAGCGGTTCAGAGGGAAGTTGCAGCTCGTATCAGAAAAGAACAATTTCCCGTGGTTATTGGAGGCGAACATTCTGTCAGTATCGGGGCGGTCGCCGCACATGTTGAAAATGTCAATGACCTGACCGTGGTGCAACTTGATGCCCATTCTGATTTGAGAGAGGAATACAACGGTTCCAGATACAATCATGCTTGCGTTATGGCTCGCATCCGGCAAATGTGCCCAATTGTACAAGTGGGGATACGGAGCATGGATTATTCCGAGAAGAAGACAATGGCGGAGGGACGGGTTTTTTTTGCCAAAGACATTTACAATCAAAAGGAATGGATTACAGAGATTGTTACCCGACTGTCTCCTCACGTATATATTACCATTGACCTGGATGTTTTTGACCCTGCGGTTATGCCCTCAACCGGCACTCCGGAGCCAGGAGGTCTCTTTTGGTACGATATTCTCCCGTTCTTGAAAACCATTTGCGAACGGAGAGAGGTGGTCGGCTTCGACGTTGTGGAACTGTGCCCGAATCCCGCCAATAAAGCACCTGATTTTTTAGCAGCGAAACTTGTCTATACCCTGTTAAGCTATAAATTCGGGGGTGGCAACAATACTATTTTTTCCTAACATTCTCTTGTGGCAGATGCTCTGACGCTTGAAATAATCAAACGGTAACGTAGTGGAAGAAAAGATAGAAAACATCATTTGCACGACTGACTTTTCAGATTCCGCAAACCATACTATCCCGTATGGCATCGCTCTTGCCAGAGAATTTGATGCCAAGCTTTACCTTTGCCATGTAATTGACCTCACTACCGCCTCACGGTATGGTGAAGCTGTTGTCGCATTGGAGGAATTGAAGCAGCAAATGAGGGGTTACGCCCACGAACAGCTCCATCGACTCATGCAGGACCAAACCGTTACTTGGGAACCGCTGATAGGCATAGGCAATGCTGCTGACGAGATAGCGCGTCTGGCAGTGAGCAAAAATACAGACATTATTATTTCGGCAACTCACGGCAGGTCAGGATTGAAACGGTCCATTCTGGGGTCGGTAACTGCGCGATTGATGCGGGAGGTAACCTGTCCGTTGTTGGTGGTGCGAAGCCCTGAACACGATTTTGTTCAGTCCGCAGATTCGAAGGTGATGCTCAATAAGATTCTTGTGGGCTGTGACTTCTCTTCTGATTCCTTGCTTGCCCTGCAAAAAGGTTTTGATTTGGCACGGAGATTCCATTCCGTGCTTCATCTTGTCCATGTTATCGAACCGCCGATTTACAACCAACTTCTGCAATCGACACTGGAGTCAGAACAGACTACCCAGCAGGAACTGAAAAGTCGTTTGCTGCAACAATTGATGGGCTTGGCGACAGCTCATCCGGTTACGTTGTCCACAGTCAGACCGGCCTTGCTTATTGGGAAGCCTCATGAAGAACTTACCAAATATGCGGTGCTTCATAACATCGACTTGATCATATTGGGAATCAGGGGCCACGATTTAGTCGGATCATTGTTGGCGGGATCAACCACGGACCGCCTTATGCGTTTAGCAGCATGCCCTGTCCTTTTGGTCTACTCAACACCTTGACCATGATGAAGCGAACCTGCTTCTTCCTGCTCTTACTCCTCGTCCCGTCCTTACTGTCCAGCCAGTCCGCCGGTGAGAACGGAGAGTTTAGGATTCTCCGGGACCGAATGCTCAAAGAACAGATCATCGCTCGAGGCATACGAGACCGCCGCGTAATAGAAGCGATGGAAAAGGTTCCCCGGCATCTTTTTGTGCCTGGGCATTACCAGGGATCTGCCTATAGCGATGGCCCGTTGCCGATCGGCGAGGGGCAGACCATTTCGCAGCCATATATTGTCGCGTTCATGACGGAAGCCCTTGACTTGAAAAGCGAAGATAGGGTTCTTGAAATTGGCACGGGATCAGGATACCAGGCTGCTGTTCTGGCAGAGATTGTGAAAGACGTCTATAGCATTGAAGTCATTCCAACACTCGCAAGACGTGCCCGGAAGATGCTGGCTAGGCTTGGTTATGAAAATATCAGCATAAAAATCGGAGACGGCTATAAAGGGTGGCCCGAGGCGGCACCATTTGATGCGGTGATCGTTACGTGTGCACCCGAAGATATTCCCCAGCCTTTAGTGGATCAGCTGAAAGATGGCGGTCGTATGGTCATTCCGGTTGGAAAGGCCTGGGCGGTGCAAAAATTATTACGGGCCGTAAAGAGTAATGGTCGTCTTACCACGACAGAGGAAATGCCGGTACGCTTCGTTCCCATGATCGAACGTACGGAGTGAAAAAATAGAATCGCAGTTTGATTTTTGTCGTTGTCGCATCAAGCTGCGGAAGGAGATCGGGTCGACCCACTATCGACACTCTTCACAAAACGCTTAGTCCCTTCGCACGGAACCAAGCGTTTCCTGCCATTCAACTCCTCATACAATGGGTGAAGGCCCCTTTTACCTTTGGTCAAGAGGAATGTACCCCTTATTAAACTCACCGGTGTACATCGCCCGTGGTCTGAATATCCGGTTGTTCTCGAGGTATTCGAGAACCCGTGCCGTCCATCCGGAAACACGGCTCACTGCAAAAATCGGCGTAAACATTTCCGGCGCTATCCCCAGACAGCTATACACAATGCCGGAAAAGAAATCAACGTTCGGGAAAATCTTCTTTTTTGTACCGATTTGAGTGCCCACCTCCTTTTCCAATGCCTGGGCAGTGTTAAACAATGGCTTGATGGATTCGTTCGTCTCCGCCAAATGCTTTGCCAGTACCCCAAGCACCCGCGCACGAGGATCGTAGGTCTTATATACGCGGTGCCCGAATCCCATGATTTTCCCCTTGCTCGCCAAACTCTTTTCCACCCATGATTTTACGTTCCGTTCGTCGCCGATCTCTATGAGCGTTCTGACTACCTGCTCGTTTGCTCCTCCGTGAAGAGGGCCGTTGAGTGCGGCGATGCCGGCGCCTACTGAAAAATAGATGTCTGACAATGTCGAGGCGACTACCATTGCAGCAAAGGTACTGGCATTCATTCCGTGGTCGGCGTGAAGTATTAATGCGATATCCATTACGCGTTCTTCGACAGCAGTGGGTTCTCTTCCGGTAATCATATAAAGAAGGTTCGCGGCATGGCTGAGTTTTGGATTCGGTTCCAACGGCATTCGACCTTGACGAATTCGTGAAATCGCTGCGGTGATTGTGGAGAGGCCGGCTATTAAATGAAAACAGGCCTCAGTATCATCCATATCGTCGCTGCGATGCTTAAATTCGTAAATAGCATGCAGCTCTCCTATCGGGGCAGTCTCCATGGGAATGGAATCTTCATCAGAGTTTATATAATCGGCGGGGGTGGGACTTCCGTCTTCTAAATCCAAGAGAGTGATCAGTCTCCGCGTCAGCAAGGTACCAAGTCGCAGAGCGCTCATCGTATTCATGGATTCCACCGGGGAGGACATAAGCATGCGAAGCGTTTGGTTGAGGAAGCGGTAATTGATGAGCTTTAGTTTAAATTCCTCGAGTTCGGCTGCAGTAGGCAATTTTCCCATAAGAAGTAAATAACTTACCTCTTCAAAGGTGGAATAAGCACACAAATCGAATATGTCGTAACCGCGATAAATCAACCATCCTTTCGAACCGTTAACGTAGCCGATTTTACTCTCACAAGCAATCGCCCCTTCAAGTCCCGGGCCGATAGTAGCCTGAATCGGCCATTGGAGAGGACGGGTGAGTTCGGGTTCAGGTTCATTGCTCGTTTCTTCCCGTGCTTTTTGGGCTGCATCCAGTATCATTTCGGTAATTTTCTTGGTTTCTTCGACCATGGAACGTTCTCCCTTGCATGTATCCGAATCACATCATATTATTCATTAGCCAGATTATGTTTCTCACCTTCAAGATTCTCGATAAATTTTCTTAGAGCCGGTCGCAGGTAGACCTTGCTGAGGTCGAAGCCGCTCAAGGCTCTAACCAAGGTGTCGATCTGTTGCCGCATATCTGCATGCTTGTTAATTATGATGACATCTATCCCCTTAACACGGCATAACCCGCCGGGGCAGAAGATATCGTCACTTTCAATAGACTCATAGCGTACCGGCACGGAAAGATGACGGGCCGCTTCTTCCAACTGGAGTAAAAGCGTTTTTTCTTCCACTCTCTGCCAGCTCACTACGTCGAGGGTGCTCTCTATGTATCCAGTACCTTGCGCACTTCTAATAACAGCGCTTCGGGTGTCACCGGCTTGGAAATAAACTGCAACCCTTCTTCAATAATTCCCTTTTTAAGGATAAGATCAGACGCATACCCGCTGATAAAAAGCACCTTTATGTCAGGACGTATTCTTCGTATTGCTTCATAGACCTCTTTCCCATTTTTCTGTGGCATGATTACATCCAGTAACAGAAGATGGATTTTGTCGTGAAGTTCTCCAAATCTTTTCAGGGCATCATTACCATCGGCCGCTTCGATCACCTGATACCCGGCCCGTTCCAGGATTTCTTTCGTAAGTTTTCTCACGCTTTCATCATCCTCGGCAATGAGTACGGTCTCGGTGCCCGTGGTTACCCTCTGTTGTTTTTTTGAGGGGTCTGCTTCCGCCTGCATGTCCAGCAAGGGAAGCAATATCTTGAACGTTGCCCCCTTGCCGGGGCTGCTTACCACATCGATTAAGCCTCCATGTTGTTTAATGATGCCATAGACCATGGACAGACCCAGTCCTGTTCCGTGCCCGATTTCTTTGGTGGTAAAAAACGGGTCGAAGATTCTCTCTCGGGTTTTATCATCCATGCCGATACCGGTATCCGTGACGGAAAAGGCTGCATACCTTCCTGGTGTTCCATCGCCATCGGGTTCGAGTGAATTCTGGGTCAACTCTACCGAGGCGGTGGCGATAGTCAGGGTTCCCCCCTCCGGCATGGCATCCCGTGCATTGGTTACGAGGTTCATGAGCACTTGATCTATTTGTCCGGAATCAGCCTTGACAATTAGATCTTCGTTGGACAAGAGCAGTTTTAGTTCTATGTCTTCCCGAATAAGTCGGGTCAGAAGGTTTTTCAGGTTCCTGATGCCGGCGTTGAGATCGAGCGGCCGAGGGTTAATAATTTGTTTTCTGCTGAAAGCAAGAAGCCGCTGAGTCAAATAAGCCGCCCGTTCTCCCGAGGCTAGAATCTGATCAACATGAATTCTCAGTGGATTTCCTTTATCGATCTTCATTTTTATGAGGCTGCCAAACCCGATAATGGCAGTGAGGATATTATTAAAGTCGTGGGCGATACCTCCTGCGAGCGTGCCGACAGCCTCCATCTTTTGGGCGTGCCTGAGTTGTTCGGCAAGTTGCTCTTTTTCTTCCTCCCTTTTTTTCAAGGATTTCATCATAACGTTGAAGGCACTGGCAAGTTTTCCGATTTCATCTTCGGTTTCCACCGGCACTTCTTGAACAGCTTCGCCCAGGCCAAGGATCTTGACGCTTTCAGTCAATTTGTTGAGCGGCTTGGTTATGCCTTTCACCATGAGATACGTTATTACGGCGCCGGTCAACAGGAAGATAATTCCTATTAAAATACTCTTCAAGAGAAGGCTATTGAGCTGTTTATTGAGTTCTGTTTTGTCAACTACTATTTTTACAAATCCAATGATGGTGTTTTTCGGAGGGAACTTACTCCCTTCGAAAAACAAGGATTCCTCGGTGGAATAACTTGCCCCGACTACTACCGGAGACCACAGTTCCAACCGGTCAGAGCCTTCCACCGTATAGAGACCTTGCTTTTGCTTAAGCCTCTCCGGAATTGTTGATCTGTCCTCTGCTTCTGACGACTGCATTTCCGCTTTCTTCTGTTTTGACAACAACTCCTCTTCCAGACTGAAAACCTTAATTTCCAAAACCCCTTCCTGTTGGTAAATTCCTTCCACCGTATTTTGGAGGAGTTCCGTATTTTCGGAAAAGACTCCGAGCCTGACGCTATAAGCGAGGATACCGGTTAATAACCTCGCGTTCTTGAGCAGCTTGTCGGTTAAGGAGGCACCTTGCTGATAAATAAAAAAGGCGGTGAAAGAGAGAGAGATGATAAACAAAAAGACGGTAATCAGGGCAAAGACTTTAGCCCCGAACTTTTTCTTAAATATGTCTAGGGAAGGCACTTGCATGGCGCTCCTCAGTCAATGATCACAGCCTTGGTGAGGGTCTGTTCGTTAAAGGTGATTCCCAGCTTCTTGGCCACCTTCAAATTCAGCGTTATGGTTGGTTTCCGCGCCTCACGTCGTTTTACCCCTGGTTTGGATTGTCGCGCCAGTATTTCCTTTGCCATCTCTCCGGCCTGAATTCCGATATCGTAAGGATCGATACTGATCGACATCAGGGCTCCCACCTCAACATACTTTTCCGAGAAGGAGAGCGTGGGAATCTTGTTCTCCAGAAAGAAGAGGAGGAGGAACTCAACCATTTCCGGAGAAACCACCGTTATATCCGGGAGCATCCAGAAGAGGTCGATTATTCCTTTTAGGTCCCTTGCGGCCTCAGGAACGCTTTTTGAGTTGTGAACTTCCTTTGTAATCAGCGTAATCCCCATGGCCTCGGCGGCTTTTTTTGCTTCCTCCGCCAGAGCACCGGTCTTCTCAGGATCATATACCATGCCAACCCTTCGAAGGTGAGGCAAGGCTTCCCTCACGACGGCCAACTGTCTTTCTTGCGGTATGTTCATGCTCACCCCGGAAATATTCTCCCCGTCCGCAAGCATCAGCTGAGGATTCAGGACCATAAGATAGACAATCGGCGTCTGGGTGATCGTTTTGACCTTTGCAAGTGCGCCCATACCGATGGCAAGAATGAGATCCGGCTTTATGGTGCTGATATTTCTGTGTACCTGGGTGGAATTCATTTCGGAAACCACCACCGTGGCCACGTCGGCATCCGAACACACGGTTTTGAATCCCCTCAGCGCTTCTTCGTAAGGGGCAACAACCAGGCTTTGAACGACCACAACAGTGTCCGCAGCGCGCGCTGCTCCGTGGGACAATACGATAAGCAGCAAAAGCAAACAGAAGTCTCGTGCTCTTTTCTTTTTCAAGAATGTCTCGCGGTAAATTTCCCTATTTCCCGGGATGAACGTTGATTTTTCGCTCGCCTGCAGGTACGAGCGCGCTATTTGCGTGAAAAGATAAAAAATTACTATTGCCTTGATTGAGGATACAAGTAATGGTAAAGTATCATAAATTTTTCAACCATCAAAGTAATTTTAAGAGAGAATGAAAAACATCACAGGGCATATTCTAAGAGTCAGTCTGTTTTTATCCTCATTTTTTCTCACCATCGCCTCTCTTCTTTCGACTGCAGCCGCCCAATCGGAAGAGGAGATGCAAATTCTCCAGATGTTTTACAAGGAAAAAGACCTGGTGGTATCGGCAACCCGGTCTCCGAAGTCAATTTCGCACGTTGCCGAGAATATCACCGTTATAACGGCGCGCGAGATAGAAAGGATGAACGCCCATTCGGTGGCCGAGGTTTTGAACCGAATCCC
>JAFGRE010000243.1 GCA_016935335.1 Deltaproteobacteria bacterium
AATTTTATGGCGTGCTTTAAAATCACTAATCCATGCCGCAATGAGAGGATCATCATCAAATCTATGATCCAAAGCAACAGTCGTACTCCGATACTCATAACCGGAAGGCGACTCACGGCCCGGATCGCCTTTCAGAACGTCTATCACGCCTACATATTCCCCATTCTTGTATGCTTGATAAATGGGAACATTGTTTTCAACAACGGGCTTAGACAACAAGATACCCCTGATTTGCTGCTTATTATCATGTTGATTCCCGGTACCGGCCGACAGAGTCTTCTATTCTCATCCAGCTCGTGATTACTCAAGCAAATAACCAGGTCAGTCTGTTGCTTCAATGCCTTCACCACGTCCCTGCGGTGGCAAAGGGATCGCCAGCGGAAACCATATCACATATCTCGCTGGCGGTGCAAGCAAGGGAGTAGCCCGAAAGCGCCTATTCTATGGTTATGGACAGTCTTTATGACGTAGGCAGCAAAAATCGGTTTTTGATTTTTTATCTATCGCTTATTTTTCAGAAACGATTATGGTATTCTTTATTTTTTATTCAACCTTTACAAAAATCGATCAAGCAGTCTGCCGATTCATAAACCTACTTTCATCAGGAAAGACATCGTTATCATGCACGATCACGATAAACCAAAACGCCACCGTAGCCAGGAATTGCGAGTTCGTCCATCTGATTCCGAAGGAGCGGAAAATAGTCTGAAAAACCAGCTTTGCCAAGCACGTGACGAACTAGAGCGCAAAACGAAAGAACTCGACTGTCTCTACCGTATTTCCCGCCTGCTGGAGCAACCCGGCCTCCCACTGGAGGCTATACTTGACGGAGTGGTCAATATCATTCCGTCAACAACCTACTCCCCGGAATCGGCTTGGGCACGCATAACACTCGAAGATCAGGTTTTCACCTCCGGGACTTTCCGACAGACACGGGTAAAAGAGGCTGCTCCCATTACCGTACACGACAAGCAAACCGGCTCGCTAGAACTCTTCTTCCCGGAAGGAGAATCTGCGAGCAACACCGGTTCTTTTCAAGAGGACCGAGAGAGACTGCTCCGCGCCATTGCTGAAAGACTGGGAAGAGTCGTTGAGCGCAAGCGTGCCCAGAGGGCGTTACAAGAAAATGAAAAAAAGTATCGTTCTCTCTTCGATGAGTCCCGGGATGCCATCTATATTACCAGTCCAAGCGATAGGTTCCTCGACGCAAACCAGGCTGCACTGGATCTCTTCGGTTACACCCGGGAAAAATTAGGCAAACGAAGCATCAGGGAATTTTATGTCGATCGCGCTGATAGAGACATTTTTCGACATGAACTGGAACGCAACGGATCCGTGAGAAACTACGAAGTAGCGCTCCGCAAACAGGACGAAACCACCATGGATTGTCTTCTCACCGCTACCACGTGGCGGTCTGAAGACGGCAGTGTCTTGGGATACCAGACAATTATCCGCGATATTACTGAATATAAGCGAACCGTGGAGGCGTTGCAGAAGAGTGAGGCCCGGTACCGGGCTATCGTTGAGGACCAAACCGAACTTATCTGCCGATTTCGTCCCGATGGAACGCTTACGTTCGCAAATGAAGCGCTTTGTCGATACGTCGGGGGACACGAGAAGACATCAGCAGGAAAATCCTATCTGCTCTTCATTGCCCAGGAAGATCGCGCAAAGGTAGCGGAGCACCTCTCCTCCCTGAGCCCTGAGAATCAGGTGACAACCCACGAATGTCGGGGGATTGCATCAAACGGTGAAATCCGTTGGCAGCAATGGACGAACCGTTTAATTATCGACAAAAAGGGAGCCGCACTGGAAATTCAATCGGTGGGACGGGATATTACGGAACGAAAAGAGATTGAAGCAGCGTTGGAAAAAAACTCTGAAAAAATAAAACGGTTTGCCTATTCCGTATCTCATGATCTCAAAAACCCGGTTATCGGTCTTCACGGTCTTTCAAAACTCCTTCACAAACACTACCGGGAAAACTTCGACGAAAGGGGTAAAAAATTCTGCGATCAAATTCTCAAAACTTCGGAACAGGTTGCCGAACTTGTTGACAGGATTAATATGTATATCGCAATGAAAGAGACTCCTCTCGTCATCGAACGCTTGAACCTGAAGGATATCTTCAGGACTATCCGGGAGGATTTTTCTTCCACCCTCACTGATCGCACCATACAGTGGTCGGAACCGAACACTCCTCCCCAGATCGAGGCTGACCACGTTTCCCTTCTCAGGATCCTCAGGAATCTTGTAGACAATGCCTTGAAATATGGCGGTGAAAAGCTCAGCCGGATAACGATCGGCTACGAAGAATCTGATGATTTTCACCTGTTTTCCGTTACCGACGATGGAGTTGGAATAAAAAAGGAGGCCTTTGAGGAAATTTTCGGGTTTTTCCAGCGAAACGAAACTTCCAGGGGAGTTGAAGGAACAGGACTGGGTCTCGCTATCGTGAGAGACCTCGTCGAACAACATGGCGGCAAGGCATGGCTGGAATCACCTCTGGAAAAGGGAACAACGTTTTACTTTTCCATCCTGAAAAAATTAAAGTCTCACAAATCCATCGAGGATTAAAGAGCATACCACCACCTTATGCCGGGAAAACCCGAAGGCACAATCCTTGGGATGTCACACCCCCGCTACGCTGCTGAAAAAGGACCGCCCCGTGCGCGAAGTCACGCCTAGCCAGGGCATAATCAGGCACTTTGTCGCTGTGATGCAAGCTGAACGTACCCACCACCTTGTTAGACATACGACAACCAGTCTTTGTAGGCGTCAACTCTTCCCTTCACAGTATCAAAAAACGTCTCCTGGATATCGAGGGTTATCGCCCCCGGAAATCCCGACCCGATTTGACGATTATCCACTTCGCGAACCGGCGTAATCTCAGCGGCGGTCCCGCTAAAAAAGACTTCGTCTGCAAGGTAGAGTTCGTCGCGAGTAAACCTCTCCTCTAGGAGAGGATACCCTTTGTCTTTCGCAATAGCCATAACTGAATCTCGAGTTATTCCCGGCAAAATAGAGGTAAGCGGGGTGGTCTTAATCACACCGTTTTTAACGATAAAAATATTTTCCCCACTCGCTTCGGAAACATATCCTTCCGTGTCGAGAAGAATAGCTTCATCATATCCGGCGGAAATAATTTCTCGTTTTGCCAAGATGGAATTGACGTAGTTCCCACAAACCTTGGCTTTTGTCATTTGGCCGTTGACATGGAGCCGCGTAAACGATGAGATCTTGGCCCGAATACCTTTTTTCAGTCCTTCATCTCCCAGGTAGGCTCCCCAGCCCCACACGGCAATCGCTACCCGCGAATTCACCTCTTTGGTGTAAATTCCCATTTCTCCGTCGCCGATGAAGACAATAGGACGAATATATGCTTCCTTCAGCTTGTTGACACGCAGCGTTTCCAAAATTGCCCCGGTGATTTCCTCCTTCGTATAGGGGATGGGAATGTCAACAATATGACATGATCCGAACAGTCGATCCACATGTTCTTTCAACCTAAAAACAGCGGAAGCGCCATCATGGCAGTGATACGCGCGAATGCCCTCGAAAACTCCCCAGCCATAATGCAGGGTGTGGGTAAGGACATGTATCGTCGCCTTATCCCAGTCAACAAATTCACCATCCATCCAAATTTTCTCGGTTTTTGCGTCCATCATTCAGCCTTTCTTACTAATGTTATCGAGAAATCAATGCCCTGAGGTTCTTGCCGTATGGCTTTTTTACTATTCCATGATCAGTGACAATCGCTGAAATATATCTGCTTGGCGTCACATCGAACGCAGGGTTCCAGACCGCCACACCTCTCGGCACAACTCGCCTGCCGTGAATATGGGTCACTTCGTCGCTGGAGCGCTCCTCAATCGGAATTTCGGCGCCGGTTTGAATAGAAAAATCGATAGTCGAGATAGGAGCCGCCACATAGAAGGGAATATGGTGTTCTCCGGCAAGAATTCCCAAAGCGTAAGTTCCAATCTTATTCGCCACATCGCCATTCGCTGCGATTCGATCTGCACCGACAATCACCGCGTCGACTCGCTTCTGCTGCATAACAGATGCTGCCATATTATCGGTTATAACCGTAACCGGAATCCCGTCCTTCTTCAGCTCCCATGAAGTTAATCGCGCCCCCTGGAGAAACGGCCTCGTCTCATCGGCAATGACCTGAATCCGCTTCCCCTGATCCACTCCGGCTCTAATAACACCCAATGCCGTTCCATAACCACCGGTTGCTAAAGCGCCGGCATTGCAATGCGTAAGAATGGTATCTCCATCTTTAAGGAGCCGACTCCCAAACGAACCGATTTTCCGGTTGCTTTCAACATCTTCTTTAAGAATTTTCAATGCTTCACTTTGAAGCAGCTCTTGTATCTTCACTGAGGAGAGATCGCAGTTATTCTCAATGAGTTTCCTCATCCGCTCAAGCGCCCAAAAAAGATTTACGGCAGTCGGTCGTGTGGCGGCAAGCACTTCACATATATTTTCGAAGCGTTTTAGGAAATATCGTTTCCCCCGCGCTGAAACAGCCTGAGCCCCTAAAACAACACCAAAGGCGGCGGTTATACCAACTGCGGGAGCCCCTCGGACCACCATTTTCTTTATCGCCTGGGCTGCCTCCCGATATGTCCTGCATTCGACATAGCGTTCCTTCCCGGGCAAGATTCGCTGGTCCAACAAAGAGAGGCGACCATTTCCCCATTTTATCGGCTGGATGGTCATGACGTCAGCTTGCCTTGGAGAATTCTATTGACGATTTCCGGATTAGCTTTTCCTTTGGTTTCTTTCATAACCTGCCCCACCAGGAATCCCAACACCTTTGTTTTCCCGCTTCGATATTTGGCCACCGTCTCCGGATTTTCAGCCACTATCCTTGCAATGACCTTTTCAAGCTCGGTCTCATCAGATACCTGCTCGAGGCCTTGGCTGCGAACAATCTCCCCCGCCGACGATCCGGTTGTGTACATCTCCTCAAACACCTGCTTGGCAATTTTCCCGCTGATGGTTCCCTTCTCCAGAAGCTGAAACAACTCTGCGAGCTGGTGAGGGGTGATCGGGCACTCTTCTATTTCTCCGCTGTCCCTCTTCAACATCCGAAGCACTTCACCCATAATCCAATTACTGACGATTTTCGGCTGGGGAAACTCCCCGACACACGCTTCAAAATAGTCGGCCAGAGCCTTTGAAGAGGTAAGGACATCACTGTCGTACCGGGGAATAGAGTAGTCCCGAACGAAGCGTTCCTTCTTTTCCTGGGGAAGTTCCGGAAGCGACCGCTTTACTATCTCAATCCATGCCGTCTCCAGTTTAAGGGGAACCAGGTCTGGATCCGGAAAATAGCGGTAGTCATGGGCTTCCTCTTTTCCTCGCATAGAGATTGTCATCCCCTGGCCTGTATCCCAAAGCCTTGTCTCTTGGGCCACGGATTCCCCTGATTCCAAGACGTTGATTTGACGGTTGATCTCATAATCAAGGGCTTCGCGCACAAACCGAAAAGAGTTCATATTTTTCACTTCGGTTCTTGTGCCGTAACGATTTTCACCCCTCGGCCTCACTGATACATTGGCGTCGCACCGAAGGCTTCCCTCCTCCATATTGCCGTCGCAAACATCAAGGTACCGCAGGATGGTCCGGAGTGTCTGGAGGTAAATCCTCGCCTCCTCGCCCGAACGGATGTCGGGTTCGCTTACGATTTCCAAAAGCGGAACACCCGTGCGGTTAAAGTCAACGTAACTATATCCCGTAACGGTTCCTTCTATCTCATGCATTAATTTCCCCGCATCCTCCTCCAGGTGAATCCGGGTAATACCGATTCTCCGTTCCTGACCGTCGACTTCAACATCGAGGTAGCCGCCTGTTGCCAACGGAAGCTCATACTGGGATATTTGGTACCCCTTGGGAAGATCAGGATAAAAATAGTTCTTGCGGGCAAAAACAGAATGGCCGGCGATCTCACAGTGAAGCGCCAGACCGGTCTTTACGGCAAATTCAACGACCTTTCCATTCAGTACCGGGAGAACGCCCGGCATACCCAAACAAACCGGACACGTGTTCACATTCGGATCCGCGCCGAATTCGGTGGGACAGCCGCAGAAAATTTTACTTTTTGTCAACAGTTGCGCATGAACTTCCAGGCCGATAACCGCTTCATATTCCATTTAGAATTCCTTCGTCACCTTACAAGCCAGACAATATGGCATCATAACTCAAGATCATCTGCTGTTTCTTGCATCGCCTCCAGACTCAAGGAGATAAACTCGTCTAACGAAATCCCTATTTTTTCGCATTCACAGATGATCTCCCGGTTTACATTCTCGGCGAACCTTTTTTCTTTTATTCGTTTCTTAACCGACTTGGGCTTGACGCTGGCAAGCTTTCTATCCGGCTGCACAAGTGCTGTCGCCACAATGAGCCCCGTTATCGTCTCCGCTGACGCTAAAGCATGGTCAAAATCACTTTCGCGAGGAATACCGAGTGCTTCGCCGTTATGGGCTCGGATCGCCTGGAGGGCCTCAGGTGGAAACCCCTCATCGGTTAACATCTTTGCCGCGACCACAGCATGCTGCGACTGGTCTCCCCGAGTCATTTCCAGATCCAGGTCATGGAGAAGCCCCGTAACCCCCCACAACCCCTCATTCGCCCCTAAACGGCGGGCAAGTTTTCGCATAATCGCCTCAGTGGCAAGGCAATGCTTTCGCAAGTTTTCAGCCTGGATATGACGCTTAAGAAGGCTGAGCGCCTGCTCCCGGTCTATCATTGGTTCTTAATCCTTTTATCCTAAAGAAGTGGTCTCTTTTTATGCCATCCAGTCTGTTGTTCGTAAGCATGGGCAACCTGCATGATCTTGCCTTCGGAAAAATGACCGCCTATTATCTGTAGTCCGATCGGCAGGCCAGCGCTGCTAAAGCCGCAAGGGATGGACGAGGCCGGTATACCCGCCAGGTTAACGGGAATAGTAAAAACGTCAGAATTATACATTTGAAGCGGATCAGCAATTTTTTCCCCGATCCGAAAAGCCGGAGTCGGGGCGGTGGGAGTGACAATCACGTCACAGGTCTGAAATGCTTTTTCAAAATCCTTTTTGATAAGCGTTCGCACCTGAGAGGCTTTTTTGTAATAGGCATCATAATAACCGGCTGATAGTGCATAGGTTCCCAGCATGATCCGTCGCTTCACCTCCGGGCCGAACCCTTCGGAACGGCTCCGTTTGTACATGTTTAGCAAGTCGCCCTTGTCCGAAGATCGAAAGCCGTACTTTACTCCGTCATAGCGAGCCAGGTTGGAACTTGCCTCCGCTGGTGCAATCAGGTAATAGACCGACAAAGCATAGTCGGTATGGGGAAGCGAAATCTCCACTGCGTTCGCACCAAGGTCTTTCAGCGCCTCTATTGCCTCCCGCACGGCAGTATCCACTTCTGCTTCGATCCCGGCAACAAAATATTCCCTGGGGACACCAATGGTGACACCGGCAAGGTCATCTTTCAAAAAAGCCGTATAATCGGGAACGCCGGTATTCACCGACGTCGTGTCCTTGGGATCATAACCGGCGATCACATTCATCATTAAGGCTGCATCACGGACGTCTTTAGTCAGTGGTCCTATTTGATCCAGGGAGGAACCGAAAGCGATAAGGCCAAAACGGGAGACGCGTCCATAGGTGGGCTTTAATCCCACAATGCCACAGCAGGAAGCAGGTTGGCGAATTGAGCCGCCAGTGTCTGTCCCCAGTGAAGCAATGCATTCATCCGCTGCAACCGCAGCAGCAGAACCACCGCTTGAACCCCCGGGAATGGTACTCAGATCCCACGGGTTTCTGGTGGGCCCAAAAGACGAGTTTTCCGTAGAAGATCCCATGGCAAATTCATCCATATTTGCCTTTCCCAGCGTCACGGCTCCCGCAGTCTTCAACCTGCGGTATATGGTAGCATCATAAAAGGGGACGAATTTTCCAAGGATTTTTGAGGCACAGGTTGTTGCAATACCTTTTGTGCAGATAACATCTTTAATAGCCAAAGGAATACCGGTGAGGGCCGTCATCTCTCCCCGGGCAATCATTCTGTCCGCCTCCTTTGCATCCTCTAGGGCCTGTTCCGGGGTAAGGGTAATATACGCCTTTACCCTGGCTTCAACCTCTTCTATGCGCTTCAAGAAGGATTGAGTCAGTTCCTGCGATGACAAGGCCTTTTTTTTCAATTGCTCGTGGGCTTCGTGAATGGTGAGAGTATGGAGCTGCATGGTATTCTTTTCAGGGATTGTTGTTACTCGATTATTTTCGGAACCCGAAAGCAATAGCCTTCCTGGTCGGGAGCATTGGCAAGGTTTGCCTCTCGCGGAGACGGCACAACGACCTCGTCCTCACGGAAAACATTGGTAACGACGATGGCATGACTCGTTGGCTCCACGGCGGTAGTGTCGATCTCTTGCAATTTATCAAAATAGGTGAGAATGGAATTCAACTGTTCCGTAAAGGCGCCTATCTCTTCTTCGTTGAATTCCAGGCGGGAAAGATGGGCAATATGTTCCACTTCTTTACGGGTAATTTTCATTGTCATACCTCTTGAGAACATAAAAGGGGGTGCAATGCAGTGCGATGTATAAGCAATAAATTAATTAAAAAATAATAAACTATAAAAAAAACGGGGGTGCTTGTCAATGGCAATGCTCACGTTGGCAAAATAAGGAAAAACCAAGAAATCCACTCTCGAAGCCCTGTTACGGTACTATATATTGTGTTGAAATATTTAAAATACACATTTTATGGTATTTTGTTTTGATTTTTGAGGTTATCTTTGCTATGATATTTTTCGATACGTTTTCGTAATGAAGGTATTATTCCGGAATCTCATCTTACAGACAAACCATACCATTCACATAACGATTAATCGCCATGAAAATCAAGTCCATAAATATCGTGGGGTTCAAATCTTTCCTTGACAAGACTTCTCTCACTTTTTTCCCTGGTATCACCGCCATGGTTGGCCCTAACGGGTGCGGAAAAAGTAACGTTGCCGACGCTATCCGTTGGGCCCTTGGAGAACAGAGCGCCAAACATCTCCGGGGCAGCATGATGGAAGATGTCATTTTTAACGGAAGCAAACACAAAAAACCCACGGGGATGGCTGAGGTTTCCCTGACTTTTTCGAACGAAAACGGTAACGGCTCCTCACAATACAAAAATTTCTCTGAGATCCAGGTAACCCGACGGCTGTTTCGCTCCGGTGAAAGTGAGTATTATATTAATAAGA
>JAFGRE010000244.1 GCA_016935335.1 Deltaproteobacteria bacterium
GTACCATGTAAATCTTATATCTTCTGATAAAGACGTTTCAATTTAATCCGAGCGTCGGGAGTCGTAAATTGCCAGACAATATTTTTCGCACTGTTGTTTCGGTTTCTTTCCCATGCAGCCACCTCAGATTGCATGGTTGCCATGTCGGGAATCCGGCGATCAAGGCACTGTCCTTTCAGGACGCTGATTTCGATCTCTGCCATATTGTGCCAGCTTCCATGTTTCGGGGTGTAATGGATATCGAGTCGTTCCGCCAAACGCCTGGCTTCCCCAGGTTCGAATGTTTCGTAAAGTGAGGCGATAGTATGGGTGTTCAGATTATCCATGACCAGCCGCACCTTGACGGCGCTGGAATAGCGTTCATCAAGCATCTCTTTGATCTGCATCGCCCAATCCTTTCTGGTGCGATGCTTTGTGATTGCCACATATCTTTTGCCAGCCAAAGGCTCTACTTCCATAAAGATCTTCGCCACCCCGTTTCTGACGTACTCGTCGTCCATGCGCGCAGGCCTTCCAGGTGCGCACGGCATTGGCTCTCGAACTTCTCCGATCATTTGTTTGCAGGATTCATCCATGCATACCACCGGATAATCGGGATCATAGGGCATGTGATATATCTCCAGAACATCTTCCATGCATGCTACAAAGGCCGCACTCCCCTCGGGGGGGATTTTCCAGTACTTCCTGATGTGAGGCTTAAATTCGTTTTTTTTAACACCCGCTGCACCGTCATATGCGATACGGAATCGGCAATGCCAAGCTCAACGGCTTTGTCGGCAAGTAATCTGACCGTCCAACGCCGGCGTCCTTCTGGGGCGTCTGAACAGGCCAGTGCAATCAATCGCGCCTCAAAGGCACCGTCAAAAATGATGTCTCGCGGAGGCTTTTCCCGTGCCTTACGCTCAAGCGCTGCCTCAAGTCCATCCTCTACAAAGTGCTTCTTGAGGTGTTCGATCGAACGGCTCGACACCCCAAGCGCCTCTGCAACATCGGAAACGTTCCACGCCGGACCATCGTCTCCGGCGTCACACAAAAGTAATGCGCGAGCGTGGATAAATTTTCGGGCAGGGGTTTTTCCTCGATGCGTCATTGCCTCAAGCTCTTTGCGCTCTCCCTTGGTAAGCGTTACTCGATATCTCGGTGACATGGCGACCTCCTTTATTGAATTGTCGCCACTATATCACACTTTCAATGAGTCCGAAATATATTATGTTACATGGTACTAGGTCGTTGTTGCTATTTCCAACCACGTAAAACAACAATAAAGAATCGAGGCAATCCCGTTAACGCTAAAAAAGGCGGTATTAACGCGGGAAAAATCATCAGGTCGTATTATCCAATGCTCATAAACCAAAACCGCGGCCATTATAATCATGCCGACGAGATAAATGGGGCCTCTAAACGCCAGCATCAGAAAGATAAGGGTGAACACATGAAGAAGTGCTGAAACTACCAGGGAAATCTTTATCCCGAATAAGGCGGGAAGGGAATAAAGCGCTGCCTTCTTATCAAACTCAACGTCCAAGAGCGCATAAACAATATCAAACCCGGCTATCCAACACATCATGGCCGCCCCCAATAACGCCGCCGGCAACGATACGGTGCCGGTCAAGGCTATCCAAGTGGCAATGGGGGAAAGGCCGATAACGAATCCAAGGAAAAAGTGAGAAAGCCACGAAAAGCGTTTAAAGTAAGGATAGATGACAAAAAAAATCAATAATACCGGCGCACAAACAAGTGTCACACGGTTGAAAGACGCGGCAATTACCAAGAAAAGCACTACGTTAATGCTGACAAATAGTAGTGCGCTTTTCAGAGAGATTTCCCCGGTGACCAACTCGCGGTTTTTCGTTCTCACATTCTTGGCATCAATTCCTCGGTCAATGATCCGGTTCAACCCCATGGCGGCTGATCGCGCTGTTGCCATTGCCAGGATAATCAGAACGATATGCCGCAACCCCACATGAATATGCAGGCTAGCTATGGCAATTGTGGCAAAAACAAACGGAAGCGCAAAGATCGTATGTGAGAACCTCACAAATCTTCCATAGGCAAAAAGCGATTTCATGTCAGCAGGCGGTCGAAATGATGAAAGTAATCACGCGTGAGACGACCCGCTTTTTCCGGCGGCAAAGCTTCCTCACAATAGTCGTAAAACTTTTTAAGCCCTTGGATTGCCCGCAAGGTCAGGGGATACGATATTTTATTCGTAAGATAATCATGGTAATAGGCGCGGTCACGTATCACTTCATTAGAATGATCCTCCTTCATCCAGTCGTCTATGACCTGATCCAGATTTGCCAGTCCACAGGTAATTGCTTCACTGATCATTTCATAGGCGTTCACAAGCGTCTCCCTATCGGAAGTCGGCTTGAACAGAAACAAAGCGAACACAAAGGGCAAACCGGTGAGGTCGAACCACATCCTGCTCAGATCATAGCGATACGTGAACCGTGAGGCTAGGTGAAAGCATTTGTTGCCGATCATTAAAGCCCCGGTTTCATGATCAAGGCTCTCTATTCCGCCGAGGCCGCGGATAAAAACAGGGGTGAGATTTTTAAGACGAAACAAAATTTTCGTCAACTGTACGGAGGTGAGGGAATCATTATCAAGGAGCACTATTTTCCAGGCTTCCAAGGGACTGTTCCCCACCAAAAGCACGGTGTCAACCTCCCTCTCGGCAACAATGCCCAGGGGAAGAACCTCGAAAGACTGAGGGTATTTCAAAAGGGTAATGGACGGCACCAGTGCCAAGTCGGCAAAACCTTCAATGAGCGCGCGGGTACATTGAGAAGGGGGACATAGTTTTGCCATCGGCTGATATCTTCTTTCAAGCCGTCTCAGCCCCCAGACAATCGGATAGGTGTTGAGATACGAAACCAGCACCAGGTTGAATTTATTAAGTTTCGATTCCAAGACTTCTCCAGATTGCATCTATTCTTTTAACAACTTCACGGTCCATCGTAATCATTTCAGGCCAGGTACGCATATACCCTTCTTCTTTCCATTTCTTGGTTGCGTCGATCCCTATTTTTCCTCCGTAAAGGGCGTGATTGCTGGCATGATCGAGTTGGTCCAGCGGACCTTGCCACACGGTGAAGTCCCGCTTGGGGTCCATGCTGCTTAACACATACCACGACAGCTGGCGAAGATCATGAATGTCTATATCATTTTCTACAACGATTAGACACTTGGTCAACATCATCTGTCCCATACCCCACAATGACTGCATAATCTTCGTTCCCTGTCCCGGATAGGACTTCTTGATGGACACGATTGCCAGGTTGTGGAACCCCCCCTCAACAGGAAGGTGAATATCAACAATTTCCGGAAAGACCACTTTCAAAAGCGGCAAGAAGATCCGTTCAGTGACCCATCCGAAATAAGCGTCTTCCTTGGGGGGTATCCCGACGATCGTGGCAGGATAGACCGGGTCCTTCCTGTGAGTAATCGCGGTGACATGAAAAACGGGAAATTGCTCAACCGGCGTGTAAAAGCCGGTGTGGTCGCCGAAAGGTCCTTCCGCTTTGAATTCTTCATCGGGGTTGACATACCCCTCAATGATGAAGTCGGCATCGGCGGGAACCTCGATATCGACGGTTACACCTGGAATCAGATCAATACCTCGCTTCTTGATAAAACCCGCCAAAACCAATTCGTCCATTTCCGGAGGAAAGGGTGCGGTTGCCGCATACGTGAGAACAGGATCTCCTCCCAAAGCTACCGCCACCTCCATTCGTCTGCCGGCGGTTTTATACCTATTGAAGATGCGACGAGCGTCCTTATGAACCTGCCAGTGCAACCCCGTAGTGGTTGAGGAAAATTTCTGCAAACGATACATCCCGCAATTCCTTCTCCCGGTTTCCGGATCCTTGGTAATAACGATGGGTAACGTAATAAACGGCCCGCCGTCCTCCGGCCAGCATGTTAAGATCGGAAGGCGATCCAGATTCGGTTTCTCCATTATGACTTGTTGACAGGGAGCAGGGCCTGAGATCAGGCGTGGGAAGATCTTGGCAATCTGGTGTAACTTCAAAAGCAGTTGGAGCTTTTCCCCCAGTGATGCAGGCGGGAGAGATGTGAGCAAAGCGGATAGGTCCTCGCCGATAGACTCGATATCCTCGATTCCCAAAGCAAGCTTCATGCGGCGTTGAGAGCCGAATGCATTGATGACCAGAGGGAATGAGCTGCCTTTCACCTTTTCAAACAGCAGGGCCGGCCCATCTCGTTTCATCACCCGATCCGCAATCTCGGTTATCTCCAGGAATGGGTCTACCGGCATGGTCACCCGCACCAGTTCATTATGGGATTCAAGGGCGTCTAAAAATGTTCTCAAACCATGAAAAATCAATGGATGACCTCAGTAACAGAAAGAAAGCACCTTCTAGAGCGCTCAACGACAGGGTATAAAAGCTGATGACAGGGGTCAAGGAGGATCATCCGAGATAGCGGTTTCTGATGTTCTGGATGACCTCCAAACAGGAGAAGAAGACTTCAACCATTTCGGGGTCAAAATGCTTCCCCGCTTCTTCCGTAATGATGCCTAAAACCTTCCCTTCATCCCAGGGTTCTTTGTAACACCGGGAGGAGGATAAAGCGTCATAGACATCGGCCAAGGCCACGATTCTTCCGAAGAGAGGAATCTCTTCTCCTTTTTTTGGCCGGGGCCTTCCCGCTTCGATTTCATAGCCCGACAGGGGGTCGCCGGTCGACAGATCGATAAATCCCGGGTACCCCTTACCGTCCCACCGTTCATGATGGTTAAGAGCAACCTCGGCAGCTGCCTCATCAAAATCAGATTTTGGATTGGCAAAGAGTTTCGCGCCCAGAAAGGTATGGGTTTTCATCTTCTGGAACTCTTCATCAGTAAGGCGTGCGGGCTTTTTTAAAATAAGGTCAGAGATTGCTACTTTACCCACATCATGTAACATGGCTGCCATTCGCAGGACATCTCGTTTATCATCGATCGTCCTTTGGGATATCATTTTTCTTTTGGCCCAGTTTTCATAGATCTCCACCGAATAGCCGGCTACCCTATTAACGTGGGCCCCGGTTTCCTTGGGATCGCGGAGTTCTGCCATACTGATCATTCGCAAGATAATGGCTCGCGTCATTTGAGCACGCTCAAGAGCAATCGCCGCATCATTGGCAAAATGGGCAACGAGCGGCTCGTCCCCCGGAGCGAAAGGGATGATAGTGCCCCTCTCGTCTTGGGCGTTTATCATTTGAAGCACACCGACGATATCTCCCCTGCTCGTCTTAAAGGGAACCGTAAGCATTGATTTTGATCGATAGTTTGCAAGCTGATCAAAGCTCTTGCTGAACCCGTAAGGAACATCGTCAGAGAGTTCGTAGACATCGGGTATGTTAAGTATCTTTCCTGTATTGGCAACATAACCGGCAATAGAGTTGTTGTTGATAGGAAGTGAAAAGGTTGTATAAATCAGTTTTTTCCCGGGCGGTAGTTTCTTACTCAGCGTCTCGTTTTGGGAATGAGTGAAGTTCAGACGATCTTCATCTCGCACATATATAGAACCGGCATCAGCGCGGACAATTTCCCTCGCTTTCGAAAGAATTTTTTCCAACAATAGATCAAGGTCTTTAATTTCAGTGACTTCGTTCCCCAGTCGGATTATTTCCTCGAGTTTTTCCTTCTCGTTTAACATCGTTACTCCTTTATTGCTGGAATTACTTCCATGATCCCATAACGATGATCACTGTTATTGTGAGTAATCTCAGGTGCCGGTGTGTCCAAAGCCGCCGGAGTCACGGGTAGTGATATCAAGGCAGTCAGCTTCCTCCAACCGCGCCCGATAAATCTTGCATATTACCATCTGGGCCAAGCGGTCTCCCCGCCGAATCAAATAAGGCTTCTCTCCATGATTGATTACGATAAGGCCAATCTCACCCCGGTAGTCGGCATCAATGGTTCCGGGAGTATTAAGCAGGGTGATCCCGTGGCTGAGAGCCAGTCCGCTCCGAGGTCTTATTTGCGCTTCATATCCTTCAGGAACGGCAACCGCAATACCCGTGACGACCAACCTTCTTTCCCCGGGGTTGAGAATTATGTCCTCTGCAACCGCAGCACAAAGGTCCAAACCCGCGGCATACTCAGTCATATATTGAGGCAAGGAAAGGTCACTTTCATGGGGATTGATCCGGGTAACTTTTATCGTAACTGATTCCAACAGAGGACCTCTCTTGCCAACACGTTAAGGTGTCTATAATCTCTTGTCAGCCCATCGCCCGAGGATGGGCACTGCTCACGGCAAACAACTTATAATTATAACGCTAAAAGCCCACGAGCGACATCCCTTTCTCTCACCTTACCCAGAGCGGCCAGTGAAAAGTATTCTTGCTGGAACAGATCCTGGGCAAGTTGCTGGACGTCGGCGGTAGTAACCATTTCTATGCCGTTTAGAATCTCCTTCAAAGGTATAAACTTGCCAAAGTACAGTTCCCCTCTCGCAAGTCGACCCATACGGTTATCGGTGCTTTCGGATGACAAAAGAATATTGCCCCGGATCTGTTCCTTGGCTTTTTCAAGGTCTGCTTCTTGTATCGATTTTTCTCGAAGGTGCCGAAGCTCATTCATAATGATGTCCAGCACCTTTTTTACATTATCACTGGTGGTTCCCGCATAAATCCCCAGGATCCCGGTATCGGAATATGAGGAAAGGTACGAAAAGACCGAATAGGCCAGTCCATGTTTCTCTCGGACCTCCTGGAAAAGGCGGGAACTCATGCTCCCCCCCAGGATGACATTGAGGACATAGGCGGCATATCGAAACGGGTGAGTCTGGGAGATCCCCTTGGTACCCAAACAAAGATGTACCTGCTCCAGCTTCTTATGCAAAACATGAATATTGGGATGTGGATCAGGAGTCGCCAGCACTCTGTCGTCCATTGCTGATTGTACTCGCCCTATGGTCTCCTTAATTTTCTCGACAATTCGCTCGTGCTCCAGCTTTCCGGCAACAGACACAATAATCCGCAACGGTCGGAGGAAGGCGGTCTTGAAAAAACCGGCAATCCGTGGTTTGGTTAATTGACTGATTGTTTGATAGTGGCCTAAGATAGGAAATCCAAGCGAATTTTCGGGGAAAAAATATTGATTGAAGATGTCTTGAATATACTCGTCGGGAGTATCTTCCACCATTTTAATTTCCTGGTAGATAACCTCCCGCTCCCGTTCTATCTCATGAGGCGAAAATTTTGAATTAAGGAAAATATCAGAAAGGAGATCAACGGCAACGTCAAAATCTTTATCCAACACTTTAGCATAAAAGTTGGTATATTCCCTCCCCGTCGAGGCATTGATCACTCCCCCCACTGCATCTATCTCTTTTGCTATATCAAGGGCTGTTCTCTTTCTGGTACCCTTAAAAAGCATATGTTCAATAAAATGAGAAATACCGTTCTCGTTCTTCTTTTCATCCCGCGATCCGGTTTTAACCCAGATGCCGATGGAGACCGAACGGACGTGAGGAATGCGCTCTGTGACGACTCTGGTACCATTACTGAGTATGGTTTTCTGGTACATGACCTAGCGCTTCTTTTCGGCTCAACCGTATTTTACCCATATGGTCGATATTGAGAACCTTGACGAGCACCTCGTCTCCTTCGGAAAGGATATCACGAACATTTTTCACATGTTGGTTGTCCAGTTGAGAAATATGGATCAGCCCCTCAGTTCCCGGCAAAATCTCTACAAATGCCCCGAAGTCCATGATTCTTTTTACCTTGCCTAAATATATCTGACCTGGTTCGGCTTTGCGGGTTAAATCCTGGACAATTTTGATCGCTTTTTGAAGGGCCTCTTCATTGGCCGATGCGATCGTGACTTCACCGGAGTCTTCGATATCTATCTTAACTCCCGTCTGCTCAATAATACTACGAATTATCTTCCCTCCCGGACCGATAACATCCTTGATTCTATCAGTCGGGATCATAATAGTCTCTATTCGCGGAGCATACTTGGAAAGATCAGAACGAGGTTCGGAAATCACTTCCGCCATTTTATCAAGTATATACATCCTCCCTTCTCGCGCTTGATAAAGGGCTTTTGTAAGGATGTCCGAAGAAATGCCGCTGATTTTGGCATCCATTTGAAAAGCGGTTATGCCCTCTCTTGTTCCGGCGACCTTGAAATCCATATCTCCGATATGGTCTTCATCGCCAAGAATATCAGAGAGGATGGCAACATTTTCTCCCTCCTTGATCAATCCCAAGGCAATGCCGGCAATCGGCGCTTTAACCGGGATGCCTCCGTCCATCAATGAGAGAGACGCCCCGCATACCGTAGCCATTGAGGAGGATCCGTTTGACTCAAGAACTTCCGATACAATGCGAATGGTGTACGGAAATTCGGTTTCCGGCGGAATGACCGGGATAATGGCTCTTTCCGCAAGGTTGCCATGTCCGATATCTCGACGACTGGGACCCCGCAGAAATCTTACTTCGCCCACCGAGAAGGGGGGAAAATTATAATGGAGCATAAACTTCTTAAAAGTCTCTCCGATGAGAGAATCGAGGCGTTGTTCATCCTCGGAAGTCCCCAGGGTAGTGGCTACAAGCACCTGCGTTTCCCCCCTGGTGAAAAGGGCGGATCCGTGAGCACGAGGCAACAGACCGACCTGGCAATTGATTTCACGTATATCCGTCTTCCCTCTTCCGTCGATCCGCCGATTATCGCTGATGATCATGTTTCTGATCATCTGTTTTTTCAATTCACCAACGCAATCTGAAATGCTCTTCCCTTGCCCTTCAAAATCGACCGTCAGAGCAACTCTCGCCTCTTCTACAATTTCGTCAAGGCGACGATACCGCTCCAGCTTTTTAGGAATCCGAACCGCCTCGCCAAGTTTTTCATAGGTTAATTCCTTGACTCGGGTACGTAAAGATTCATTGATTTCAGGTGGTTGGAACGGCTTTTTTGGTTTTCCCACTGCTAATTGAAGCTCGTCCTGGATGTCGAGGATTTTTTGAATCGATTCGTGTGCAAACGCAAGCGCTTCAATAAATGCGTTCTCTGGTAATTCACGCGCACTTCCCTCAACCATGACCACTGCTTCCCGACCGGCGGCGACGATAAGGTTCAAGTCCCCTTCCTTGATTTGCTCAAGGGTTGGGTTACAGATAAACTGCCCTTGCACCCTTCCAACTCTAACGCCGGCTATGGGGCCTCCAAAGGGGATGTCGGAAACCTGCAACGCTGCCGATGCACCAATCATCGCCAAAATATCAGGTTCCATCTCAGGGTCTGCGGAGAGGAGCGTGGCTATTATCTGTACTTCATCAAAATATCCCTTCGGGAAAAGAGGTCTGATCGGACGGTCAACACACCGAGACGTTATAATCTCTTTTTCACTTAGCCTCCCTTCTCGCTTGAAAAATCCGCCCGGTATCTTTCCCGCAGAGAAGGTTTTTTCCTGGTAGTCGACGGTAAGGGGAAAATAATCAATACCCTCTCTCGTATTTGCCTGAGTAGTGGCCGTAACCAACACCATGGAGTCTCCATAGTGAACGATAACAGATCCATGTGCCTGTTTAGCCAGAAGCCCCGATTCGATCGAAAACAATCTCCCCCCCCATTCGGTCTCAACTTTTTTATACATACGCTTGCTATCTTTCCTTTATGAGATTTACTTGCACAATAGGACGTTACCGTCGCAAACCCAAACGCTGAATCACCGTTCGGTATCGCTCAACGTCTTTTCTCTTCAAATAATCCAAAAGCCGTCGCCGTTGCCCGACAAGCTTAAGCATCCCCCGCCGGGAATGGTGATCCTTCTTGTGGGTTTTAAAATGCTCGGTTAGATACGTGATTCTTTCGGTCAAAAGAGCGATCTGGACTTCTGGAGAACCACTATCTTTTTCATGAATTTGAAAGTCCTTAATAAATTTCGTTTTCTGCTCCGCGGTTAACGGCATGCCTTTGTACCTCCTTTTTCGTTACTAATTCTAAAATTTATCTACATTATCACATAATTCCCTCAATGTAAAGGCGAAGCTTGGAGTATTATAATGAAGTTCCCGGCTTTTGCCCATCCTTTTTTCCATTACTCAGCATTAAATACCCTGAGAAGATTCCAGAGGGGATTACCCTTGTGACTTTCATCAGTTGCGAAATCAGTGTTCTTAATCCGGGCGATGGCAACAAGCTGGTTGCCGAGATCCACCACCTTCACCGTCCCTTTCCGCAGAGCAATCTGAGGCGCTTTCTGATGAAATTCCTCAACGGTAACCGTTTGCCCCCGGCGTACTTTTTGGCAGAGATCATCGTCGATAGTGACGGAGGGCAATGATGACAAAGCCGCGGATAGCGAAATAACCCACCGTCTCTTGATCTCTTCTAAAGAAGCATCCTGTAACATTGATAGGGTTACGGCTCGTTCCAGTAAAAAATTCCCGGAGCGAGTGCGCCGGAGCTTTTCTAAATACGCGCAGCTCCCCAGAGATCGGCCGATATCATTCACAAGCGTTCGGACATACGTCCCTTTCGAACACACCACTCGAAAAGTGATATCCGGTAACGCAATCCGAAGAATAGAAAGCTCTCGAATCTCGACCGACCTCTCTACTCTTTCAACGTATTTTCCTTGACGCGCGAGACGGTAGAGGGGAACCCCCTTGTGTTTTATAGCAGAATACATGGGAGGGATCTGCTTAATGGTACCTTGGAAATCTCTAAAGGCGGCTTCAATATCTGATTCCGTAACGGCGATCGGGTGAAGCTCTCTTATGACGCGACCCGTTCCATCCTGGGTATCGGTCTCCATTCCCAACCGAAGCGTTCCCTCGTACTCTTTCTCTGAGTCGGTTAAGAAGGGGGAAAGCTTGGTCCCTTCGTTGAGACAAACCGGTAAGACTCCGCTTGCATTGGGGTCCAACGTTCCTGTATGACCTGCTTTCGAGACATGGAGGATTTTTTTGACTCGTTGGACAACGGCGTGCGAAGTAATCCCCAGAGGCTTATCGATTATAATGAGGCCATGGATAGGATCGATTGTCATCACTTATTCAGGAAGAACGAGAAGTTCCTGGTTCGGACAGGAGGAATGGTGGGATATTTTCTCCCTGAATGAGTTCTTCATAGGATTCTCGCTGCCGGATAAGATGGGTTTCACTACCGTCCACCAAAACTTCAGCCGGACGCGGCCTCGAATTATAGTTCGAAGCCATTACAAAACCGTAGGCACCAGCACTCATTATTGCCAAATAGTCACCCTCGCGAGGCCGAGTAAGAAGCCGGTCACGCGCAAAAAAATCACCGCTTTCACAGATAGGGCCGACCATATCCGCAACATACTTCTCTTGTGAAAAGCTGGTGACCGACAGTATTTCCTGATACGCATTATAAAGGCTGGGACGAATAAGATCATTCATGCCGGCATCGACAATTATAAAGTTTTTTTCGGAAGTCGACTTCGTATAGAGGACTTTGGTAACAAGGATCCCCGCATTACCCACAATGACACGTCCCGGTTCCAAAATCAGGGTGAGGTCTTCATCCTGTACTTCTTTGAGAACCGCCTTGGCATACTCATCGGGGGGAGGGGGGGTTTCCTTATCATAGGTTATTCCCAGTCCGCCGCCGATGTCCAAGTATTTGATACGGATACCTTCACGTCTCAGTTCATGAACAAAGCTCTTGATTCTGCGAAGAGCTTCCACAAAAGGACCGGTCTCTGTTATCTGTGAACCGATGTGACAAGAAATACCAATAATATCAATGTATTCTAGAGTTTTTGCGTAGCGATATTCCTGAATTGATGCCGAACTCTCGATGCCGAATTTATTCTTTTTAAGCCCTGTGGAAATATATGGATGCGTCTTAGGATCTATGTCAGGGTTTATGCGGAATGAAACTGGAGCCCGTGTCCCCAGAAGTCGTGCCCGCTCGTTAAGGACATTCAATTCCTGGGTTGACTCGATATTGAACATGAGGATTCCGACTTCTAACGCAAAATCAAGCTCATCGTGCGTTTTCCCGACCCCCGAGTAAACGATTCTATCGGGGTTCATTCCAGCTTTAAGACTTCGATAAATCTCACCACCGGAGACCACATCCGCTCCCCCTCCCTCATTGGCGAATATCCGCAGGATAGCCTGGTTGCTGTTAGCTTTAACAGAAAAACAAGTCAAATGTGGGTACTCTCTGAAGGCGGCGTCAAAGGCGCGGAAGTGATGAGCGAGAGTCGCGTAACTGTAAATGTAAAGCGGCGTTCCCCATTCTTCCGCTAAACCGGCAACGGAGACGTCTTCGCAAAACAATTCATGCTCTTTATACTGAAAATGGTGCATTTTGTTAATCCTCGTCCGGGCCTTCGACGGTGAGCGAGAGTTCCTGAGAATAGTCGCTCTCGTTTCGGTGAGGTGAACTGTCGACAGCGGTAACTGAGTAATAAAATGTCCCACCAGCAGAATTTTTTATCGTATCGAGAAAAGTCGTCGTCCCTTGAAGCAACGGTGAAACGCGCCGGGGCGTCGCTTCGTTTTCCGAACGCCGATACACGAAATACCCCAGCAGATCCGGCTCGACATTCGGCTCCCACATGATTTCAATACCGTTCGGGGATTGCAAAACCACGTGCGCCCGAGGCGGAGCGGGGGGCGTGCGATCTTCAGGGACAACGGTTATTTCGGTGGAGTTCTTGCTTTCTATCATTTTACCATTCGTGGCTTTGAGAGTACGGATCACATAGGAGTAGCGTTCACCGTTCGCAACGCTCACATCGTAAAATTCGCCTTCTTGAATAGGAATTTCATTAAGAGGAACGAGACCGTACTCCTGATCATAATACCGACGATAGACGGTAAAGCCCTTCGAAACCGTGTCCCTTTCCGTCTGAGCAAGGTCGACTGGAGGTCCCCACTTCAACGTTACGGATCGATCATCGGGGATCGCAGCAACATTGACTGGTGGGGGAAAAGGAGATGACCACGTTATTTCATCCACATTCGAGGCCTTGCTCTCAATTCCGGCAGTGGTATAGCTGGTGATCCGATACCGATATTTCCCTTCTTTCGTTACGTCATCATCCCACACGGTTACCTTTCCCTGGCTTATGCGAGCGTTTTGCGGAAACCGGTAGTCTATATCGGCGATACAATGAAACCGCTCCGGGCAACCAGGACAATCCCCCTCATCAACCGGTGGAAGGAACCGCCAGACATGAAATCCTCCAAGAGCGGACAACTTTTTCCCCTCCGCATCTTGCGCAGGCACAGACCACTGCAAAACAATTGCTCCCATTCGGGAAAACACCGTAAGGTCGTTAATTGGCCGAGGAATGGGAGAATACGGAACAACGGGAAGTGCTTTCACGCCGCACCCAACCGCAAGCGTAACCGCAAAGCCCACACTGACCTTAATCATGTTCGCCAAAAAAGAGTTCACCAGACTACACCTTTTTGTAAGCACGGTTTGCGAGTGCTCTCAAACGAAGGCGAAGAGCATTGATCCGGATAAATCCTGCGGCATCATTCTGCTGATACACCTCATCCCTATCAAAGGTGGCGTAATTGGCATCGTAGAGAGAGAATGGCGATTTTCGGCCGGTAACGACGCTGTTTCCTTTGTAAAGCTTCATTCGTACCGTCCCGGTGACACACTTTTGCGTCTCATCTATCATTGCCTGCAAGACCATCATCTCCGGCGAGAACCAGTATCCGTAATAGACAAGTTCGGCATACCGGGGGATAAGAGAATCTCGAAGATGCATGACCTCGCGATCCATGGTGATGGATTCCAAGGCACGGTGCGCATTATGCAGGACCGTTCCTCCCGGCGTCTCGTAAACTCCTCGGGATTTCATGCCCACGTATCGATTCTCCACAATGTCCACCCTTCCGATGCCGTTTGCCCCCGCCAGTCGGTTAAGATAAGAGAGAACGTTTGCGGGGGACATTTTTTCGCCGTTGATTCCCACCGGATTCCCATCTTCAAAGTCGATCTCCACGGAGGTGGGAATATCAGGAGCCTTTTCCGGGGAAACCGTCAAACAGAACATGTCTTCCGGCGGTTCCTGCCAGGGATCCTCCAAAATGCCGCCTTCAAAGCTTATGTGGAAAAGATTGCGGTCGGAGCTGTAAGGTTTCTTTTCACTCACGGTTATGGGAATTCCTTTTTCCTTAGCGAAGGATATCATCTCACTGCGGGACCTTAGTGTCCACTCCTCCATCTTCCAAGGAGCTATGATTTTAATGTACGGATCAATACTTAAGTAACCGAGTTCAAAGCGTACCTGATCATTTCCCTTACCCGTAGACCCATGAGCCACCGCATCAGCTCCTTCTCGTGCGGCAATTTCCATTTGGGCCTTGGCAATAAGGGGGCGCGCCAGCGAGGTGCCGAGCAAGTAGGTGCCTTCATAGACCGCGTTAGCGCGCAAGGCGGGAAAAACGAAATCGCGCGCAAATTCTTCACGGAGATCCTCTATATAGATTTTGCTTGCGCCGGTCGCCAACGCCTTTTCTCGTAGTCCTGTGAGTTCTTCCTCCTGACCAACGTCGGCGACAAAAGCGATCACCTCACATTTATACATGTCAACGAGCCAGCGTAGAATGACCGAAGTATCGAGCCCTCCTGAATAGGCCAACACGATTTTCTTATAGAGACTGGTCATTGGATTACTCCTTTCGATTCACGTGGATTTGTCGAATTATCATTTCATAATCGATCACGAGATGCAGGGGGCAACTAATTAGAAATCGTTCGAAAGATCGTGCCATCGAAGAAAATACTGATTTCACATTTCCGGTCCTTAATCAGCCTCTCGATATTCCTTGCAACCGGGTAGAGAATATTTCGTCCAGTGTTTCGATCAGCCGAGCGATATCTCCTTTTTCTATAGTTAACGGAGGCACAAACCGCAAGACCTTTTCCTGTATGCAGTTTATGAGTATCCCCTTTTCAAGGCACACCGTGACGATATCTGCTCCCGGCCGATCGAGTTCCATGCCGATCAAAAGCCCCTTTCCCCGAATCTCCTTAATAAATCGGTGCTTCCGCTGCAGGTTCCGCAGTTGTTCCATAAAATAGGAACCCATGAAACGGCAATGTTCCAGAAGCGTCGGTTCCGTAATCGCCCGTACCGCGGCAATTCCAGCTGCCGCGACCAAGGGGTTTCCCCCGAACGTGGACGCATGCGTTCCCGGAGTGAAACTTCGTGCGACTCCTTCCCGAGCCAAAATGGCTCCAATAGGCAACCCGCCTGCCAGCGCTTTTGCCAGTGTCATGATATCAGGAACAACGCCATAGTGTTCGTGGGCAAAGAGCATCCCTGTCCGCCCCATACCAACCTGAACCTCATCAAAGATAAGCAGGAGATGGTTTTCGTCACAAAATCTGCGCACGTCCGAAAGATACCTATCCGACGGGCAGTTAACGCCGCCTTCTCCCTGAATCGGCTCAATCAGGATGGCCCCGGTTTTATCAGTAACCGCCTGCTCGATGGCTTCGATACTATTGAAAGGCACATGGACAAAGCCGGGCATAAGAGGGCTAAACCCTTTTTTCATTTTATCCTGGCCCGTGGCGGTCAGTGCGGCCAACGTCCGACCATGGAAGGAGTGCTCGGCGGCAATGATCTCGTATCGCTCTTTCCCGAATGCGTCCCACATATATTTCCGGGCAAGTTTAATAGCCCCTTCGTTTGCCTCTGCACCGCTGTTGCAAAAAAAGACTTTGTCCGCAAAGGATGATTCTACCAACAGACGTGCTAGCTCAATTTGCGGCTTATTATGATAGAGGTTGGACACATGAAGAAGGTTTTGAGCCTGAGTGGTAATCGCCTCCACAATCGCCGGGTGACAGTGTCCCAAATTACAGACCGCAATTCCCGCCACGAAATCGAGGTACTCTTTCCCATCAAGATCCCATACTCGCGTCCCGTCCCCTTTCACCAGCACTATGGGGTAACGATTATACGTTGAGAAGAGATATGTCTCGGAATCGGTGAGTAACGACATGAGTCTAGCAATTCTTGTTAGTCAAGGACTATTTCGGTTCCAATACCTTCAGTGGTGAAAACTTCCAGGAGGATTGCATGTTCGATTCGGCCATCGATGATGTGGGCTTTTTTTACCCCCTTGGCGAGAGCATGAAGACAACACTCCACTTTTGGTATCATTCCTTCAGTAATGGTTTTGTTTGCCGTTAATTGCTCGGCCTTGTTCTTGGTCAACGCGGTGATAAGACTGCCGCGTTTATCCTGTATCCCTTCTATGTCGGTCATGAGAAGTAGCTTTTCGGCTTGGAGAGCCACCGCAATTTCACCCGCCACAGTGTCCGCATTGATATTGTAGGACTCTCCCTCTTTACCCACCCCTACCGGAGCGATAACCGGAATGAACCGTTGTGCCTCCAGTGTTTTTATCACTTGCGTGTTGATCGCCTCCACTTCTCCCACCATTCCGATATCAATAATTTCCGGCGGTTGATGAGGAAGAGAACGGCGCGCGAGTTTCTTCTTCCGAGCTGTAATCATGAACCCGTCTTTCCCACTTAAACCCACGGCGGATCCACCGTGTTGGTTGATGAGAGAGACGATCTCCTTGTTCACTTTCCCACCGAGCACCATTTCTACCACATCCATAGTCTCCCCATCAGTAACCCGCAGTCCATCAATAAAGGAGGACTTTTTTCCCATTTGGTCCAAGACCTTTCCAATCTGGGGACCGCCGCCATGGACGATGACCGGCCGAATGCCGATATAATTCAGAAGGGCAACATCCTTGGCGAACCCTTCTTTTAACCTCGCCTCCAACATGGCGTGACCGCCGTATTTAATAACAAACGTCTTCTGATAAAACCGGCGGATATAGGGAAGAGCTTCCATGAGAATGTTGGCTTTTTCTATCAATTGCCGCATAATCTATCAATAAAATCAATAAGGTTGAACCTAAATGCACTACCAATCGATGGAACTCGAAGCATTAATATATATATCAATATTCATGAAAAAGGAAGCATTTATTGGGAGTATTTTCTCGCCCCGGATGACCGGGGTGGGCTCCGAGGTTGCCGCCACCGGGTTGAGGAATACCGTCATTTTGAGGAAATGTCATTAGAGCCCAAAACGCGGGTAATTTCATCGGCAGCAAAACAAGGCCATTCCGTAAGCACGTTCTTTCTGACGGCTTCGATGCCCCGACCCTCTTCGAGCACCTCACCGATAGCGGTAATCATGATATTTCCTCCGCGCATTTTGTCCATAAGTTGCTTAACGCAGCCAGGGGAGCAACAGATCAGGAGACTGCCGGAACCTATAAGGCCGAGGGGATGAAGTTTCAACAACCGGCACACCTTTTCTGTCTGGGGCAAGACCGGAATCTTATCGACTTCGACCCGGATTCGGCGGCCGCCGGCCCTGCTCAGCTCATCGAGTGCGGTTGCCAAGCCCCCCTCAGTGACATCGTGCAGGGCAGTAACCCCTTTGGAGTCTCTCGCCAGGGCAGCTTCCTCAAGAATACCGATCCGGGAAATAAATCTGCGGCATTCGGCTAGTTCATCATCGTCCATTCCGAGGCGCCTTAATTGTTCCCCGTGCTCCCGGACAATGATAGCAGTGCCTTCCACTGCCACCGCTTTTGTCAGCAAAACTTTGTCGCCTCGACACATTGAACGCTTGTCGATAAGGTTATGACGCGGGACCGTTCCCACCAGCATCCCGCTCACGAGAGGACGAGTGACGGCATCGGTAATTTCCGTATGACCGCCGCACAAGGATATGCCCCACTGATGACACGATGTATCGAGTTCATGCATTATTTGCCGAATCGTTGAAGGAGTCGTTCCACTGGGAACCAGAAGGGATGCCAAAAACCATCGTGGTATTGCCCCCGCGGTAGCAATGTCATTTGCGTTGATTAGAACAGCATAGTGGGCGATTGCATCAGTGACAAAGGTAATCGGGTCAGCGGTGAGCGTCAACACTGTCTCGGGGCCGATACTTACTGCCGCACTATCCTCGCCAATACCCGGTCCGATCAGAACCGACGGGTCGTCACACCGACACTCACTCAAAAAAACCTCCAACAGGTCGTGGGGGAGTTTCCCTGGAGGAAGCGGTAACCCGAGCCTGATAATGCCTTTAAGCTCATCGAGGGATGATATTGTATAGTCGCTGTCAATCGCCAAGGAATCGTATTCCGGACGATTGGTCAGAAATACCGTAAGCGCCCCAGCGTCTTTACCTGATTGGATATCAAAGATATAATCACCTACCATCACAATATCGGCTGCAGTAACGCCCAGCCTTTCCCCTGCCAGCAGAATTCCGTCGCCACTGGGTTTGGGGTTAATCGATTCATCTCTCGCAATGATGACGTCAAAATCGGATGGAGTAACGCCAGTAAAGTTCTGCAAGGATCGGTGTATGGCCTGCCTGCTGTTACGACTGATGATCCCCACCCGAACATCCTGGGCGCGCAGGTACTGAATAAGTTCTTCCGCACCCCGGTTTGGTTGAGCGTTTGCAGCAGCACTCATTTCAAAGTGCTCCAGTTGAAAAAAAGCTCTTTCTTGTTCTCGATAATCGGTGAGGGATTCAATAAACTCCAGGACCGGTTTATGAGCTGGGCACCCAAGGGCCTGTTTGATAGCGGAAAAATCAAGGGCTCCCGGCGCGGTCAGCGTCCCGTCGAAATCGAACAGAACCGCCTTCACCGAAAAAGAGGCACGAGGTGTTTTCATTTTAGTTACAAATCATTACCAGAAAATTTCCGGCAGAGGATTATAACCTATTACGAAAAAAATGGATTAGTCCGCCGCTCCTGTCCTATCGTGCTTGCCGGTCCGTGTCCCGGATAGATTCGCACATCATCACCTAGGGGAAATATCTTTTTTTTAACGCTTTCAATCAATCGATGATAATCTCCTCCGGGCAAGTCGGTTCTTCCTATGGATCCGGCAAACAATGTATCTCCCGTAAAGACTACACCCGGCGCATGGATGCTGACGCCCCCAGGAGTGTGTCCGGGGGTGTGAAGCACGGAAAGGGTGTAAGTACCAATTTGAATCTGCAGTCCGTCATAGAGGAACCCATCGGGTTTAAAGCCGAGAAACCGGCTATCAAGGTCATGAATCAGTACGGGGAGTTTGGTGATATCTCTGAGTTCTTCAGCGGAACCAACATGATCAAAATGACCATGGGTGAGGAGGATATAACGGATAGTCAAGGTTGATCGTGTGATTTCATCGACAATCCGAGCGGTTTCGTCGCCCGGGTCAACAACGACTCCTTCCTGAGTTTTCGGACAGCCAATAATGTAACAGTTGGCCTGGATGAAACCAACCACCAATTTTTTAAGCATTGTCTTTTTCCCGCCATGGTTGACATAATTGAAATAAATGTGGAAGCATCTCACCTTCAGCACTACCATAAAATAACGGCGAAGAAATTGCAATTTTTCATAAATCTCCATTGGCGTTCCACAAAAATGAGTATATCTTCACATTCTCGACGTTGGCCTTGAAAATGCCATTTAAGTCGATTGCTTCTCCTTCTTTCCTTGATTTTGCACCGGCTAGGGATTATCTATAGCATACCATGCGAGAACGCACTAAA
>JAFGRE010000245.1 GCA_016935335.1 Deltaproteobacteria bacterium
CTAAGCCATAATCCAGAACCGTTGAGCACATGGCGCCGCTTTGAGCGGCGAAGGCCACTTGTCCTTGTTCAGGCATGGCGTGAAAGAAGCTGGCGTTAAGATTAATAGCGCCCGCAGAGAGCCCCATGCAGTTCGGCCCCAGTAGTCGAATCCCGCTTTTGTATGCCGCCGCCTTAATCTCCTCCTCCACGGCCTTGCCTTGATCCCCGATTTCCTTTCCACCGGCTGAGTAAATTATTGCGCCGCCCACGCCGGCAGCGCCACATTCCATGATCACGGAGGGTACTGATGCGATTGGGGTGCAAAGCACCGCCAAGTCGATCGACTCACCCACCGCACCTATGGATGGAAAAGCGGGAATACCCAAAATTTGCTTACGCTTCGGGTTGATCGGGAAAATGGGGCCCCCGAATCCTCCGGATTTTAGATTTTCCAACACCACACATCCCACAGTCCCGGGCCGATCCGTTGCTCCCACCACAGCCACCGATCGGGGACGCAACAATTTGTTCAGATTGTACTGACTCATGCCTCTTACCCTTTTTAGTCTCTTTCTTAGAACCTCGGAGTTTGAACCTCCATCCGGAAAAAGATAACCCAACCGAGCCGGGTTTCCAATTCTATTCATTCATTCCGGATGCTCCTATCGACTGTTGCGCCGGCTCCATACTTGATTAAACGCGATTGTCTATGCCTGCTTCCAACCTTCAGGCCTGAATCTTAAGAGGTTTATAGGTCACCAACGTAACACTAAAAAGGAGGTGGTGGCTATAGGGGAGGTGTGGGGTTGAGGCGATGGTATTTTTTTATCATCACCAAACCTCCCCTATCAAAGGAGAGGAAATGTTGTTAAAGTCTCATAAGACGGCGCAGTGAAAACTTCTCTCTAAAGAGCCGGGTGAAGAAGCCTGCTCTCCGGACGGCCTCATATCTCGGATCGTCTTCTTTCTTCATAAAGTTCAGTCCGACAGGACCAGAAACATATTAAAACCGCCGTTGGTAGTCAAAGAAAAATCATCAAGGATGACATTTACCCCGCCGATGTCTTCGGTTTCTCGTTCGATAAAGCCGTCGAAAAAAACGTTCGCACCAAAGCTTATAAAATTATCGGCCCCGTCCGCATTTTTAATGAAATTATTCAATGCCAAACTTCCCTTTACTAAGGTATCAATGTTGTCGTTAGGATCATTATACCAGCAACCGTTACTGCTGCTGTTGTAAGTAATGGAAAAAGTGTCTCCCGTATTAATATCTCCGCTCAAATTTTCATCGATCCATGTATACTTCCTGGTTCCCGATGAACCGCTTTGAGGAGGAAATGCGTCGCAGGTTTCCGTCAAACCGACATTGTGGGTGCCGGCGGCCTCGAAAGCCGGCTCGTTTTTCTTAACTGAGTGTAATGCCTGAAAGGCGTACCAGATGCGTTCAGAGACATACTCAAAAATGGTTAAGCCAAAGCTCGCAATCTCCTGATACTCAGGAGTGGACGGATTGGCTTCAATATCTTCAAAATCGTCCCACGTAAAACTGACTGTGCTATCTCGGAACATAACATCGACACCGGCTTTACCATTTATATCGGGATTGATACGCATCTGAATGATGTCAGTTCCGAACAGGACGGCGAAAGCACCTTCGGTGGGAAGATCGTGGCCTTTCCATTTCAAGGGCTCTGTTATCGTTATACCAAGTTCGCCGTACAAACTTGCCGTGGTGTCGATAGACAAAGATGAACTGCCGTTTAAAGTAGTTTCCTGTGTTACCGTGTTGTAAGTTCCCTCCATCGATAAGCTTCTAGCTGGAAGCGCAGTAGGCTGATCGTCAACTGAGGTGTAGGCGGTTAATGGATGGGGATCTCCCCGGTTAAGACTGACGGCATAGGTAAAAATCGGAGGTCCGCCCACACCGCTCATTGCCTGAAGTGCATCAAGCATCAAACCGTCATTTGAACCATTGAGCTGAAACCCTACCACGTCCTTGTCTGATGCAAATTTAATATAGGTTGCAGCGTTTATATTTTCATAGAACAAATTTGAAGAGAGCCCCACGATCTTTTGATGGGGATTCAGATTGAGATTTCTGCTACCGATCAGGGTCCCCCTGTCGTCGTATGCCATAAGCGAAACTGCGGCAGGGGAGTCTTCAATATTTACGAAGGCGATTCCCGTCCACCCCATATCGTCAACTTTTGCAAATACGCCGTTTTTTACATTGATGCCGACACCTGTATATCCGTCCATTTGCATTCCGTTGTTCGTTCCGAACAATTCGAATCCGGTGATCGGACTTGAAGCCGATATTTGAAACCAAGCAGTCCCTGGAGGAAAATTCAACTTACGTGCCGTACCAAAGTATTTTTCCTTCGCTTCCAAAGTCTCTGTTTGAGGCATCAAGGGCGTGCCGTTTTCAGAGAAAGGCAAAATGGTAAGAACACAACGAGTGTCAAATGGGTTGTAGGCTACAAGTCCCGTCCACCAAACTGAATCACTTGCAACATGAGGGTAATAGATATTGGTCACCGTGTCACTGGTTAGAAGAATTCCGCTTAGATAACCGGTTCCGCTTTGTTCCGTGCTTCCGAACAATTCAAGTCCGATAACCCCGCTCCCATTTTTTATTACTGCAGAATGGATGTTGGGCTGCGGGATATTATCGAACAATTCTTTGATCATAAAGGCGCGATGCTCTTTCGCGCACAAAGGGACGGCTTTTATGCTTCCGTCGTCAAATTCGAAGGTTAGTTCTTTCGACTCTCCTGTGGTGTTAAGGATGCTGAGACCGGTCCACCAGTCCGCATCGGATGCAATGTGTGAAATGTAAATGTCACCCGTAGTGATTTGCGATAAGGCGGGGATAGCGACGCGGTATTTTCCTCCAGTATAAAACTTTGTATACCCCCGGGCGCAGTTCGAACCGCATTCGAGGATGATATAGCCGATATTACCGGGATTGGAGAATTCCGTTCCAATGGTGATCTGTCTTCTGGCATTAGGGTTTAAATTAATAGTTTTGATTTCGACTTCTTGTCCCGAATGGGCGTATGCTTTCAGAACCCCGCTCAGACTTAGTTCATAGCTGGTATTAATAATGCAGATTTCTGTTTGCCAAGTCTCATTGCATGCGATGTGCGGGAAGTACAAAAATCCCTGCGCGAATGAAGTGTTCGGGAACACTTCAAGGAGAATAAACAAAAATATGGAGGCTGTAAGGCTTAAAAGTCTATGCATTTTATCAAAGTTACGTTCCATTTCCCTTGTCTCCTTTCGAAGATTTTTAGGTTTTCGATATCAGACAAGTAAAGATCCGGGTCCAGAGGGCCCGGCTTTGGTCTAAGCCCAGAGGGCATGATTTACACAACTGATATCGGCAAAATCCGAAATCCAAATATCGAAATACGAAACAAATTCGAATACCAAATGTCCTAATGACAAAAACAAAACCAGAATCGCGATAGGAGATATGCTTACTGTTTGGATCATTAAAATTTTTGTCATTATGTATTGTTTCGGATTTCGAATTTCGTGCTTTGAATTTAGGGCCTTCTCATTCGCAAGGCAGAGCCACTGAACTCTGACCTGGCCTTGAAGACCAGGTTTTTCGTGCTGAAATAAAGACACATCTTGAGCCTTTCTTTTGATACGGACTTTCGTAGAAAAATGAATAACGATTTAGCCGGGCGGTGGCGATTTTATCTTCGGTTTTTCAAGGCGCGAGTTCCAAAAATCTCTTGGTTGAATGGGTGATAAATGGATTTTATTGGTCTCATGGTCGTTTGTCAACGCTCTTCGATTCTTCCGCCCATGAGCTCAGCCGTCCTTAGCTGATCAGATAGGGCAAGTCTATGAAGCTTATAGCCTGGCGGGGGCGTAGGAACACGCAGGTGTCGAAAGACCAGGGATCGTCTCGATAGCGTGTGTAGGGAGAGTCGGCCCGGACCATTAAATCACACAGATTAGGGCACTCTTCTCAGGACCGTGACCTGTTTTTGAAATAGCCGTCAGGCGATCGACTTAAACCAACGGATACAGAACGAATGAGTCAAGTCATCGTATGCAAATGGAACCATTCAAGAAGGTTTTAACAATGATCGAAAAGCGTGAAGACAGGGAATCAGGGCAGGACCCCTAATCCTGCTGAGGTTTGGGTATGGGCAAAAGCAGGGAAAATACGCTTCCGCCTGAGGATAGGCAATCCTCTCGTCCGCCCACAAATGGACAGAGAGAAATCTTGCCCGGGCATTCATCTCTGTCGGATGGGAGGTATCTGCATCTTGTGCTTGAAAATTCCAAGGAGAAGTCAAGCCTTTCCGAGAGAACCTTAGCCCGTAGCAAATCCGCGCCGGCGCCACCGGCATTGAAAAAATAGGGTTTTCTTGAAGCGTAACGATCCATATCCTGGGTATGGAAGAAGCCCCCAAAAATCAATTTTGAAAGGCAATCGTCTCTATCTGGATAGTGAGATGTGTGAGGTAGATTTTGAAAGATTCGAAGCTCTCTTAAAGGAGGGCAAAAACAGGGAGAGCGCGGATGATATGAAGAACGCAATGAAACACTGAACAAGTTGATTGATGCTGAGCCGGACTCAGTGACAAATTCTATTTATAAGAGAATCCGTAATACTTCAGCTTCTTGAAATGGACAATAGCCGATCCGAGGCATGGGGGCCCCTCTCAAAACTGCAAAACAAAGAAACCGCATAACCATATTGTGCTCCAGGCCACGGGTGAGGCGAGGAGCAGGTATGGATCCATAATTTGTACCGCTCTTGGCGGCTCAAACTGTTCGAGGTCCCGCCTCCAGTACGCTCTTCGACGTTTGATCCTCGAACTGCGCGAAGTTCTCCTTGAAGAGGAGAGCCAGTTTTTTAGCCTGTGCATCATACTCCGAGGGATGGGACCAGGTGTTGCGTGGATCGAGGATCTCTGAAGGGACTCCCGGACATTGCGAAGGAACGAGGAAGCCGAAGACGGGTTCAGACGTCATGGGCGCCTTTTCGAGCGAACCGTCGAGTGCCGCCTGCAAAAGGGCCCGGGTAAATTTAATTTTCATGCGCGATCCCACCCCATAAGGGCCTCCCGTCCACCCGGTGTTGACCAACCAGCAAGTTGCCCTGTGCTTGCTAATTTTTTTCGCCAGCAACTGAGCGTAGACAAAGGGATGGCGCACCATGAAGGGAGCTCCAAAACACGCGCTGAACGTGGCGCTGGGCTCCTTCACGCCCTTTTCCGTTCCCGCCACCTTGGCGGTGTAGCCGCTTATGAAGTGGTACATGGCTTGATCCTCTGTCAGCTTTGCAATAGGGGGAAGAACACCAAAGGCATCGGCCGTCAAAAAGATCACATTGCGCGGATGGCCGGCCATGCCGGAAGGCACAATGTCGTGCAGATGGGCAAGAGGGTAGGAAGCTCGCGTGTTTTCCGTCAGGCTCGCGTCATCCAGATCAAGACGACGGAGGGTCGTGTTCATCGCTACGTTCTCCAAAATTGTGCCGAAACGGCGGGTGCACTCATAGATTTCAGGTTCCGAATCCTTTGAAAGCCGGATGACCTTTGCATAGCATCCGCCCTCGAAATTGAAGATCCCCTTATCCGACCATCCATGTTCGTCGTCTCCTATGAGGAGCCGGTTCGGGTCCGCGGACAGTGTGGTTTTACCGGTCCCTGAAAGTCCGAAGAAGACTGCTACGTCATCCGGGTCCTCCTTGCTCACGTTGGACGAGCAGTGCATGGAAAGCACGTCTTGGGCAGGCAGCAGAAAGTTGAGGACCGTGAAGATTGACTTCTTGATCTCGCCCGCATATGCGGTGCCGCCGATCAGCACCAGCTTCTCGGTGATATGAAGGGCGACAAAGGTTCCGCTCCGGGTATGGTCATCATCCGGGTCGGCGTGGAAGTGTGGGCAATGAAGCAGTGTAAAATCCGGGACAAAAGCCTTGATCAGGGCGCGGTCCCTGGGCAACTGTATGAACATGTTGCGGGCAAAAAGGTTGTGCCAGGCAAATTCCGTGACCACTCGCACGGACTGTCGGTACCTTGTGTCCGCGCCTGCGTAACAGTCCTGCACAAACACGGTCTTTCCACGCAGATAGGCTGTCATGCGTTGATGGAGAGCTTTGAATTTCTCCTCGGAGTATTTCACATTTACCTTTCCCCACCAGATGTCCCGGGTGGTTTTCGGCTCATCCACCACATACTTGTCCTTTGCAGCCCTGCCGGTATGCTGACCCATGGATACCACCAGAGGTCCTAGGTGAGCGACCTGTGCCTCATAGCGGCGGATGGCATGCTCGTAGAGTTCGGGTGTGGATCGATTCCAGTAAACCTGTCCCAGGTGATGCAATCCCACCTGATCCAGTTGATGGTCGGGCACCAAATCACGAATCTCCATAAGGGTTCTCCTTCTTCATTTGGTCATGACACTGAGACGGAAGATCTAGCCAAACATATTTGAAATTTCGTAACACTTCGGCTTTTTGAAAACACCTTAAGCACCAAGCATGGGGGTCCCTCTCAAAACTGCAA
>JAFGRE010000052.1 GCA_016935335.1 Deltaproteobacteria bacterium
CAAGCAGATGCGAGGCGTAGACCAGAAAAGCATCGGTGAGCAGCAAGTCGAGGTCGACTAATTGAGAAGTCTTCGAGGACGGTATGCCGTTTTCATTCAGCTTATCGACAAGAGCCGTGATCGTGCCCACATGATAGTCATCGGGTCGCAGACCGTTTCTGTGCGCCTCGCGAAGAGCATGAATGAGACTGCTAACCTGGGGCAAAAGATCCCCCCCTTGACTCCAGGCAAGGCGATATCCCCTCCGCTCGTAAAACCGGGGCAGCGCCATGGAAGCGTAAACCATCTCCTCCTCCACGGCGATGGTGGGGCACGCCCCCACCTCCTCTATCCGCGACCGTAACGTTTCGTCCACTTCCGCACCAGCATTCGGTGCGAAAACCAAGGGAAACAGAACCAGGATTTGGCAAAGCACCATCACGGCTCCGAGATAAACCAGGATCTTGAGCTGCTTCATCAATGCACTTAAGAAAAGTCCCCTGAACGCCAAAAGGTCCCTCCCTTTCTCTTCGATCAAAACCAACCCCCCTCTCTCACCCCGGCAACATTATCCCCGGACCTACCTAACTTTACTCCGCCGGGAAAGAAGCCAGCAGGCGATCCATAGTTGCCGCGTTGGTAAAGTCTGTCAGAAGCCAACCCTTTCAAGGAAAATCAACACCAAACCCAACAGCATCGCCGCCGGAATAACCACCAGCCACTGGTTCACTTTCAACAGGAGGGGAAGTGTTACATCACCGAAATCGCCCTTATGCAGCACCGTGCGCTCCAGTTTCGGGTAGGCGGAAGCAAACGCCGCCGTACCGATCAGGATGCCGGTCACTCCTCCGAACAAGGCATCGAGGTTTCCCTGTCCCACCGCACCCATGACGGTTCCGGGGCAGTATCCGAGGATGCCGAATCCCACGCCGAAGATAACTCCGCCGACCACGGACGATCCCACCGAGCCGGGTTTGGGATGGAGGTGTACCGCACCCAGGCTTTCAAGGAAATGGATACCCACCATTCCGGTTACCACTGCCGTGAGCATAACTTTAACGACGGTAAAATCCTCTAAGAGCAACTGCCCGATAATAACGTCGTACCTGGTCACGCCCCCTTTCTGAAGCAGAAAACCAAACGCAATCCCCGTTAACAGACCGAACAACAACTGCAGATTCTTCCGGTTTCGAATCTCCTCAAACATTTACGATTGTCTCCATCAGCCAAGCACTTTATAAACAACGAAAGCCGTCCCGATCCCACCAATAAAAAAGCATGCTGCTGCTACCCAGCTGCTTACAGCCAACTGGAGGGTCCCGCTGATTCCATGTCCGCTCGTGCACCCGCCGGCCCATCGTGCCCCGACTCCCATAAAAAATCCCCCCAAAAGCGCGAAGCATGTTCTCTTGATGGACCCATCCCCGAAAGCGGCAGCCCATTTACCGGGCACCCACTGCCACTCAAATGATCCTGAGAGCCTTGCCGAGATAAATGCCCCGATTACGATTCCCACGACAACCATCCATTCCCACTCGATAACCGGAGGAAATTTTTGGTAATATAGTTTTTTCCTGACCTTCGCTCCCCGGATAAGTCGCTCCACCATGCCGCTGGTTCGGGTAAAAGCGGTCGAACATCCCAGTGCTTTATCGGAAAGCAAAAACGAAATCCAGCTCAGGAGACCAATGCCGAACCCCACGGTGTAAGGCGACCACCGCTCCAACGCGAACCATTCCATCTCTCATTCTCCTTTAAAAAACGAAACCATCGAAGAGGACCGATCAGATCTTTTCCCCGCGCCCCGGGAAAAGCGGGCCGTGAGGGACCACACACATCCGGCATTCCGGGCCGAATCCGGCGGCGGCAAAGGCCGTCATCCCTCCGGCAACGTTATAGACATCCTTGAAGCCGTTTTGTTTCAGTATGCTGGCACCGAGGCTTGAACGGTGACCGGTACTGCATATGGTGACAACAGAAACACCGGAGTCGAGTTCGGCATGCCGCTTCCTCAAATCCGGCGCCGGGATATTCACCGAACCCTCTATGTGAAATCCTCCGTACTCACCGGGGGCCCGTACATCCACAATTATCATTTTTTGATCTCCGGCACTCATGGCATGGAGTTCATCCACTGAAATCTGGGAAACATGCCCGGTCGGGAACCCTGCTTTCGCCCACTCAAACATTCCTCCATCAAGATAACCCACTACGCGATCAAGTCCGACGCGCCGCAACCAGACGGTTGCTTCTTCCGCTTGGCCCTTATGCAAGGCCACCAGAACAATGTCGCTTTCCGGCGGGATCACCCACCCTGCAAAGGTTGCAAAGTTGCCCGCAAAATCGATATGGTACGATCCCGGTATATGCTGGCCTCCGAAGGCGTCATAGCTTCTGATATCAAGAACCACTGTATTCTTTTCTCTCACCTTCTCGCGACAACGCCGAACGTCCATCGCTTCCGGAACCGGGAGTTGATCAACCAGCGCCGGCCCCCCGCCGTTAATGGCGCTGCAACGGCTGAAATGATCGGGCGCTCCGGGCATATTGCCGGTTAGAGATCGGATAAACTCTTCCTTATCCGTAACCCCGAAGGAATGATTATATTTCCTCTCATAACCGACGGTACTCGACCTTTTTGCCCCCATAGCCCGACCGCAGAGCGAGCCAGCGCCGTGAGCAGGATAAACCTCGCAAAAATCAGGCAAAGTAAAAATCTTGCCATGCAGGCTTTCATAAAGCTTTGAGGCGAGTTCCCGCGCCCTGCCGGGGAAGAGGTCGGGCCGTCCGACATCCCCCACAAACAGAGTGTCGCCGCAAAAAATCGCTACCGGGTCTTCACCCCGCCCCCGGTCGGTGACGATATACGAAATATGCTCCGGGGTGTGGCCGGGAGTCTCCGTCACCTTTATCGTCAACTCTTCAATCTCGAAGCTATCTCCTTCGCCAACAGGCATGTGGTCGAAGGCGCATCCTGCCGCCTTGGGAGCATAAATCGCAGATCCGGTCTTCCCCCTTAGATCTCTGTGCCCGGAAACAAAATCAGCATGGAGATGGGTCTCCAGGATATGGGTGATCTCCATACCCATTTCCTGAGCCGCATCAATATAGATATCGACATCCCGCCGGGGATCAACGATAGCGCACTTTTGCGTACCTCCCAGTAAATACGAGCTGTGAGCGAGTCCCTTCACAAAAAATTGTTGTACTATCATGGGGTCCCTCCTTAATCGTGTTTAACGCAAATCGGTTTGCGAAGAATGAGCCCTCCTCCTGATTTCCTGTAAAGGCGTTATTGTCTACCTTCGTCCGTATATCTCGGTAATGGACCGCAGACGCGCCCTCAGGTCGGTGGTCAAAGCATCCGGGGCGAGACGCCACTCCCAGTTACCATTCGCCGTGGACGGACGATTCATGCGCGCCTCCCCCCCAAGGCCGAGGATATCCTGCATGGGGAAAATAGTAAGGTTGGCTACCGACATCATCAGGAGGCGGATCAGCTCCCAGTGAAGGTTTTTTACCGGCACGTTTCGTCCCAGGTAACGCAGGAGCGCCGCTTTTTCCGGTGCGGTGGCATCATTTTTAAACCATCCCCGCACGGTGTTGTTGTCGTGTGTTCCCGTATAGGCCACACAATTGGCAACCAGGTTGTGAGGGAGGTAGGGATTGGCGCCGCCGGCATCGCCGAAAGCAAAGAGAAGGAGCTTCATCCCCGGAAACCCGAACCGGTCCATGATCTCAACCACATCGGGAGTAATAACCCCAAGGTCCTCGGCAATGAGGGGTGGGGAAGGAATCGACCTCAGGATGGATTCGAAGAAGTCTTCCGCGGGGGCCTTTATCCATCTCCCGTTAATGGCGGTCTTTTCCTCTGCCGGCAGTTCCCAAAAACCGACGAACCCACGAAAGTGGTCGAGCCTCAGATAATCAAGGAGCGTTATATTATAGCGTATCCGTTCAATCCACCAGTCATACCCTCTTTCCTTGAGTACATCCCACCGGTACACCGGGTTCCCCCAAAGCTGGCCGGTTTTACTGAAATAATCGGGAGGAACACCCGCCACCGCAGAGGGTTTCTTTTCCTCGTCCAACTTAAAGAGGTCCGGATGAGCCCACACATCGGCACTGTCATATTGCACATAGATGGGAAGATCACCCATTATCCGCACCTCTTTTTGGTGACAGTACCCTCTGAGAGCGCTCCATTGCTTGTGAAAAATATATTGGAGAAATTTCTCCTCCTTCACCGCTTCTATAAAATCACTGCCTGCCGATTCCAAGGCCCTCGGCACTCTGTCCCGAAGATCCGGCGGCCACTCGCTCCACACCTTTCCCTGATTCCGTGCGCGCAGAGCCCTAAAGAGAGCACAGTCAGGGAGCCAGTACCGGTTTTCCGAGCAAAACCGTTCGTATTCATACTCCCTTCCGCCTTTGAACCGTTCATAGGCCCGGTGAAGGAGGGCTTGTTTATAGGAAATGACCTTATCAAAATCAACAATGTGTGCCGGAAAATCGGGAAGCGTTTCAACGTCGCCCCTCTCCAGCAACCCCTCTTCCACCAACCCATCAGGACTAATGAGCAAGGGATTGCCTGCGAAGGCCGACGTACTATGATAGGGAGAGTTCCCGAATACCGACTCCGTGGGATTCAACGGTAAAATCTGCCAAAAACGCTGCCCGCTTTCCGCAAGAAAATCAACAAATCGATAGGCCCACGGTCCCAGATCCCCAATGCCAAATGGTGACGGCAGCGAGGTAATATGGAGGAGAATTCCGCTGGCGCGCGGCATCATCATAACGCCTCCTGTTCAGGTGACGCGCCGCCGGCATGATTATCATCAGGGAACAGACGCATGCTGCTTGACTTACTCCTTAAAAATGAGTAATTACTAAGGGCGGGTTCGCTCTTTTTCCTTTATGCCCACGAGCGATCCGAACCATCGGCAACTTCTAAATAATACGAGTATCTTCCATGACAGCCAAAGAGATTCTTCAGGACATTCTACAGGGCGCACTAAAAAAAGCGAATAAAAAATTGGCGGTTTCACCCTTTCCCCCGCTCAATTTTGAAATTCCTAAAAGCGAGGCTCACGGCGATTATGCAACCAACATCGCCCTTACCCTCGCCCCCAAACTCAAGCAGCCTCCGCGCGACATCGCCACGGTTATCGTTGACTCAATTGAGGATCAATCCTCGGTCATAGATACGGTCTCCATCGCCGGTCCCGGCTTCATCAACTTCGCTTTCAAGGACTCCTTCTGGTGCGGCCGGCTGAGGGAGGTCCATCGAATGGGTGATGCATTCGGGCAAATCAATCTCGGTTCCGGACAGAAGACTCAGGTTGAATTCGTCAGCGCCAATCCTACCGGTCCTCTCCACATCGGGCACGGCCGGGGGGCGGTCCTGGGAGACGCCCTGGCCAATATCCTCCGGTTTTCCGGCTATGAGGTTTCCAAGGAATACTATCTCAATGATGTGGGCAACCAAATGAACACCTTGGGGCGGTCGGTGTTCTACCGGTATAAAGAGCTGTTGCACCAGCCGGTCGATTTCCCCGACGATTATTACCAGGGTGAATATATCTATGATATAGCGCGCCGGGCCCTTGCTCTCTACGGCGATACCTATCTCAACGCCGATGAGGAAGTATCCATTCCCGTCTTCGGCGATTACGCCCAGAAGGAGATTCTGGCCGGGATAAAAAAGGACCTGGCGGACTTTGCGATTCGCTTCGACACCTGGTTCAGGGAGAAGACACTGGTAGAGACCGGAATCGTCGATTCCACAATCGCCGACCTGCGCAAGAACAACTATATCTACGAAAAGGACGGCGCTCTCTGGTTTGCCGCCACCAGATTCGAGGATGAAAAGGATCGCGTCGTCGTTCGCCAAAACGGTCAAAAAACCTACTTCGCCTCTGATATCGCCTATCATAAAAATAAATTTACCCGAGGTTTTGACCGGCTTATCGACATCTGGGGAGCAGACCATCACGGGTACATTCCCCGCATGAAGGCCATGGTCCAGGCCCTGGGCTATGACCCGGAACGGCTTCGCATCCTCCTGGTCCAGATCGTCTCTCTTTCCAGGGACGGCGTTCCCATCTCAATGTCTACCCGCTCCGGCCAGTTCGTTTCTCTCCGCGAGGTGCTCAATGAGGTCGGAAGCGACGCCTCCCGTTACTTTTTCCTTATGCGCCGTCCTGACAGTCCCTTTGACTTTGACCTGGAACTGGCGAAAAAACAGAGCGACGAAAACCCGGTCTATTATGTCCAGTACGCCCACGCCCGACTGTCCAGCATATTGAGGGTGGCTGCCGAGCGAGGCATTGATATTTCCCGTCTGGATACCGCGGATCTTGACCTGCTCACCAACCCCGAAGAGATTTCCCTTATCAGAAAAATATCTCACTTCCCCGATGTTATTGAAAGTTGCGCACTTTTTCTTGAACCCCACCGGATTACCATCTTCCTCCAGGATCTGGTAAGCTCATTCCATCGTTACTACCACTCCGGAAAACTCGACGCAGATAGAAGGGTCCTAACCGACGACGAATCCCTCTCGCGGGCCCGTTTGTGCCTGGTGGAAAGTCTTAAGATAACCATCAAGAATTCACTTTCCCTCCTGGGCGTTTCAGCTCCCGAAAGCATGTAGCGCATGAAAAAACGATCCAAACGTGCTCGAGAAAGTCTCACTCTTGTTCAGCTGGCTCAGCGCCTTGTGGTCGGCGTCGGGGTTATCTGTCTCTTTTTCCTGGGGATCTATCTCCTGAACCAGTGGTATTTATATTCCCGATCACACGAAAACCAGGCACCAGTTCCTCAACTATCCACTGAGCACCCCGACAATCTAACGCCCGAAGTCAATCCTGATCAATGTGCAAACGAGCCTGA
>JAFGRE010000246.1 GCA_016935335.1 Deltaproteobacteria bacterium
ATGCCGTCGACACGTGGCATCTGTGACGACCCGCCAGCCTTTCTAAAGTGCGAGAAAACGACCGGGCTGCCGAGAGGAGGTGAGGCAGACGATTAGGATACTTGGCAGGTTTTTGACGGCTTACATCACCGATCCGCTCTCTAAGACCAAGGGCTCAATTTTTTAGAGAAACTGACCTTAACCCTTCCTTAACGCATTTGACAACAGCCAGATAAATTGTACTGGATACCAAAAGATCCTGATCGGGATATGAGTGATGTGCCCCAGTCTGCACACGCCGTGAAAAGTCACGATACATCCGCGTATGCCCCTTATCCCGGATCACGGAACGGTGCACCCGTTGCCTCCCCCCTTCCTGGGTTGTCATGACAAGGAAATCGTTGATAGCGACTGTAAGGTCTCCACGTCTGATGTCGATATATTCCTGCACACCCCTCAGCGGATTGCCATGATCGGTTGCCACAAGGTTCAGACGTGAGCCATCATCGTATGTGACTGTAACGGTAAGTTCATCACCCGGTCTTGCATCGACGGCCGAAACGACCGTTACCATCTTCGGAGAAGCGTCTATCAATGCTGTGCCGAGATCGATCCAGTGGCACAGATTGCCAGTAACCCTCGTGCCTTGGGATGGCCAATAGTACCAATGATAAGACGGCAATGCCAGTTCTTTAATGATGCAGGTCATGATGACCGGACCCCCACCCTTTGCCTTGATCAGTTCGGCGGCCTTCAGGGCCATGGGAGCATAGCGTCGATTGTACCCAATCTCTATGAAGGCTTTTCTACTACGCAAGTCCAGCAGACGGCGTAACTGGTCGTGGTCAGTAACCGGCGGTTTTTCGAGGAAAATTCTCGTACCCGAATTACGAAAAAGCCCCTCTTCTGCAATCTCCACATGCGTCGAATGATACGTGGCGATCACAAGCACCGGTTCAGGGCAGTCCCGTAAACGCTCTAACGCCCTGCGGTATGATGTCTCCCTGTACCTAAACCCATATCGTTCTCCAACCACCGCCGCAAGACAAGGATTGAGGTCAATGATTGAATGGTATACAAATCTCTTAACATTAGGCAGTATATAGGCACAAGCATAAGCCCCGGCACCCGCCAAAAAAAGGTTTATACCTCGCCGGGTTATATGCTGGTCCCGTACCTTGCATTCTTCATTAGGAAAGCCCCTACCCTTAGTCCCGATACCGACACGAGACGTCAGATCACCACTCACACCTTTCTCTGCCAAAACATTGGCAAGACAAAAATAGTTATTATGCCCAGCCAGAGGGGAAAAGTGAAACAAGTTAAAATAGTGCTCCGGATTTTGGTTGAAGTAAGATGCAACTATTGATTGAAATTCCTCAAATTGCCCCCCATCTGCCACTGGGAAACACCACTCGTCAAGAAACGACATGGTATCGGCTCTTGGAACATCCTGCGGTCCTACTGCAAAATACATTTCCCCTAATGAGTCGGTACCATAGACAATAACGACCGCACGTTCCGCAATGACTGATTGTTGAAGAAGAGATGCCTTGACCTTGCTCCAAGCAAGGGTCGGACCTTCTCTGAAAAGAAAGAAAAAAAGCTTCTGTAGCCGGTGCGAAAATTGGAAACGATTTGTCATGCTTGCCGCGGGAGGAGTGAAGCGTTCGACGCGAGACACTCGAAGGATTGTATAACCCGTCGCGGGCGCTGGATCCGGTAGGTGATAAATTCTACGTGAGAACTCTATGCGCATTAATTGCCATTCTGTAAGTTAATAGGAACCATAAACTCCGGCCTTTTGTTGAAATCCATAAAGTCACCATCTATACTTCCCCGCAGGGCAAGACCGATGAACCCCCACGCAAATATCTGATATCCCGGGTACGCTCCAGGCACAAGCCCTATGGCATCAATTATCCACATAGTAAAAATCATGAGCGCCATAACATTGAGAGGTGTGTTGCTTTGTAGATATCTTCGTAACACACCATATCCAATGACCCCAAGCAGAACGAGGTACATGACGAGACCTAATATCCCGGTGCCAAGGAGCGCCCGCAGGAAATCATTGTGAGCTCCCGTATGAGGGGAACCGTCGCCTACGAGCTTTAAAGGAAGCGAATTAATCCTGAACTCTGCAAGTGCATGCTTCCAGACGCCAACCCTACCCATAAAGAGTTGATCTGTTTTTCCTTTCCCTTCCATTACATGAAATTCCTTGGAGTAAACCGTCTCGATAGTTTCATAGAAACGGGAATCTCCGAGCATGGCTACTCCAAGAACCATTATCAACACCCCAACCAATACCAATATCTTTCTGCGGGCCAAGACCCAGATGGTGAACCATGATATGAGGCTTAGATACCCCGCTTTGGAGAAAATCTTATAGATGGTCAAAAGAATGATGCTACCCATAGTAATCAGCACAGCACGCGAAATTATCTCAGTCCCCTTTAGAAAGTAACTCCAGTAAAGGAGGAGCGCTGCGAGTGTCTGGAAACAGTATAGTCGAATAGTGTAGGCATCGTGATAAAATCCGATGTTTCGTATGAGACCGCCGATTGTTGCTTCGGACCGGATAACTCCTCCGAGGAGATTCTGGTAGACCGACATGCCAAGAGGCACAATGCCTGCCACCAGGTGGATAATAAGAAGGATTCGAAACTCTTTTTGTGTCCGGAAGAACTCCTGAAAGAGGAAATAACCAATAAACCCGTTAAAGGCGCGGAAGAAATAGCCCATTCCAAGTAGTGCGTCACCTCCAACCGTAATAATTACAGCGGTACCGAAAAGCTGGAGATACATATAGGCAAACCAAACGTAGGCGAGAGGAGCCCTCACAAAACCGTGCTCCTTGGAAACGAACAGCTTCACGAAAACAATTAATGGGAGCAGGACTCCAAGTAATTCGGTTGGTTTTATGTCAAAGATTGCATAGCGGGCCTCGTAGAAACAGTCGATTACAGGTCGGATGAGCACTGCAACGAAGATTCCAGTCCGTGTATTTACAAGGACTGTCAACAGAAATACGGCAAGTAGGACAAATGGAAGGGCCTTCATACCCGCCCTTGATCCTCCAAATTGGGTTTTGAACATGCATCCGACAATTTTTCCGCGAGCAACATAGTAAAAACACTGAGTGCATTTCTTTCGAAGGTTTCAATCGTGAAATGGTTCAGGAAACGTGCCCGACCTGCCTCTCCCATGCGAGAACGTAACTCCGTGTCATGGATAAGCCGGTTCAGCCGCTCAGTAAGCATCTTATGATCTCCCTTGGGTACAAGAAATCCAGTTGTACCCTCTTCGACTATGTCAGGGATGGCACCTTCGTCGGTCGCAATAACCGGCAGCCCATGACGCATGGCCTCAAGGATGACAACGGGAAACGAGTCATTCATGGTCGGAAACGAGAAAATATCTGAAGCCGAGAATAGTTCTTCCTTTTCTCGGCTGTAGCGTGCGCCCACATATTCAACCACTTCTTTCAGTCCGTTTTCTCTAATGGTCTTGTAAAAGGCGTCTTCAGTACTCTTCGATTCCCACTCTCCGGCAAAAGCTGATCGGAATGAAACACCCGCAAGGTTAAGTGCATTCAGGGCTTCAAGCAGCACAAGTATACCTTTGCTTCGCATCATGTTTGAGAAAAACAGAATGCGCGGAATACCTACTGTATCCGTGTTTTTTAAATAAGTATATCCTTTGCTGACATCAGGAATTCCATTGGGAAGAAAACAGCAATTGCTGCGATTAACAAGATGTGATATGTCCTCGTAAAGTAAGGGTGACAGCAGAATAACCTTTGCCCTGGAAAACGTCCATCTAAATAGACAACGGGTGAAGTTCCCCTGCGCCATGGACCGTATTCCCTTGCCGTGAAGATGATAGACACGCATTACGCCAAAACATTTCATGATTGCCACGTACAACAGGTCCCGATAGAAGGCCATTCCGTTCGGCGTGATGGTGAAATATACAAATGCCGGTCGCCGAAACATACATGCGGTGGTTAGTCGTGCACCAGCTACAACGAACTCCATAACCTTGCCAAAACGAAAACGCCCCAAGTCCTTGGTTGAGCGTGATGAGCGGAGTGGCAAGACCTCAATGACAAAATGATTAGAAAGAAGGTGCGAATCCACAAGGTACTTGCCCATTAGTGTCACGCCATTAACGGGTGGTGGTAGATGAAGAAAACAGAGGATTCGTTTTTTAATGATTGGCACCCTTAGCACATCGGAAAAGCATACCCCGTCACGCCATGAAACGGTGGTGTGAGCGGACCAATGATCATTACCGTAAGCATATAATCCTTCAGGTGAGCATATGGCTGTAAGCACAGATCGGCTTGGCAACACACGCGAACTGAAGATAACGCGAATCAGAAAAATATCCGAACGTAATGAGGTTGAACAGGGGAAACCGGATTCCCTTGACAGGGGCTATTCCTTGGAAACGCTCAATGCGATATCCGTGAGAATTGAGTGTTCTAATGAGACTCTTCCTGGTAAAAAAACGAAGGTGCCCCCTGTCCAGGATACCATGACTTGTGTATTGCCAATCCTTTTTCACGAGCATGCGATAGAGATTGCTGATGTAGAGTACGTTGGGAACCGAAAGGACAAGACAACCATCCCTGGTCAGTACCCGCTTGACACCCTCGAGAAGTGCAAACGGATCTGAGAGGTGCTCGAGAACGTCCAGCACCGTGATACAGTCGAACTTCTCTGATTCAAGCGTTTGTACCAACGCCAGGGCATCGCCGATCAGGACCCGGTCGAGCCGTTCACTTGCTTTAATTGCCGCCGCAGGTTCATATTCGATGCCCCAGACCTCCGCACCAAGCCTCTCCTTTAACAGGGCGCCGAATCTCCGTTCTGCACAGCCGACATCTAATATTCGACGAGCCGTGGAGGGCACAAAAGTCAACATTTGCGGTCGCGAACTGATGTAGTACCAATCGGGAACCGAATTGTCCGTTTGTATCTCTGCTTCAATTGACATTCAGATCCCTCCTGGGTACCGTCACGGGTGATACGCCGGAATCGTGATCAAAAAGCAGAGTTTCAAGTGTCTTGGAAACCCTTTCCCATGATAATGCCTGTTCCGCAGCCATGCGGGCATTGTCTCCGAGTTTCCGGCAGCGTTCCCTGTCCACGTTGAGTCTGTCGAGCAACTGCTCCATCACTTCCCATGAACTGGCAATTTCGCCACAGTTCCAACGGGAGATAAATCTGCTCGTATGGGGAAGGTCGAGCGTCAAGATCGGCACCCCGGCCGCTGCGTAGGTCGCTACTTTGCTGATAGATACCATGCCCCACCACTTATTGACCGGATAGGGGATGATACCAACATGTGCCTGATTGGCAAGCATTGACGCGTACTGCCGATAGCTTAGGTCCGGGTGAACCTCGAGCCACGTCCGCTCCGGAAGTCTTACCGGCGGATGGACCCTGCCGCACAGCAGGAGGCGTGTGTGTCGCCTTTCTGAGATGCGTTCGACGCAGGCGATGAGATTGGCAATCCCACGATCCGCGCTGATTGTGCCTCCATAGGCAATGGTAAACTCATCCCTGCACCAACGAGTGCCTGACACAACATAATCATAAATATTAACGCCCATCGGCACATCGACAACATTCACCCAGTCAAGTCCATAAATTTGCTTAAGGTACGCCCCCATCTCCGGCGAGTTGGTCACTATGGTATGGGCTAACTTCATATAGGCCCTTTCTCTATGCCTCAGGATACTGGTGAGCAGTCTTCCCATAAGGGATCGGCCGGCGTAAAGGTCAGCCATCATCAGCGGAGGGTCTATGAAATCAAGCACGATCCTGACTCCACTGCGACGAAGCGCGGGCATCAGGCGATGGCTTGCAAATATTTCGCTCCCCCTGCAGAACGGATAGGCAATCAGAATACATCCCTCATCGCTTCTGCGGGCCGACAGATGAGAAGCAATAAAACTGCTAAGATCCAAGGGGTGCACCGCGAAGCCAGTGGGAGTGGCCGTATGGAGCTTGGCTGTCGAAACCTCATACCAATAAGACTCGACCCCTTCCTGAGTTGCCTTCCTGAAGATGGGTTCGTAAAGTCCGCCAAACCGCTCGCTCCAAGGTCCTTTGCCACGGTCTTCGGCAGGGTAAAAGCTCGTTATGATGATCAGTCGTTTGCCCTTATTGAGCATGATTAAATAGAATGTACTATGCTATACACTTACCTTCGAGCCATGGCAGTGCGGCTAGCGTCAATGAAGGCTGCAGCGGCATCGTCATAATTGGCCTTGGCGACCAATCCCGCGGAAACGGCTGCACTTCTTTCACGCTGGGAGGTGCTCCAGCCGAGAATCTCGATTATTCTCACTGCGATCTGATCCGCATGGAGTGGATCGACCACGAAGCCGTTCTCGCCATTGTTGACGAAATCAACAGCGTTTCCAAGACGATTCGAACAGACCACGGGAAGACCCGCCGTCAGCGCCTCGAAGATGACCAATGGATTAGGATCCTCGGTGCTGAGGATAACGAACAGATCACTCATCCAGTAATAGAGAGGAATCCGGTCATAGGCCACCAGCCCCTCCAGGTGAACGTTATTCAACTCGTGCTGCTTGCAGTAGGATCGGATCTCCCCCTCGAGTGGACCCTTTCCCACGAACACGAGCCCGACATCCTTTTTGGTTTCCTCCGGTAGCTTTCCATAAACCTCCAATAGCTTGAGGACCCCTTTGCGTTCAACCAATTGTCCCACACAGAGAATCGTCCGGCCCGGGAACTTTTCACGCAGCGACGTTAACTCTTCGGACCGGAGCGGATCGGGCCGGAAGCGACTGCTTTCGATGCAGTTGTATGATGTGAAAAACGGGATATCAGAATTCGATGGGAGCAGTGAGCGAAGATATTGCTTTGAAAGCTTTCCTGCATCTACAAGGGCCGAGGCGAAACGGATCAGTAACCACCGTACCGTCACCCTAAGACGTGACCGGGTACCCTCGGTGAACTCGGTCCCCTCCCACCAGATGACATACCTACCTCCACCGAGTAAACGGTAAACAAATGCACCAATCGTGGCGAACGAAAAACCGGAACAAATAACCACATCAGGGCGCTCTAAAAACATTCTCAGAAGGAGGCCCGGATTGAGACAGAGAATCCGCTCGTAGCCTATCTGTATGTTGGCTCCGGGTATAACCTTAGCCTTGAATGGCAACTGCTGGAAGTCAACCTTCCAGTGGGGTAGGTTCTTCATCTTTCTGGCCAGCAGTATCACCTCGAAATTTACACCCGGTTCCGCCGCCATTCGCTCGAAGAGCTTGATCCGGTAGGGTGCGATCACGTTCTGGATCATCCAAACCTTCATGTTAACTTTCCGGCAAGACGTTCCAAGGCTTCTATTATCAACCGATTTTTGACGCGGCAATCGAAATCGCCATCCAGTCTGGCCGCGTTCTCTGACAACCTGGTGCGAAGCTCAGCGTCCTCATAGAGCAGGGCGATCTTTGCAACCAGATCCTGAGGGTCACCCGCTTTGAAGAGGAGGCCATTCTCACCATCGTGCAGCAGTCGACTGATACCGGCGATATTGGAAGCCACAACCGGTTTTCCCTGCGCCAGGTATTCGATAATCTTGACGGGATAGGTCTGGGCTAGATCCGGTACATCATGAAAAGGGACGATGCAGACAGAAGCCTCGCCTATCAGGCGGGTAAGCTCACTATGCTCGACAAAATCGAGAAATCTGACCGTTGCAATCCCCCTGAGCGGCGCTACCTCAGACTCAACATGGGGAGGTAAGCTCCCAATCACTGTTAGTGTGATGTCCGGCAATTGTTTTCTGAGAATAAGCATCGTCTCAGCAAGTGTATCGAGACCCATTTGTGGTGTATATACACTTCGCATGCAAAGCAGTTTGAAACCATTTTCCTGTGGCGAACACATGGTCGCTTTCTGTGACACATCTAACCAGATGGCGTTCCTTAGAAGCAACATTCTGTCACGTGGAATCATGAATTCACGCATCTCGAAATCCGGAAGAATTGACATTATAAACAGATCGGCCCAACGGTAGAGCATTTGAAAAACCCTGCGCGTGAGCCTGCATCGCAGCGATACAATCCTTCCCGGAGCAATAGTGCAGCGTATCGGAACATCCCAGACATCTACGACCCACCGGCATCCACCCAGAAGTTTCCCCAGGAAACCGAGAAATCCAAGAATCGAGGGTTCGGTCACGATGATGTCATAACGCCGGGCTCGACTACTGAGAAAGAGCAGTGTTGCATAGGCGATGAGGCCGGCCTTTCCCCGCCAGGGCGACCGAATGACCTGGGTCCCCGACGCGGCGGAAACCGAGAAGTCGGCACCCTTGCGTGCAAGGATGGTCAACTCCATGGAACGGCTCAGAAAATATACCCGCTGAAAGTGATTGAGATTCCGATCGTTCGTTGTATGGGAACCCGATGTTATAAACAGGATCTTCATCCTGTTACTTATTATCCGGCTCATCGCGCTACCTGCCGGCTCCGAATACTCCCTGAGACGAAAAAGATCTTTATATTACCCCTGAGGGAGATCTGTCTGGCGCGAGGGTTTCCGACATGCACATAAGTACTCATAAATAGAGTCTCCTTGTTGAGGAATCCCTACGCCCTAAAGGACAATACTGTTACTCGGCTATTCACTCGCCGTTTCACACGCAACGAGCAGTTATTAATAATCTTATAATACTCACAACAAAGAGCGAAAATACTCATGCGGGCAGGGAGTACCAAAATATCGGCCAATGTCTCTTCAATTATGAGACCCTTAATAATTGCCAGTCAGACAAATTTAGACACGCGACAGCCTATTCACATCACGCTGAGGGGGAGTTATGGCATGTGCGATTGTGATTCGCGCTTTCTTGGTTTCCTTTTGCGAGTAAGCGTTGTTCGCTGATAAGGCCGATGTACCAAAAGAGTATCCTGACGTAGTCTCGAGCTCTGCAACGCATCTCATCTTTTGATCGACCTATGATGGACTTGACGATAAATGCTCCACAATACGATGCCAGGAAGAGGAAAATTGAGAGTCTCATGAAGAATCTCTCCATAACTGCCCCGTAATTGCGGGCAAAGATCAAGGATGACTTGATCCAGCTGCTGATGTGGAAACAACTGTGTGGCGTCTGGGAACCTATGTAGTGTAAAATGCTCCAATCGGGGAAATAGACAAGATTGAGTCCTGCCTTCCGGTAACGAAGACAGAGATCCCTTTCCTCACCCGTGAAAAAGAACTCCTCATCAAAGAGGCTATAGCGTTCGTAGGCCGATCGGTCGATGAGCATGGCCGAGCCGACAATGAATGACACATCCTCAGGCTGATCATAGGTCGTCTCTACAGTCACGGACGAACCACCTGAAGTAAAGAAGGACCGCAGATGACCAAGATAAAACGCCATCGACAGATAGACACGTATCTGTCTGCTTACTGAATTCACTTTATCGCAGGTACGCAACTGAACCCCCTCAGCATCAAACGTCCGAGGACCAAGAACACCGGCTTTACTTTCGCGAGCATAGGACAGCGCACGCGTTATGCCATCATCAAGTAATTCTGTATCTGCGTTAAGAAGGAAAAGGTATTCCCCCTGTGCCATCAGTGCCGCTTGGTTGTTGGCCGCACCAAAGCCGACGTTGGACTGGTTTTCTATCAATTGGACATGAGGGTATCGATTCCGGATTAGATCAACAGTCCCGTCAATGGAGGCATTATCAACTACAATAATCTCATATTTTATCCCTGCGCAGAATTTATTGATGGAATCAAAGCAAGGTACAATGTATCGCTCACTATTGTATGTCGCTATCAGTATAGAAACATCCATAGAAGTTCTCCTGTATATGCTATTATCTATAACCGTCAGTTATGAAAAATCTAGACGATTGAAGCCCTCTGGATAAATTCCTCGTGCTTGCTGAGAGTCTGTCATTCCTCTGAACAACCTTATCACGACTTGCGACAGCAATATCCAATTTCTTCAACCACAATTTTCAAATAGTTGCATAAAGGCCTCATTTTTTTACGAGCTCTTAGGGTTTTGTATTTCTTCATTTTTATAGGAGATCGCCCTCATCTCCCTGTAGTTATTTTCTTTGCACTTCGTATAAATTCATTAACATCCTTATTAACCAAATACGGCACTACTCTTTTAATGGTATCGTCATCCCAATTCCACCATGCAATTTTTAGAAGTTCACAAATCTGACTTTTTGAAAATCTATACCGAATTATTTCAGCCGGATATCCACCTACTATAGAATATGGCGGAACGTCTTTTGTTACAAAAGATTCCTGTGCTATAACGGCCCCATCACCGACCTTCACGCCCTGCATTATTTTCGCATTAGTCGCAATCCACACATCATTTCCAACAACAATCGGATCATATTGGGGTAGAGAATTTAAGGGTACATCCATTTGCCACATGTCACGGAATGGATATGTTGACACCCAATCCACCATATGTTTTCCTCTAAAGATAAACTGTAGTCCACTTGAAATCGAACAAAAATTACCGATTCTGCTACCTTGAGCCAATTGTTTTACGACCCACAAAGGCCCTACTAATTCCGGCTCTGGGCCGTAAGTGTGCTTACCGCGAGGAATATGCACTTTCTTATCTGAATTGGGATAAAGAATCGCTCGTAGCTTCATTACCCTATGTTTTATATAATGATTAAACAGCTTGAAAAGTCTCATATGTAATAACCGAGTCTTGCATTAATTATTTGCGAATTTTTCTGCGGTAACTTTCGCAAATATTATGATTAAGTCAGCGACCTCCGGCACAGCCGGAGGCTTGAAATATGTGAACCGCTCAAAGCGGTGGTAAACCTTGGGCCACCTCAAAGGTGGCGGCTACTTGCCTAATACAGCTTTAGTTGGTCGATTCTTCGGTCTTCTCTTTCCTGTTCTTTGATATATCTGCGAATCGCCTCTTCGTTTCTGCCTACCGTGCTCACATGGTACCCCCTTGCCCAAAACGCCTCCCCTGTAAAATTCTTCCTCCGGCCAAAAAACTCCCTCGCAATGTGAATCGCGCTCTTACCTTTGATGAAACCAACCACTTGTGACACCGCGTATTTTGGAGGAATGGAGATAAGCATATGGGCATGATCCGGCATAAGATGTCCTTCCAATATCTCGCACTCTCTTCTCCGCGCCAGCTCCCTAAAAACTTCACCCAAGTTCTTCCTCAGATCCCCATATAGCTCTTTCCTGCGGTATTTCGGTATCCATGTGAGATGATATTTGCATTCCCACTTCGTATGGCTTAGACTCTGTGCGTCGTTCATGAAAGCCTCTCTTTCTGTGAATTTTGAGCGGTTCACGTTGGAGGGGCTTTCACATAATCCCGGAAATGTCAAACTTTGGGAGTCCCCCGGCACAGCCGGGGGTTTACCCTGGATTAATTAAATCTCCAAGATTTTGAGGTCTACAATAACCTTATCGACCAGAATATGCTGACGCATCTGGAGAGCCAAGGGCCAATGCAAGTAAAATAGTAAGCAAAACCAACATCACATGGGGGCAAATAGCGCATCTATTGCGGACCAGTAAAAATTTTTAATGCGCGAGAGAGCTTTCATTATTATTTCTCTAGGCTTGAGTAATATCCATACAAGGTAATAAAGGAAAATGTTCTTCGAACCATAAAAATGGACGCGATTTATAATTGTTAATTTTACATTCCGCCCTTTAACAAGAGCAAGTGCTTCATTACCCCATTCACTCCTGCGCCCTTGATAAGCCAACCACATCAGTAATCTTGCGCGATTCTGAATAATAATGTTCTGCATTCTATTAAAGTTATTGCCCCCATATTTATTGGCATAATGTAGGCTCAAGGTGAAGAAAGTTTTCGTAAATCGATATATCTTATCCCAATCCCTCGAACGAGATGCTGATTCGGACAAAACACTATAGGTCGCCAATGATTCTGGTAAATACGCAAAGTTCGCGCGATTTGCAACCTCGATCCAAGTTTGAAAATCGCCCATATGAAATTGGTCACTGAACTCATAAGGGCATTCTGAAAATATCTTTTCTATCAGGATGCGTCGAACCACTGCGGAACAAGTTACAACATGATATTCATGCATAATAAGAGATTGTACCAATGGCACTCCAGAGCGAGGCAAGCTGCCTTTCTTATATTTTCTGAAAATCCTCCTTTTTGTCCTTTTTTTTTCCGTGTAGTAATAGTTAACATCACTGTGTATCAATCCAACATCAAGATGTGCTTCCAGGTATTCCACTTGTTTCTTTAGTTTTAGCGGATGATGCCAATAATCATCACCTTCGCAATAACCTATGTATTTTCCCCGGCAAGCAGCATAGGTCCGCCTTGAATTCTTGTTCGCTCCCACATTATTCTCGGAAATCAAAACCCGAATAATGGCCGGATATTTTCTTTGATATTCGAGGACGATTTCACGGGTACGGTCAGTAGAGCAGTCTTCGCCGATGATCAATTCCAGTGGAAAGTCTGTTTTCTGCTGCAAAACCCCTTCTATAGCCTGAGCAATGTAAGGTTCGTGATTACAGGTTATCATTTTGACACTGACAAGCGGTGTCTGGCTCAATAATGTCTGATCACTTATTTCCTCGCAGGGTATGATTTCCCCTGGGATGCCGAACGGGCCATCATTATGCATCATCGTTTAAGAAACTCCTGTAAACGGTCAATGTGTGCTACAAAACTGCTTAAACCTGGGTTTGATCATCTCTACAGATTCTATGAATGAGGGGAGCCTTGTAAGCCAGCATAGCGTTACATATAGTACTATGCCGCATACTATTTGCAGTATCAGCAAGAGCAGTTGATGGGAAATGAAAACAGAGTTGACTAAATATACTCCTCCCACCATCAGGAGCGAAAGAATTAAACTATGGATAAGATCATGTAGCTGTTTCATAAGCGAATAATCCAGAAATTGTTTCGTGTAATAACTGTTTACAAAGTAGCATATAATGGAGCTCACGATTTGCCCCACGATCATGATCGAAATTCCCCATCGGTACGTAAGGGCTATCAGGGTTACCCCCAGGACTTTCTTCAATACCTCGAGACGGAAGAAAAGATCTGATCTCCCTTGGGCCACCAGCACATTCAGATTTATTACATGAAGCGGATACAATAAACCTAAGCCACAGAGGAGCTGGAGATAGGGGACGCACGGCAGCCACTTCTCTGTAAGGAGGAGAAGCACCAGTGGTTTGGCCACAATGGCCAATCCGAGCATTAAAGGAAAATTTACCATCGCCAGGGTAGTCAAAGCCTTTCGAACTCCCCGTTTCAGGCGTGGCTTGTCCTCCTGTATGGTAGAAAAGGCGGGGTAAATGACGCGTGCAATAGATTCAGAAATAGTATTAGCTGGCACCTGCTGCAACGAGTAGGCGCGTGCATAGAACCCCAGATCTGTCGCGGAATATACTTTACCGATAACGACTGTTAGCAGATTATTGTAAATCCTATCAAGCAGGCCGGAAAAAAGAAGTTTTGAGCCAAAGGCGAACATTGTCCGCAATGAGTCAAAGCTAAATAGCAACGATGGTCTCCACCGTAAAAAAAACCACAATAGAACAGTCCGTACAAGAGTACTCGAAATGGATTGAGCAACCAAGCTCCACACACCGTATCCCGCATAGGCCATCGTAACACCGATACTTCCGGACATAACTAACGAGCTCAGGTTGATCTTCATTTGTAACTTGAATTCAATATGTTTTGTAAGCAGCGAGGTCTGCACGATCCCAAAGGCATTGATGATAAGATTCAAAGAAAGGACTCGTGCGAGAGGAACCAAAATAGGCGTGTTGTAAAAAGACGCGATCCAGGGTGCGGCTAGGCACAGCAGGCCCGCAGCAACAAAACCAAGGACGATATTAAAGTAAAAAATTGAGCATTCATCAAGATGGTTTGCGTCCTGTTTTTGTATTAGAGCCAAACCAAAGCCGCTATCGATAAAAGATTGCGCGACAGCCATAAATATCACAAGCATCACGATCAACCCAAACTGTTCCGGCATCAGCAGGCGAGCTAAAACAACAGAGATCACGAACTGGACGCCCTGTTGTCCAATTCGTTCAAAGAAACTCCAGAAAAGGCCATGTATTGTTGTTTGTTTTAGATTATCCGTCATAGAATTCTGCGCTTACCTATGTGATTTGCCCCCCCAAAAAAGCGATCCAGTTTTTATGTTAGGCTTCCGGTATAAACATTGATCTTTTTTTGTAAATATTGCTAATTCGGATAATTCCATTTTGTACTACACTGTTATTTCCTTAATAACTTTTGCAGGGACACCCGCGACAACAACATTTTTCGGAATATCCTTTGTAACAACAGAACCGCCACCGACAATAGAACCATTACCGATTTTGACATGAGGATTAATAGTTACTCCTGAACCTATCACACAATCAGCACCGATCTCTGCCCCTCCCCCTATGTTAATACTAGAAAACATAGTTGTGTAATCTCCAATTTTAACATCATGACCAATTGCATTGTAGCTGTTTATCCATACAAAATTGCCAATCTTTATATTCGTTGTAATGTGATTAAAGAGTTGGGCCACTATACAACCTTCACCCCATTCGATGAACTTCGAAACATATGAGTGAGAACCTATTATTAGCGGAAACTTTATATTCGAAATTGCCTTGATTTTTGTAACCAATTGCCTTTTAATTTTTGGTTTATCGACAATACATACTGCAATCTGCCCACCATTTTCTTTCAACCAATCGTATCCGCCAAGCACAGGCAAATCGTTGACAATAGTTCCTTGCAATTCCTGTGTGTCGTCTACGAATCCCAAAACATTCCATGCAACATTTGGATCCTTTTCAAGTGATAAAGAAAACGCCAACTCTCTCCCTGCACCCCCCGCACCATAAATGAGAAGCTCTCTGTTCATCAATAAGATCCTCCTTAATTAGCAAAGAAGAAAAATTACCTTCTTATTTGTATCAGGCATCATTCATTCTTTCTTTGAGAGGAGAGAATACACAGGTCCGCCTTCCGCCTTTCAACCCGTTCTCATTGACCACACAGACTACCCAACATCTCACTTTGTATTTGAAGCAATCTATTTTCCCGTGCAATCATTTTGCTCGTGCGTATGCATGTATTTCAGACCGCCTAAATGCTTCTTCATGAGCGTCTGAATGATTGGAGGGATAATATTCGGTTGCCTGTGTGTTAGAAAGTAATAAAGGTTCATCGTCTGCAAGTATACGGTTACGGTTTATCCACTCCTGTTTAATAAAGGTAACATCGTCGTAAAGAATGAATCGATCAACTGCATTGATTAACTGGAACTACCCAATGTAAGGAAATACATAGGGCTGCATCAATGCTATGGTGCGTTGCGTCAACTTGTGCTCCCCCTAATAACATTAATGACACGAGAGACCTGTTCATTTGATAAATTCGGATAAATTGGCAAACAGAGTACTTTACGTGAAAGATTATGTGCAATGGGCAGGTTGCCTGCCGACGCGGATGCCAAACCTCTGTACATAGGAAACTCGCTAATCAATGGATAAAAATACCTACGAGGGTAAATATTGTACCGATGGAATTTTTCATAAAGCTCTTCACGGGATAGGAGATAGTTTTTCTCAACAAGAATTGGAAAATATGAATAATTATACTTTGTATCCACTGGCAACGCAGGCAAGCTAATTCCAGGGATAGATGAAAGATCTTTGCGGTATTGCGCATCTATCTCACGCCTGCGTGCAATCGCCTTATCTATATGCTTGAGTTGTAAAAGGCCGAACGCGGCCTGTACTTCATTCATTTTTCCATTAATGCCGGGAGCGACAACGGTTACTTCATCGTGAAAACCAAAGTTTTTTAAATCATCAATTCGTTTTTTCGTTTTAGCATCTGGACAAATTATTGCTCCACCTTCAAACGTAGTGAAAGTTTTTGTAGCATGAAAACTCAAGATTGAGAGATCCCCATGCGATAGAAGGCTCTTACCCTGGTATTTTACACCGAAGGCATGCGCAGCATCATAGATCACTTTTAGGCCATATAGATCGGCAGTTTCTTGAACCCGTTCCACATCACACGGCTTCCCGTAGACATGGACAGGGAGAAGAGCGGTAGTTTGGGGTGTTATTGCCGCCTCGATTTTGTTCGGATCAAGATTGAATGTTTCCGGATCGATGTCGACAAATACCGGCTTTATCCCATTCCATAATAAAGAATGGGCGGTAGCAACGAACGAGAATGGGGTCGTGATAACTTCGCCAATTATTCGTAGCGCTTGTAACGCGGTAACAAGGGCAAGGGTACCGTTGGCAAAAAGTGCGAGATGTTCAACTCCAAGGTATTCGGCCAGCATTCTCTCAAATTCTTGGTGAAACGGACCGGCATTGGTGAGCCATTTGCTCTCCCAGATTTTTTCAAGATAAGGTTGGAACTCTTCCAACGGTGCCAGAAAGGGTCGTGTCACGTACACTGGCTCTTCTATTATCTTTGATGCCTTCATTGTCACCTCCGCCGCTTGTTTCTAAACTTCAAGCTCCCATTAGTCCAGCCAACGGGCCAGCCGTGAAAAAAACCCTTAGGGTTAGGGCCTTATAACCCCACTTCTCCTGTCAAGAAGACATTTCATGTCTACATAGGTATTGCCGCCGGTCACAAAATGGATGGAAATGGCCGGGCAGAAAATCCC
>JAFGRE010000053.1 GCA_016935335.1 Deltaproteobacteria bacterium
GACCCTTGCCAAGAAGGTGCGAGAAGTGCTGGACCAATGATTTTTGGTTCGGGATCTATGCCTGTTTGAAACGAAATCCCTAAATTGCCAAAAAAATAGAAACAAATAGCACGAATGACAGCGAATGACACGAATATGGAACCATTCGTAAAATTCGTTCTTAGTAATCATTTTCCTCATTCCTGGGTGCTCTCTGGGCATGAAGGATTGCATAGAAAATAGGTCTCGTCCCACGGTAAGGGGAAGGATGCCCGTGTCATTTAGGGACGATGAACGTTAAACGATAAATGATGAACCGTGTATTATCTTTTTTGTTCATTGTCCATCGTTCATCGTACGAAACCAGCTTCGTAGCCGTAACCTTGACCAAAAACTCTGGATTTTCATACTTTGAGAGTGACTCACCCGTCATGAACGATTACTTTCCCTTGACGGGAACTCCCATCTTCTATATAGTCATTTCAATGGATTTAAAACGCAACATGGGGTCTTGGGCGTCCACTTATTCGCATTTGATAGTCAAAAAGTATCTTAAAAAGATGAAGAAACCACTGCCATATCTTCGTGGTCGATTTTCGTTGACATATTACCCCTTTTCTCGTATATCCAACTCATCCCAAAGCGAGCTCTTATGATCAACAAATAAGGGAAAAGATTAGCGATGAAAAAAAGGGGAGGCCCTGAAGGCAGAATCTGGACAAAAGGAAATACAACCCTTTTGGGACACGTCCCGCTACCGGCCCGAAACCAAGTAAAGTGATGTATCATTGATGCTTATTCCTTTGCCCCGCCACGCAAGCGAGGCAATCCTTGATGGAAGAAAGGAGACTGTTATTGGATTTCCGGGTGGTTCTTCGAAACAGTCCAGTCATTGCGGCCTTTAGGGATATTCAAAGCTTTCGTATCCAAAGTCTAAGTAACACGAGTGTCCTATTCATTTTGGGAGGAACCATTTTCGACCTTCCCAACATCGTTGAAAAGGCAGGAAGATACAAGAAGCTGGTCTTTGTCGATATCGATCTCATAAAGGGAGTCGGAAAGGACGGTCCGGGAATTCGTTTCTTGGTTAAAGAGAGTCAGGTAGATGGGATCATCACGACGCACAGCAATCTCATCAAGAGCGCGCAGCAAGAAGGACTAGCCTCAATTCAGAGAATATTCGTTTTGGACTCGGAGTCTCTAAAAGGGGGGCTCCGCGCCATCGAGAAGTCGAACCCAGATGCACTGGAGGTCCTTCCCGGCCTAATTCTCCCCAAGATCATGAAGAAAATCGGGATGATCACCTCTCTCCCTGTCATAGCCGGAGGACTGATCACGCGCGAAGAAGAGATCGATGAAATTCTGGCCTCCGGGGCGGTTGGAGTATCCACTACGTCTCCCCACCTCTTTGATTATCTGGCAAAAAGGTAAAGGGAGATCCCTCTTGGATTCTCGCACAATCAGTCTTCAGGAGTTCTTTGTCCATCCGGAAATACCCAAATATCAAAGAAATTATCTCGGTTGAAATTAACAGGTTGAAATTAATCCTGTTGAAATTAATCCTTGACATAAAAGGATGATTTGTTTATATTCCTTTAAGCTTAAAGCTAAAAACAAGTTATTTCCTTTTCAAAGTCTTGGGGCAAGAGAATAAAGAGTAAGCCCTGGTAGACAATGAGCGCAAAATGATTGTTGCCATTTCTATCAGGGTTTTTTTCTTAATTAAATAGGGTGGAAATCCAGATCCACTTTAATTGTCGCGACCGCATAAACTGCCCTCCATCTTTTCTTCAAATAAGAAAATAGAGGCAGTGGACACTGATCAGGCCAGGAGAAATACGGATGGGTATTGTTGTTGACTCCGTTACGAAAAAGATGGGTAGGGAAACCCACATTAATAACGTCAGCCTTGAGCTTGAAACTGGAACTACCAATGTGGTGTTGGGTCATACCTTGGCAGGCAAGACCTCGCTTCTCCGTTTAATGGCGGGGCTCGACCGGCCGACTTCAGGTCGCGTCCTGGTAGACGGAAGGGACATGACCGGCGTGTCTGTCCGCAAACGAAACGTTGCTATGGTATATCAGCAGTTCGTGAACTATCCTTCTTTGACCGTATACAAGAATATCGCCTCACCCCTTAAGATGAGCGGTATGAGCAAAGGTGAGATTGATCGAAAGGTCCGCAAAACGGCAGCCATGTTGCATATCGAAGATCTATTTGAACGCCTTCCATCGGAGCTAAGCGGCGGCCAGCAGCAGCGTACAGCAATCGCCAGGTCACTGGTCAAAGAGGCTGACCTGCTGTTATTAGACGAGCCTTTGGTGAACCTGGACTACAAACTGCGCGAAGAACTTCGCCTTGAACTTCAGGATATTTTCAAACAGCGCGAGGCCATCGTCGTCTATACCACCACGGAACCGGCAGAGGCGCTGATGCTCGGGGGTGATATCGTGGTGATGGATGAGGGGCGCATCCTGCAAACCGGCCCCACACCAGACGTATACCACAATCCGGCGACCCTCAAAGTGGCTCAAGTATTCAGTGATCCACCTATTAACTACCTTAACGGCACGGTCCAAGCGGGTACGGCAAAACTGGCGAAAGACATCGAAATTCCATTGGACGGTCATCTGAGATCCGTGCCGCCCGGAAACTATATCTTCGGCGTACGCTCCAATCATCTTTCTCTGTCCAAAGTCGCCAAAGAGGATGCTGAAATCCGGGTGAAGGTCGAATTGGCGGAAATAAACGGATCGGAAACGTTCATTCATGTCAACCATGGCGACTACCGGTTGGTGGTTCAGGAAGATGGGATTCACTCCCGGCGGATCGGTTCAGAAATTCCGATTTATGTCAATCCGTGTTGTTTCTTTGTCTACGATGAGTCAGGGGCGTTGGTCGCATCCCCACCCCATGGCAGCATTCAAGAACGGGTCAAATAGGAGACCGCGATGGCACGCATCGAACTAAATGAAATCGCCCACAGTTATCTCCGAAACCCGAAAGGAGAGTCGGATTATGCCATCAAACGGATCCACAACGTGTGGGAGGATGGGGGCGCCTACGCATTGTTGGGCCCTTCGGGCTGCGGCAAAACCACCTTGCTGAACATTATTTCCGGATTGGTCACCCCCAGCAGGGGGCGGGTCCTATACGACGGCAAGGATGTTACATCGTTGCCGCCGGAAAAGCGCAATATTGCCCAAGTCTTTCAGTTTCCGGTGTTGTACGACACCCTGACCGTCTTCGACAACCTGGCTTTCCCCTTGCGCAATCGAGGCATTGAGCCAAGTGAAGTCACTAAACGGGTGCATGAGGTGGCTGACATCCTTGACTTAACTCCTTTTCTTAAAAAGAAAGCCGCTGGATTAACGGCTGATGCCAAGCAGAAGATCTCCTTGGGCCGGGGGCTGGTGCGAAGCGATGTCGCGGCCATTCTTTTCGATGAGCCGTTGACCGTCATCGATCCGCACCTGAAATGGCATCTCCGCCGTAAGCTTAAAGAAATCCACGAACAACTGAAGCTCACTTTGATTTACGTCACCCATGATCAGACGGAAGCCTTAACCTTTGCCGACCAAGTGGTGGTCATGCTTGAAGGCGAAATCGTGCAAATCGGCACCCCTCAGGATCTTTATGAGAACCCGGAGCATACGTTCGTGGGATATTTCATCGGCAGTCCTGGAATGAACTTTCTGACATGCACCCTGGAGGGAAATGTGGCCCAAGTCGATGGTGCCAAAATAGTATTGGACGAAAAAACCGCAGCCCTGGGACGTAAGGCACAGGGAAAGCTGGAACTGGGGATACGCCCCATGTATCTGGAGGTAAGCCCAGTGCCGGTAGAAAACGGCGTGCCGGCCAAAGTGAAGGTGCTTGAAGATCAGGGCTGCCACAAGATTGCTGTGCTCATGCTGGCCGACAAGACCTTGCAGGCGATGCTGCCGGAAGGTAAACCGGTTCCCGAAGAAAAAGCCTGGCTTGTCTTCCCGCCGCAATGGACCAGACTGTTTGCCGACGGGCGTCTTCTTAAGTAAAAGGAGTGATGGGATGAATAAGTGGGGGGATAATAAAGCCTGGTTTTTGGTGATACCGGTCCTTGTCTTTGTCGCCTTCAGCGCCATCATCCCCTTGATGACCGTAATCAATTATTCGCTCCAGGACATCCTTGCACCTGGCAAAGCACTATTTGTTGGGACCGAATGGTATAAGAAGGTCCTGCATGACTATCGCCTTCATGACGCCCTGTGGCGTCAATTTCTGTTTTCCGCGCTTGTATTATTAATAGAGATGCCGCTTGGCATCCTCATCGCTTTGGCTATGCCGAAAAAAGGGTGGGGAATCTCTTTTAGTCTGGTCACCCTGGCCCTGCCCCTGCTTATTCCCTGGAATACGATTGGGACAATCTGGATGATCTTTGTCCGGCCGGACATCGGGTTGTTTGGGGCTGCGATCAATAACCTGGGCGTGGCCTTTGATCATACCAGGAGGCCGCTCGATGCCTGGGTCACCGTGATACTGATGGAGGTCTGGCATTGGACCCCACTGGTTGCCCTGTTGGCTTATGCGGGACTGCGGGCCATCCCCGAGGTTTACTACCAGGCTGCCAAAATCGATGGCGCCTCATCTTGGAAGACATTTTACTACATCCAACTGCCGAAGATGCGTGGCGTGCTCACCATCGCCTTGTTGCTGCGCTTTATGGACAGTTTCCTGATCTACGCCGAACCCTTCGTACTCACTGGAGGCGGTCCAGGTAACACGACCACATTCCTGTCGATTTATCTGGTCAAGATCGCCGTCTTACAAATGGACTTAGGACCGGGCGGGGCATTCTCCCTCATCTACTTTTTAATCGTGCTGCTGCTCAGTTTTATTTTCTACCAGGTGCTCCAGAGAGTCGGAAAAGGAGAGAAGGTATGAAAGGAAAGAAGAAAACGATCTTTCTGGCCATCTATTTTGGACTGCTCTTTCTTCCGATCTACTGGATGATCAACATGTCCTTGAGGACCAACGCCGATATCCTCGGTACGTTAACCCTTTACCCGGAAGATCCGACCTTTAGAAATTACGTAAAAATTTTTACGGATTCATCTTGGTATTCTGGTTATATCAATTCCATCATCTATGTCACCATCAACACCTTGATCTCCCTAACTGTCGCCCTGCCTGCGGCCTACGCCTTTTCGCGCTACCAGTTCGTAGGCGATAAACAAATTTTTTTCTGGCTGCTCACCAACCGTATGGCGCCAAGCGCTGTTTTTCTCATCCCGTTTTTTCAACTCTATTCAACCATCGGATTGATGGACACGCATATTGCGGTCGCGCTCGCGCACTGTCTATTCAACGTGCCTTTGGCTGTATGGATACTCGAAGGCTTTATGTCCGGCATTCCCCGGGAAATTGACGAGACCGCTTTCATTGACGGTTATAGCCTGCCTCGTTTCTTTATCACCATTTTCATCCCCCTGATAAGGGCCGGGGTCGGCGTGACAGCCTTTTTCTGTTTTATGTTTAGTTGGGTTGAATTGCTTTTTGCCCGGACACTGACGGTAACCAACGCAAAACCTATCTCCGCCGTTATGACACGGACGATCAGCGCCACGGGCCTAGACTGGGGTCTATTGGCTACGGCCGGCGTGTTGACCATCGTACCGGGTGCCCTGGTAATCTGGTTCGTACGCAACCACATGGCCAAGGGCTTTGCCCTGGGCCGGGTATAAAGAGGTACACCAATGACTCTTGAATGGATGTATTGGACACTTCCAACGGCAATTTTCTGCATTGCGATTTTCCTGGCCTTGACTGGCATGACCATATGGCAAACCGTATCCCCTTCTGTCGAGCGCCGCGGTTTTCTGCCGATACCTACCACACCGGGCGATCGGCTCTTTATAGGATTGGTGTCTGCTCTCTACATCCAACTTGCCTGGCTCGGATTGACCGATCTAAGTCTGTGGATCGCGCTTCTTGTTGGGGTGGGCTGGATCGTGGCTGTCATGCTTTGGGGGTGAACAGAGTAAGACGAGGTTTATGTTGTCGGGCGTTCACGGCCTTCACGCTGGCGATGTAGACCGAGTGAACGAAATGCTAACCATTGAAGGCCCAAAGGAGGAGATGCGTATGGAAATCATGTTCAGGAAGAGAGCCAGGACGATGCTCCTGGGGGGTGTTGTGGCCGTGATGTTCGCGCTCTTTGCGGGTTCTGCAAGCGCGGATATGGCAGCCGCAAAGAAGTGGGTCGACAAAGAGTTTCAACCGTCGACCTTAACCAAAGCTCAGCAGATGAAAGAGATGGAATGGTTCATCAAAGCGGCTAAGCCCTTTAAGGGTATGGAGATCAAGGCCGTCTCCGAGACTATCACCACCCACGAATATGAATCGAAGACTTTGGCCAAGGCGTTCTATGAGATTACCGGCATCAAGGTCATGCACGATCTGATTCAGGAAGGGGACGTCATTGAAAAGCTGCAAACCCAATGGCAAACGGGGAAGAATCTTTACGACGGCTGGGTAAATGACTCCGATCTCATCGGTACCCATTGGCGTTCCGGGGAAGCAATCTGCCTGGAAGATTTTATTAAAGGAGTGGGCAAAGATGTCACGCTGCCGACCCTCGACGTTAAGGATTTCATGGGTATATCATTCACCACCGGTCCTGACGGCAAGTTCTGGCAGCTTCCGGATCAGCAGTTCACCAACCTCTACTGGTTCCGTTACGACTGGTTCAAGCGACCGGATTTCAAAAAGAAGTTTAAAAACAAATATGGTTATGAATTAGGCGTGCCAGTCAACTGGTCGGCCTATGAAGACATTGCCGAGTTTTTCACCAACGACATTAAAGAAATCGACGGTGTCAGAGTCTACGGTCACAACGACTACGGCAAAAAGGCCCCTGATCTTGGCTGGCGTTTTACCGACGCCTGGTTGGTCATGGCCGGTGCCGGCGATAAGGGTATCCCGAACGGTTTACCGGTTGATGAATGGGGTATTGGGGTAGATAAAGATGGCCGTCCGTTTGGTGCGAGTGTTTGCCGCGGTGGCGCCGCCAACAGCCCCGCTGCCAAATATGCGCTGCGCAAATACATTGAATGGCTGGATAAATACGCTCCTCCGGGATCACGCGGGTTGGATTTCTATACCTACCTGCCGTACCTGGAAAAAGGCAACGTAGCCCAGCAGATTTTCTGGTACACGGCCTTTGTCCCGACCATGGTCGCCCCGGGGCCGACAGTCAACAAAGACGGGACACCCAAATGGCGCACAGCTCCGACACCTCATGGCGCCTACTGGCAAGACGGTATGAAACTGGGTTATCAGGATTGTGGGTCCTGGACGTTCTTCAAGCAAACTCCGGTGGAACGCATCAAGGCCGCCTGGCTCTATGCGCAGTTCTGCGTGTGTAAAACCACATCGCTGAAGAAATCCCATGTTGGTCTGACCTTCATCCGCGACAGTGATATCCGTCATAAATCCTACACCGAGCGCGCACCGAAACTCGGCGGTCTTGTGGAATACTACCGCAGCCCGGCCCGTGTCACCAATACGCCGACGGGCACCAACGTGCCTGATTATCCGAGACTGGCACAGCTCTGGTGGCAGAATATCGGAGAAGCGTCTTCTGGCGCCATCAGTGTTGACAAGGCCATGGACAATCTGGCCAAAGAGATGGACGATGTCATGGAAAGAATCGAGCGTTCCGGTGTTCAGGGAAATAAAGGTCCCAAACTCAACAAATGCGTTGACGAAAAGGTTTATCTGGGCAGACCAGGTGGAGTAGCTCCGAAGGCGAAATTGGCCAATGAAAAACCGAAAGGTGAAACGGTTGATTACGATAAACTCCTTAACGCCTGGAAAGCAGGGAAGGCGAAATAGCCTCCTCGTTGTCATACCATTCATTGCGCCATCGCACGATTTGAGTTGAGTGAATCTCCGAGGGGTTAAAGTGAATACTTTAACCCCTCTTTTTTTATCAGGCTATTTAAAACAAAATTTATTAACAGTCTCATAATTAGGATGGACACCCTCTGCAAAATGAACTTAGGATTGCCTCGACGATGGAAGTAACTCCCCCTTCCCCCTCTTAATCCAAGAAGGGGGATATCCCTCCCCTTAAGATAAGGGGAGGTTGGGTGGGGTTATGAATCCCTGTGTTGAGATCATCAATGTCTGGACTATTTTGAGACCCTTAATAAGACTAACCTGATACAACAAGCAAAGACTGAATGGAGATCAGCTGACTCATGGAGCTCATAGCCGAAACGAAAAGAATCGGGGTCATTGACGTTGCACGGTTTTACGCGATGGCCCTGGTTTTCTATGGCCACTTTATCGAACGGATTATGATGCTGAAAAATCCGGCCGCCGCCACTCAGTATAAATTTATCTACTCATTTCACATGATATTGTTTTTTGTATTGGCGGGCTATGTGGTTCAGGAGCGTTACGTTGAATTTAGTTTTGGAAAATATTTAAAGCACCGGTTTATGTCCCGCCTCCTCCCCTTCCTATTTTTTACCGCAATATTTATGTTGTTGCCCGTGTTCTTTTCCGGGGACTTTGTTGGTTTACCATTGCCCAGCATCAAAGGATATGTAAGGGGGCTGATTATGACGCTCTTTGGACTCCCCGTGTTTTGTGTTCCCTCATGGTTTATTCTCATGATTTTTTCAGTTGAAATGGTCCACTATGCCGCGTTTCGGTTTTTAAAATCCTCCAATTTAAAAATTTTAATCGGCGCTCTGCTTTTCTACGTGGCCGGATACTGGCTTAATCTCCCAAGTTCAATAAGCAAGTGCAACACTTTAGGTTTTGAGGCCTCCGCATTATGATTGCGGATTATGCCAAAAACCTACAGACAAC
>JAFGRE010000054.1 GCA_016935335.1 Deltaproteobacteria bacterium
CCGGCCTCAATCTTGGAAAAGTCAAGAATATCATTAATAAGTGAAAGCAGCGCCTCGCCACCCTGCTTTATGGCGCAAGCGTGCTCTTTCTGCTCAGGATTTAGGGAAGTTTCCAAAAGTATATCGGTGAAGCCGATAACCGCATTCATAGGTGTTCTGATTTCATGACTCATGGCGGCGAGAAATTCACTCTTGGCTTTGTTGGCGAATTCGGCTTGACCTTTCATCTCCTCGGCGTGTTCTATGGCGTGAACGAGTTGTTGATTTGTTTTCTCCAACGATTTTCGCGCTTCGATCAGGTTGGTGACATCTACAAATGATTCCACTCCTCCGGTGATGCGGCCCGAATCATCACTGAGGGAGTCGGCGTTTTTGATGATGACACGTGGCCGACCGTCATTTGTGTAGATCGTATCCTGCTCCTTGATGATTGGTTTTCTCTCGTCACCATCAAAGAGAGGACAGTTATCTCGACACAAAGTGCTTCGGAGCAACGTACACTCTCTTCCCAGTATCCCATCCTTACTGAAACCGGTTATCGAGCAAAACTCCTTATTGACGCTGGTGATCCTCCCCATCACGTCCACCGTAAAAATCGCGGTGGCTGCATTATCCAAAATTTTTTGCTGCAACTGGTTGTTTATTTCCAGGCACACGTTGGCCTTTTGCAGTTCCTCGGTCTGCCGGGCAATCTCTACCTTGAGGGTCTTGGAATAATCCGCCTGCTTTTTCTGAATAACCTGGTGTTGCCGATGATTATCAGCAAGGATCTCCAAGTAACTCTTCTCTAATACCCTGATCTTGCGATTAAGCTGCCTTTGCTGCGTCATCCGATATTCTTTTTCTTGATGCAGCGCCTCGTACGGCAAAAACAGTTCGGTGCAGAGTTGGACCACGGTGGGGGCATACGCCGTTGCCGCCGAATCCAAAGAAAGTTCACGAAACGCAAATAACAGCACCGCGTCTAAGGTTTTGACGGGTATCGCGTAGGCACAGCCATTCTCCCCCACAGCGACCGAAACCATCTTTTTATCCTTTGCCACATTCTTCAACAATCTCTTCCGCGTGCTTTTAGAAAAAGCGCCCTCCCGGCCAAAAACAGTTCGGTCGTCACTAAAAACAAGTTCCACCATCGCATCGGGGACATAGGTATTGATACACTCCAGTAATTTCTGTCCCTGCATGGTTTGGTGCGAACCATCATCAAAGATAGAATTTAAAACACTTATCATGTTTATTCGGGCTCGCTCTCATAGAGTTCTCTGGCCCTTTCCATTTCGTCGGGCAAGTCCTTAATCAGGATCTGGTATTCTCCCGCCATTTCTTTCATGTGTGCGGCCAGCGACTCTGATAGTCTTTCTTCCATTTTTGGTATGGCGGGATAATTGATTTTTGAGACAATATAGTCGGCAATTTGAACCACTCCGGTGACGCTCGACGGTAACACAGGCTTCAGCACATTATGGTGCTCCTTAATTCCTTCCTGTATCGGAACCGGAAGTTTCCAGTCTCGAGCCAGCAGATATCCGACCATACAGTGGTTCGACCCGATAATTTCATTTTCATAATCGACAATCGACTTGAAGTCCGGATTATATTCCCTGCAAACCTGCATGAGCAACTCTCCGGCAACTTGATCCTCAACGATCAACCCGATGTCATGCAAGGTGCCGGCAAGAAACGCATCTTCTCCCTGTTGCTCAAAAATGCGTTCCGAAATCATTCGAGCACAAACACTCACTGCAGCGCAGTGAAGCCACAGTTTCGTTCGAGAAAAGACTTCCCCGTTGCCGCTGTCTTTAAAAATGTCCTTCACGGCCTCGATCAGAATCATGTTGCGCAGATTCTTCGTACCCACAAAGATGACCGCCTTGGATATGCTTTTCACCTTCTGGTAGAGTCCGAAATAAGAACTATTGACCAGCCGCAACAGCCGCAAAACCAGCGTCGGGTCTAACCGTATCACGTCCTCGAACTCCCTTATGGCGCTTCCTTCATCAGAAATAAGCTGCGAAAGCCGGAGCGCTACATGCGGCAATGTTTTGATGTTCTTATACTTATTAACCAGAAGCTGAGCTTTTTTCATGGCGTTGCCCTTCCTCACCCTGATGTCCAATAATGGCTTTCCCGGATCATCTGCCGTTGGCAAATCGCATCAAATTAAACATTCTTCTCTTCACGGTCCAAAATTTCCCTGATTTTGACTGACAAATCCTCTATTCGGAATGGTTTCTGGATGAATCCACTACACCCCCGTCCTAATATCTTGCTCGCCTCCCCCTCAATGCTATAGCCGCTCGACAGCAGTACTTTCACATAAGGATTAATTTCTTTAAAAACGTCGAAGGTCGCTCCTCCTCCAAGATTCGGCATAACCATATCCAAAATTATCATGTCAATAGAGGCTTGATGCCGCCTGTACAATTTGATAGCCTCTTTTCCGTTGCGCGCTCGGAAGACTCGATAGCCAAGAGCCCCCAACATCTCTTCTCCAACGTTAAGAATAAGTTCTTCGTCATCCACCAAGAGAATTGCCTCAGTTCCCTTGACTATTTGCAAAGGGGATCGAACCGCCTTCTGAACATTTTTCCTTGTGGCTGGCAAATATATCGTGAACACAGATCCTGATCCGATGCTTGAATCGACATCAATATACCCGCCGTGGCCTTTTATTATCCCGTAAACAGAAGCCAGTCCCAACCCCGTTCCTCTTCCCATCTCCTTGGTGGTAAAAAATGGATCGAAAATGCGCTTCACGGTTTTTTCATCCATTCCCGTACCCGTATCCCCAACCGTTAACACAACATACATGCCTGCTTTTGGTTCATAGCCCTTCCCTTTTATTTTCTTATGCCCCAGGTTCATAGTCTTTAAGAGGAGCGTCCCGCCGCCGGGCATGGCATCAGCGGAATTGACATAGAGATTAAACAGAACCTGTTCAATCTGTCCTTGATCAGCTTCGATAGCCATTAAATCATCAGCAAGCTCACATCTGATACTCACTTGCCTTCTGGTTCTTCCAAATGTCTGGGCTGTTTCAAGAATCAGCTCATTAAGATTCAAGGGTCTGACTTCGTACCGCCCTTTTCTCGCATAGGCAAGAAGCTGCGTGGTCAGTTTAGAACCGTTTCGCACCAACTTCTCTATGGTACAGAGTTTCTCGTAGTATGGATGAGTCTCATCAAGATCCATCAGCATCAACGACGCGTTTCCCTGAACCCCCATAAGAAGATTGTTGAAATCATGGGCAATTCCTCCTGCGAGCGTTCCGAGGGCCTCGGCTTTCTGGGCGATAACCAGTTGTTCCTCCAGCCGCTTTCGCTCGGTAACGTCGGTCAGAATAATGATTCCTTTTTGTTCACCCAGGCCGATAGGAAACCCACTAAGAACAACCTTTCTGCCTTTAAGATCGATCGGACGTTCTTCCTCCTCCCTGAACGGTTGACCGCTTATTTTGCGAATAAATTCATTCGCTCGCTGCCGCTCCGGCACGTCAAAAAGGTTGTCAAACATCATCCCTAAAAGGTGCTCTTCTTCAACCCCGATTAATGAAACAGCAGCGGTATTTGCAAAGACTATTCTCCCCTGAGCATCAAGCTCAACAATCCCTTCGCTCATGCTCCCTAAAACAAGTTCAAAATGTCGTTTGACTGAGAGAAGTTCTTTGGTGATTTGTCGCGGATATACGCTCTCAAGGCCCAGTATCTCTTGCGGCAGCCGCTCCGGAGACCCACAAGCCAATTTATCGAGGAGGCGCAAAATGTTTTGAGACATCACATCAAACGGACCCTTGGCAATGCACGAATCAGCACCGCATTCAGCAAAATTTATCTTCTCTTCGGCAACGATGGCGGAAAGAATCACAATATACATATCCTGCAGCCGCGGCATTTTTCTTATAATCTGGCACAGCTTATTTCCATCGATATTCGGCATGATGAGATCAACAAAGGCAACCCGGGGCGTCCAGGTTTGCAGGATGTCTAACGCGGAGATACCGTCTTGAGCTGTTTTTACGTCATACCCTTCCCGGGAAAGCAGTTTTTGCATAAACCTTAGGATGAGCGGGTGATTATCGACAACAAGGACCTTCATCTCCTTCCGCCTGTTCATGGTAGCCACAGTATCCTTAGAATGTGGCTGCGCCGTTACGATATCACCGTTCATCGATTCCCCCTTTTTCTTCTTCGCCGATCCATCGCCGCAGACTCTGCTGGTCAAACCGCCACTTATTTAAGACCCTTTTTCCAGGAATTATCCCTTGTTTTACAAGCTTATAAAGGGACCTCTTGCTTATCCGCAAGAAATGAGCTGCCTCTTCAATTGTAAGAATTTCCGGATCCATACGACAATCTCTTTTCCTTTCTTATTCCTTTTATCGGTCGAATCGGTACATTCTTTAGTTCATTTTATGCATATTTCGTTGCAACTATGATTCTTCCCTGACGCCAATCATCTGCCCGACCTCGAAACTGCCTTCATGCACGTTACTTCTTGACCGGATGCGGCTATTCATCCCCCAAAGCCCGAAGGAGCGAAGCGGCTCTCGCAATTACCATATGAAGGTCTCCCGAAGCTGAGCGTATTAAGAAACCATCGTGGTTCACATCGATCAACGGTCGAGGCTTCATCCTTACCAAGGGTACGAGATCCTTGTCTAAAAAGACGCGGAGTGGAGATAAGCCCACGCAGCATTCGGCAGCTCAGGCTCATTGGTGAATAAAAGGCGGGGTCACTGCTAATTATGCGGCGGGCACTGTCAGTTGCAAAGAAACGCTGCTTTGCAAGGATATGAAACACGGACGGGATCTATGAAGTATGAAGCCCACCAGACCGGCTAACCGCGAAAAGGACTGGCCGTCTGGTAAACAAGGGCACCGGCGCGAAGGGAAAATGCCACGAAGGAAACATGGGGAGACGGTATCTCTTCATGACGATAGTTCAGGGCAACGACACGGATCGACGCAGCCCCATCACCAGGAGGGAAGGGGAGCTTCATCTTCCTCTACTGTAAAGCGCCCCTATGTCCGACAGACAATGAGGAGTTCCCTCCCCGCTTTACATGCCGGGAAGGTTCATTTTTTGATATCCCGTCGGAACCTGAAACATGACTTCCGGGACATTCGACTCCTTAATGTTCTTGTACTCAGTGATCACCTCACCGTTTGCCCCATGGTAAATCATTTTCACCGGAAATTTCAGCTTCTTGGAAAACCATTGAGTCATCGTACCCATTGAGGTATCGTGGTAAACAATCTCATATTTATCACACTCATATCCGCTCACCGTTTCAGTTCCACTAAGTTTTCTGGTGGCAATCTTCTCTAATTCCTTTTCCATCATAGCAGCATTCTCGGTCGGCGTTTCCATCGTCATTTCCATATACATCTTATTGGCTGGTTGCAGCATGAGAGTCTTCCCTTCGTCAGGCAGCGTAATGGTGATACTCGCTCCTGCCGGGGTGTTCATTTCCATCCTCATCTTGGTTCCCTTCACGAAAACCTTCCCACCCCAGGTCTGGCCCGCCGCTTTCTGCACCATATCCGCAGAGAACTCGGCGGCTTCAGCGAACATAGTGAGCGTTAAGGCAACCGCCAGCGATACAACCGCAATAATCAGGCATTGTACTCTTGTTCCTTTTTTCATCATGACCTCCTGGTGACACCGTGGGTAAAAAATATAAATTATTTCATTAGCCGCAGATCACGGCTTTCTTATCTCCTCACTCTGCCATCTGACCTCACAGTAACCCTGCGTATCCTCACACTACCCTCCTCTCCCATCAGCCTTGGCCATCCCAACAGTAGGTGCAAACGCTCTCTTTTCCTAGGCCAATAGCTTCAATCATATCAGACATCGTTTGATACGACAGCGAGGTAAAATTCATTTCTCTTCGAATCTGTTCAACCATGGATCGGTACTTGTCTGTGTCGGAACTGGTATACGGTTCCAGGGAAATGTCATCCTTGTCCTCAATCACGCGAATCGCCCGCCGCGCCGCCAGTTCCAACTCCGAGCGCGACTGAGAGAAATTCAGAAACCGGCATGAGTAGAGAAGCGGCGGACAGGCTGGCCGCATATGTACCTCTCGAGCCCCGTAATCATAAAGGCGCTGGACGGTTTCGTTTAACTGGGTACCCCGAACAATCGAGTCTTCGCAAAACAAAAGCCGTTGGCCTTCGATCAGCTCTCTGATGGGTATCAGCTTCATCCTTGCCACCAGTTTACGGATGGCGTGGTTATGAGGCATGAAGCTTCGCGGCCACGTCGGAGTGTACTTCACAAAGGGCCGGCAGTAGGGTATGGTAGACTCGTTTGCATAGCCCACGGCATAGGGAGTGCCCGAATCGGGGATCCCGGCGACCATGTCCACGTCAACGGTATTTCTTTGTGCCAAGACCGCCCCGGAACGATTTCGCACAATCTCTACATTAATGCCTTCGTACCGGGAAGCCGGATATCCATAATAAACCCATAAAAAAGCGCAAATACGCAACACATCTCCCGGCGGCGTCTTCTGCTCGACGCCCTCAGAACGCAGCAGCGCGATCTCCCCGGGTCCGAGTTCCTTTGCAAGCTGATATCCTAAGTTCGGGAAGGCCGACCGTTCAATGGAAACGCAGTGCGCATCTTCCTTTTCACCAATTACCAACGGGGTTCTCCCCAAACGATCTCGTGCGGCATATATGCCGTCCCCAGTCAGGAGCAGCAATGAACACGAACCCTCAATCACCTCCTGTGCATATTGAATACCCTTAACAAAGGTCTCTCCTTGGCTTATCAAGGTTGCCACCAATTCAGTAGGATTGACACCACCGCCACTCATTTCCGAAAAGTGCGAAGCCCGCTTCGCAAAGGTCCTCTTCACCAATTCTCTCACGTTGTTTATGCGCCCGACCGTAACGATCGCATAATTACCCAGATGCGAACTAATGATAAGAGGCTGGTCTTCGGTGTCACTGATACAGCCGATGCCCATCTTCCCCGTCATTTTTTCTATGTCGTCTTCAAATTTCGACCTAAATTGACTGTTTTCTATGTTGTGAATAAACCTGGTAAAGCCTCGGCGGTTTAGGACGGCCAATCCACCACGACGTGTTCCCAAATGCGAATGATAATCAGTTCCGTAAAAAAGTTCTTTAACGCAGTCCTCCTTGGAGACAACTCCGAAAATACCACCCATGATGAATCCTTTCTCAAATACGAACTCTAGAAAAACAGCTGTACTTCACTCCCCCCCCGCTGAGCGGCTCAACGGATACGCGGCACAACCTGCAAAGGCACTTCAATTCAATGAGAATCTATGGGACGTCTACAACTTCGTCCCGCAGTACTTACAGTACAGCGCGTCATGATCGTGACTCCTGCTCGCGCATACCGGGCAGGACCAATCCTTTCGTTGGTAGGCGCGAGAGATCTCCACGGTGAATATCCCCGTCGGGACCGCAATAATACTATACCCCAAAATCATTATCATAGCTGCCAGAACCTGTCCCGCCGTCGTGTTAGGGGATATATCACCGTAGCCGACAGTCGTCAAAGTAACGATCGCCCAATAGATGCTCTTCGGGATGCTGGTAAATCCGTTCTCCTCACCTTCAACAAGATACATCAGAGCGCCGAATATTACAACAACGGTAAGGACCGCAAACAGAAACACCGTGACTTTCCGACGGCTACCATGCAGTGCCTGCATAAGGATCTTGGCTTCGCTCACATACTGAGCCAGCTTGAGAACCCGAAAAAGTCGCAAGACCCGGAGGACTCTGATGACGATCAGGTACTGACTGCCGGGAAGAAAAACGCTCAGGTACGTCGGCAAGACAGCCAGCAAATCAACGATACCAAAAAAACTAGTGGCATAACCGAGGGGTCTCCCGGCACACAGGAGTCTCAGAATATATTCCACTGTAAACAAAAGCGTAAAAATCCATTCCAGTAGATAGAACAGGTTCCCAGACAGACTTCTCCACGAGCCGACACTATCGAGCATCACCACAATGACGCTCAGCACGATACTCACGATGAGGACAACGTCAAAACCTTTTCCCGCCGGAGTATCGGACTGAAAAATTATCTCGTAGAGCCTTTTTCTCCATCCCCTGACGGAGTTTGCTTTTCGAGGTGGTGACATAACCTCTCACTCAGTTTACTGCCAGTCGCTTCATCGCGCAGAGGGTCTCTGGACACTCAGTAATTTGACTTGAATGTGGACGGTAGTTTCCAGCACCACACCAAGATGCCTTTCACCTAAGCGCCGCTCGCTC
>JAFGRE010000055.1 GCA_016935335.1 Deltaproteobacteria bacterium
ATGTCCTCTTATATTGCGAGGGTTGGTACGAAGGTGCCTCGATTCTCTGCTGCAGTTCTTCGACATGCTCTTCAAAGATAGAGGGATAGGCAAAAATCCCCCCCCTAAAAAATTGACTGCGTACCTATTCGCGAAAATGGGAATGGAAATGTGGCAACCAAAATTCGGCTGATTTTCAACTGGTCGCGCGAAAGACTGATTCGTTATTCTTCATAACGCCCCTAAAGCATCGATGCTTTTCTTAACCCCCTCCGCTGACCGTCTAACGGCTTCTTTCTCGGTCGCGTTAAGCCGCAGCTCAACAATCTCTTCCACGCCCCCGGCCCCCAGTTTCACCGGCACGCCAAAGCAAATATCGGTGAGGCCGTATTCTCCTTTCAAGTAAACGCAGCAAGGCAGAATGCGTTTCGTATCCTTGAGAATTGCTTCGGCCATGGCAACTGCTCCGGCAGATGGAGAATAAAAAGCGCTTCCGGTCTTCAAAAGACCGACGATTTCACCGCCGGCTTTGCGCGTTCTTTCCACAAGGCGTTCGATCTGTTCCTGGGAAAGCAGTTCGGTGACAGGTATTCCGCTCACGGTTGAATACCGCGGGAGGGGAACCATGTCATCGCCATGCCCCCCCAACAGCATGGCTTGGATGTCCTGCACCGAGACACCAAGTTCCACGGCGATAAAGGTTTGAAAACGAGCGGCATCCAAAATGCCGGCCATCCCCATGACACGGTTTTTGGAAAACCCGCTTGCTTTTAACGCCAGATAGGTCATGGTATCTAAAGGGTTGCTTACCATAATGATGAAACAGTGGGGGGATTTTGCAACTACTTGCTCAGTTACCGACTGGATTATCTCTTTATTTTTTTGAAGCAAGTCCTCTCGGCTCATTCCCGGCTTGCGCGCCAATCCCGACGTGATAATCACGATATCCGATCCTTCAGTCTCTTCATACCCGTTGGTTCCGATGATGCGAGAATCGAACCCGTCGATCGGTGCTGCTTCAGCGAGATCTAGGGCCTTACCCTGGGAAATTCCGTCAATAATATCGACTAAGACAATATCGCCCAACTCCTTCGTTGCTGCCCAGTGAGCAGCGGTTGCTCCCACATTTCCTGCTCCCACAATGGTTATCTTTTTTCTGCTCATTATTTTTCCTTGCGGTTATGGTGTTGTTCGCTTTTCCTTCTCTTCTGGTTTTTTTTCATCAGTGGCTGTTCTTTCCACCAATTCGCCTGCCAGTGCTTTTTTGATGAGTTCCTGTTCCCATTTTACTTCATCCAACGTTTTTGGCTTCACCTCCGGGGGAGGTTCTTCATAACCGTATTTCCATCGCAGAAATCGCATCCCAGTCTCCGGATACAGTGCGTAGATAAGCACGTCTCCGATATCCATGGCGATTTCCTTGGTGGCTTCTTCGGCTTCCTTCATTTCAGGTTCGAGTACATCCGCAGCTCTACAGGAGATAGGGTCTTCGCCACGGGAATAATTCTTGAGCGCCTTTTTTCGCACTTCGGCGTCGATCGGCTGCGGAGGATTGCCATAAAGCCCATAACAGTAATCCTTAACCTGGGAGGTTATGATCTTGTAACGCCCCATTAAGACATTGAGCACTGCCTGGACGCCGACGATCTGACTGGTGGGGGTTACCAAGGGGGGATAGCCGAGTTCCTTACGGGTTTGGGGAAGTTCTCCATAGACATCGTCCAAACGATGGAGGGCATTAGCTTCTCTCAACTGGTTCACAAGGTTGCTAATCATGCCCCCCGGGATCTGATGGAGAAGAACACCGGTATCGATTATAGCCATCTTGGTGGTATCGAGATACTGGCGGTATTTTGGGGCAATGCTTTCAATATACTGACCAATTTCAAACAGCAGATTCACATCCAATCCCGTATCACGAGAGGTGTCCTGCAACGCTACGGTGAGCGGCTCCAGAGCCGGTTGCGAAGACCGAAGCGCAAACGGGGCAAGTGCCGTATCCACTCCATCCACCCCCGCCTCGATTGCCTTTAAATATGTCATGGACGCCATGCCGCTGGTGTAATGAGTATGGAGTTGGACCGGTATCGCAAGGGTGGCCTTCAAGGCTGTTATCAATTCATAGGCATCAAAGGGAGACAACAGACCCGCCATATCCTTCAAGCAAAAGGAATCCGCCCCCATCTCCTCTAATACTTTGGCTTTTTTAACATAGTAGTCAATAGTAAAAACCGGTCCTCCTAATCTTCGCTCCGTCAGGGAGTATGAAAGAGTGGCCTGAATATGTTTTCCCGCTTCTTTAATAGCCCTAAAGGAGGACGTCACATTTCGTTCATCATTCAAGGCGTCAAATACCCTAAAAATATCGATGCCGCATTCCGCAGCCCGGAGGATAAATGCTCTTACCACATCATCAGCGTAGTGACGGTATCCGACGAGGTTCTGTCCCCTGAGAAGCATCTGGAGGGGAGTTGTGCGTAACAACTTCTTCAGAGTACGCAGTCGGTCCCACGGGTCCTCATTCAAAAATCGTGTGGCAACATCAAACGTCGCGCCCCCCCACACCTCGACAGAATGATACCCCACAGAGTCCACCTTCTCCAGTATCGGAGCCATGTCCTCGATTCTCAATCTCGTGGCCAGTAATGACTGATGCCCGTCCCTGAAGGTCGTATCGGTTATTTTTAAAGGACTACCGTTCTTCATTCTCGCTCTCCTTCCAAAGCCATCGGGGGCCGCTTCCATGATTTGCATTTCATAACGGCTCCGCCTCGGTATATTTGTCCTATACGGGAATATTGCCATGCCGCTTTTGCAGCCGGCGCTCCCGTTTGGTTTTCAACATCTCCAGAGCCTTTATGATTCGGGAGCGCGTCTCCCGCGGAACAATGACCATATCCACATACCCCCGGGACGCGGCAACATAGGGGTTTGAGAAAAGGTCCCGGTATTCCCGAATCATCTCCTGCCGTTTCGCAACCGGATCATCCGCACCGTTAATCTCCTTGCGAAAGATGATGTTCGCCGCCCCCTCGGCTCCCATCACCGCTATCTCAGCCGTGGGCCACGCAAGCACGATATCCGCCCCCAGGTCCTTACAACACATGGCCATATAGGACCCGCCATACGCCTTCCTGACCTCAAGGGTTATCTTGGGAACCGTGGCTTCCGAGTAACACCACAGCAGCTTGGCCCCGTGCCGGATTATCCCCTTCCACTCCTGATCCTTACCCGGCAGATACCCCGGCACATCAGCTATCGTTATCAAGGGAATGTTAAAAGCATCACAGAATCGAATAAACCGAGTCGCTTTGTCGGAGGCATCCACATTCAGACACCCCGCCATGTGTTTCGGCTGATTGGCGATAATCCCAACGCTCTGTCCACCCATACGGGCAAAACAGACAATCATGTTCTGGGCATAGTGCTCATGGGGCTCCAAAAATTCACCATTGTCAACGATGGAACGAATAATCGCCTTCATGTCATAACTTTTCCGGGGGTCTTCCGGTATGATGGTATCCAGAAACTCATCCATTCGCTCCGGGTCATCCCCCGCATCAAACACCGGCGGCAATTCCCGGTTGCTCGAAGGAAGGTACCCGATCAATTGTTTTATCTTCTCGATGGATTCGGCATCACTCTCACAGGCAAAATGCGCCACACCGCTTTTCGTGGTATGGACGCTTGCTCCTCCGAGTTTCTCAAAATCAATCTCTTCTCCGGTAACCTCTTTTATAACATCCGGCCCCGTTATGAACATATAACTCGTTTTCTTGGTCATAAAGACCCAATCGGTCATCGCCGGAGAATAGACCGCCCCTCCCGCTGTGGGCCCCATGATGGCCGAGATCTGCGGAATGACGCCTGAAGCGCAGGAGTTCCGAAAAAAAATGCTCCCGTATCCGGCAAGAGAGTCCACCCCTTCCTGAATCCGCGCCCCGCCGGAATCATTGAACCCGATAAGAGGAGCCCCTACCTTCATGGCCTGATCCATCACCTTGCAGATCTTCTTCGCGTGCATCTCGCCCAACGTTCCGGCACGAGAGGTGAAGTCCTGTGAATAGGCAAAACAAATCCGGCCGTTCACTTTTCCGTAGCCCGTGATAACCCCTTCCGCCGCTATTTCCGCCTTTTCCATGCCAAAGTCCGTGCACCGATGGCGCACAAAAAGATCAAGCTCTTGAAAGCTCCCCCCATCAAACAGCAGCTCTAAACGTTCCCGGGCAGTAAGCTTTCCGCTCGTATGTTGCTTTTTTATCTGTTCCTCACCCCCCATCATCTGAAGGCGCTTTATTCGTTCCTCAAGCTCTTTAATCTTAAGAAACCGCTCAGTCATTCTGTTTATCTCCTGCATCGGTTAACGATATCACGCCGGGAAAACGGAGAGCCAAGCTCCCTTTCAGTATCCGGCGTGGTCAAAAATAAGTCGCTATAATACGGGAAAAGAATAGATTTGGCAAGTCCCCTTAGTTGCCTTTCAATAAAGAGCTTGAGCGGAAAAATAAGAGAAAAGCAGAA
>JAFGRE010000056.1 GCA_016935335.1 Deltaproteobacteria bacterium
CCGGCTAAGATTGTTGCAGGGGAGATTCTTTTTGAAGGGGTGGACCTTTTACAGTTGAACAAGAAAGAGATGCGAAAAATCCGGGGTAATAAAATCTCCATGATCTTTCAGGAGCCCATGACCTCTCTTAACCCGGTCTTTACTGTCGGCAACCAGATAGCTGAAGCAATAACCCTTCACCAAGGCCTGGGAAAAAAGGAAGCCCTTCGAGAGGCAGGTGAGGTCCTGCGCCTGGTAGGAATTCCAAATCCGGAAGCCCGGATCAAAAATTACCCTCACCAAATGAGCGGGGGCATGCGCCAGCGGGTGATGATCGCCATGGCGGTCTCCTGCAAGCCTTCGCTTCTTATTGCCGATGAGCCCACAACCGCCCTCGATGTCACCATTCAGGCTCAGATTTTGGATCTGTTGCGGGATTTAAAGGACAAAATGAATATGGCCCTGATCCTTATCAGCCACGATCTCGGCGTGATTGCTGAGACCGCTGACAATATCGCAGTCATGTATGCGGGGTTGGTAATGGAATACGCGGAAACGCATGATCTTTTTCACCACTCCCGCAACCCCTATACGCAGGGACTTATGCGCTCCCTTCCCTGGCATCAAAAACGAAAAGCGCGTTTCCAGGTAATTCCGGGACAGGTTCCCGATCCCTTGAACCTCCCCCCGGGGTGCGCATTTCATCCGCGCTGCGGCATGGCCGTCGAAAGATGTCGTCAGGAAGAACCCCTCTTTGAGGAAGTAGCTCCCGGCCATTGGTCCCGTTGTCATCGGAGCCGGGAAATCTGACGGTGGGGCCTCCCTGGTGCGGAAAAAGGCGAAAAAACTCTTTTGTTGGTAAGTGGAAAGGTAAAAGATAGTTTGCCATGAACAACCAAAAGGTCCTTGAAATAAATAATATAAAGAAATATTTTCATCCCCATCGCGGCGTTTTTACAAGCAAAGGACATTGGGTAAAAGCGGTGGACGGGATAACCTTTGCCATGAGTAAAGAAGAAACCCTCGGGCTGGTGGGAGAAAGCGGCTGCGGGAAAACAACCCTCGGCCGAGTAGTCCTCCGCCTCTTGGAGCCGACGGAAGGGGAGGTCTTCTTTGCGGGAAAAAATATTTTTGCTCTGAAAGGAAAAGAGCTTCGCAGTCTGCGAAAAGAGATGCAGATCATCTTCCAGGATCCCTTTGGCTCTCTCAATCCCCGCATGACGGCGGGAAGTATTATTGAAGAACCGATCAAGATTCACCAGAAATTAGAAAAACAGGAGAGAAAGCAACGAGTTTCGGAGCTTTTCAGCATGGTCGGGCTCCGTCCGGAGGATGCGCGGCGGTACCCGCACGAATTCAGCGGCGGACAGCGTCAGCGCATTGGGATCGCCCGGGCCTTGAGCCTCAACCCGAAACTGATTGTTGCCGATGAGCCGGTTTCCGCCCTTGATGTTTCTATCCAGGCTCAAATCATTAATCTCTTGATCGACCTCCGAGAGCGGTTTCATCTTACCTACCTTTTTATTTCCCACGACCTGCACTTGGTGCACTACTTCAGCGATCGCATCGCGGTAATGTACCTCGGAAGGATTGTGGAGCTTTCCGACTGCGACACCTTGTACAAAAACCCGCTTCATCCTTACACGCAGGCGCTGTTGGCCGCGGTCCCGGTCCCTGACCCTGACTCAAAGAAGACTCGCCTCACGGTGCCCGGCGACGTTCCCGACCCGGCCGACCCTCCTCCAGGCTGCCACTTTCGTCCCCGCTGTCCCCACGCCCGGCCGATCTGCCAAGAGGCTTACCCCTCTTTGGAAACAAAAGAAGTCAATCACTTGGTCGCCTGTCATCTCTACTAACCGGGGGGATAAAGCGATGCATAATAAAACGGTTTTGTCGCGAGAATAGACAATTGCTCTCGTTAGTTGACATCGTCACCATTGACGAGTAATGTCTTGATTGAGTGCTCACTCAGGTTTACAACCTGTTCATCTATTTTCTTCTTGAGCTGTCCATGGACCGAAAAAAGGCCATTTTGGATGCCGCAGCCGCACTTTTTGCCGAACGTGGTTTTGCCGCGACCCCGACTGCTGAAATCGCCCGCCGGGCCGGTGTTGCTGAGGGCACCATCTTCCATCATTTCAAAAACAAAGACGAACTTCTTTTCAATATCGTCATCGATCTATTTGACGCTTTTATTGAGGGAATTAAAACAGCGATAGCCACCCCTCGGAACGGGCTTGACGCTGTCGAGAAAGCGCTCTGGTTTCACCTTTTGTTTATAGAAAAAAAGTCCTCCTTGGTTTTGGTACTGGTTCGCGATTTTCCCTTTAAGCTTTTAAACGTTGAATCCCCATTTTCCCGGGAATTAAAGACCCGTGCTCAGCGCATCCACGAGCTTTTTGTAGAGTGCCTGGAACGCGGCCGGCAGGACGGCAGCATTTGCCCGGTGTCCATTCAGGCAACGGCGATTATTCTGAGAAGCCTCCTCACCGGGTATACCCGTCTAAAGTTCCTAAGCCCGGTGCCGTTACCGGAGATGCGGGAAGAGCTTATTCGGTTTTGCCGGCGCAGCCTAACCACGAGTACGACAAATCATGAGCAACCATAGAATGCCTGCTGGTACGAAAATATCCCTGGCGGGAAAGATCATCACGCTCTGTTTTCTTTTGGTGGGGTGCAGCCTCTATCGTTCACCTCTTGATAAGGACATGCCCGAATTCCCCTCTGCCTTTCAACGGCAGGTTGAACAGCCCGCCCCCTCGACCGACCGATGGTGGCTCTTGTTTGAAGACCCAGCGTTGAACGGACTTATTGACGATATGTTGCGGGACAACCCCGACCTTAAAGAAGCTTCTGCCCGGTGGCGTCGCTTCATGGCTGAATACAAAATTACCGACTCCGCCCGGAAGATTACCGTAAATCTCAGCGCCAGCGGGGGCCGGGAGCGAGTGCCATCGGCCGTCGGGGCGCGGACCGATAATATCTTCGGGGCATCGGTCGCGGCGGGTTATGAAGTCGACCTTTGGAACAAGCTCAGCGCCGACAGCCGCGCCGCCTTGGGAGAAATTTTCGCAACGGAAGCGGACGTCCAAGCGCTTTATATCTCTCTGACCGCATCGGTGGGTGATCTCTACTATCAGATTATTGAAAGCAAACACCAGGTGCTTCTGCTGAGGCAGACCATAGAAAGCTTCCGGCAAGCGCTCGACCTGGTGGAGAACAAGTACCTGCAAGGCGTGGTCTCCATCCTTGACGTTTACCAAGCTCAGCAAAACCTCGCCGAGGCTCTCGCCCAGCGGCCGAATCTGGAGCAGGAGTTGGCGGTTCGGGAACATGCCCTTTCCCTCTTGGTGGGGCGATATCCTCAGGTTGGCGGTGGCGGGGACAAACAAGAGCTGCCGCCGGTACCGCCGCCCCTCCCGGTTGAACTGCCGGCAACGGTGCTGAAGCGACGGCCCGATATTCAGGCTGCCTTGCTGCGGCTCAAAGCCGCTGATGCCCGGGTCGAAGCTGCGGTTGCCGATCGGTTTCCCAGCTTTAATCTTGCTGCTGCCGCAGGATATACCGCCTCGGAGGTAAGCAATCTCTTTCAAGCCGACCATTTCTTCTGGGATGTTATCGGCCAGCTCATCCAACCGGTAATCGACGGCGGCAAGCGCACGGCGGAAGTGGAACGGCGCAAGGCCCAGTATGAGGAACTGCTCAATAATTACCGACGGGCCGTGCTCCGCGCCTTTCAGGAAGTAGAAGACGCCGTGGTAAAAAACATCAACCGCGAAGCGAGGATTGCGCGATTGAAAGATCTGGTCGAGACCTCGGCAAATGTGCTCGAGGTATCGCTTTATCAGTACGTTCAGGGAGTGAGCGATTACCTGCCGGTCTTGACGGCACAAAAAAACTACTACCTTGCTAAACGCCAGCTTATAACTGACCGCCGGGCACTTATTGGTGATCGTATCGAGCTGGCCCGTGTTCTGGGGGGAAGTTGGCAACAACCGGCAGTAGAAGAGCGCCTCAGCGCCAGGATGCAGGAATAGAAGTACAGGAAAGGATCCCTATGAAATCTACTGTTCTCAAATTTATCGTTCCCGTCCTCATTATCGCGTTGAGTGGTCTCGCATATTGGCTCATCGCTTCCACCAAATCCCCGCCCCCGAAGGTTCGAAAGGAACCGGTTGGTGCTCTCGTTCGAACCATGCGAATCGAGGCTGAAGACAAAAACGTCACCGTCCGGGGACACGGCACTGTCCAGCCACGCATGGAAGCGAATATTGTCCCCCAGGTAAGCGGAAAGGTGGTCCGGGTGGCACCCCAATTTGTTGTCGGCGGCATGTTTCAGGAAGGGGAACCGCTCTTTGAAATCGAAAAAATAGATTACGAGCTGGCAGTGGAAATGGCCGGCGCAGATTTTAAGAAAGCGGAGTTTGAACTGGCCAAGGTAGAAAGCGACGCTCGCGTTGCACGAACTCAGTGGGAAAAATGGAGTAACAGGAAAACTCAGGCCGGCAACCCTTTAAACGAACTATTGCTGCAACCAAGCCCCCTGGTATTGTACGGCCCGCAGCTGGAAAATGCGCGCGCCCAGGTGGCAGCTGCCCGCGCAGCCCTGGATAAGGCTCAGCTCGACCTCGACCGCACCTGCGTGAAAGCTCCTTTCACCTCTATGATACGAACTGAATCGGTCGATGCGGGTCAATACGTTCGAGCTGGCGAAAGCGTGGGGCAAATGTTTGGGACCGACGTCCTGGAGATCGTCGTTCCCCTCTCTTTCCAGGAAATGACCTGGCTCGAGGTTCCTTTCGGCGCTGAGAAAACCAACCAGGCTGGAATCAATGCGGAAGTAAGGCTCAGGGTCGGAGAACGAGTTTATACGTGGCCGGGTAGAGTGCATCGTTCTCTCGGAGAAGTCGATGCCCGGGGTCGCATGATCAAAGTCGTCGTCCAAGTGGAGCATCCCTATGACAACAGCAGACCCCAAAACGGGACGAATCTCGCACTGGGTATGTTTGTCGAGGTGTTCCTCCACGGGAAAAAACTCGAAAACGTGATTGTCATACCAAGATCAGCCCTTCGTGATAACCAAACGGTCTGGCTGGTGGGAGAAACGGGCCGGCTGCATATTCAGCCGGTTCAGTATGCGTGGGCCACGGATGAGGAAGTGTGGATATCATCCGGGCTTCAGGGAGGAGAGAACGTGGTGCTGACATCACTTGGCGGGGCCGTCGAAGGAATGAAGCTTCGCATTGCCGGCACCGAAACTCCCCTGCATACCCGCGGCAAGGGGCAAAATAACGGAGGCGGCAATGAGTAAAGGTCCCATTGCCTGGATGGCCCAAAACCATGTCGCCGCGAATCTGCTCATGCTTTTCTTCCTTATCGGGGGTTTGTTGATCGGTCTTCAGGTCAAGCAGGAAGTCTTCCCCGAAATCGATCTGGAAATGATCAGCGTTACGGTTCCTTACCCGGGGGCCGGACCGGAAGAAGTGGAAGACGGCATCATTCTGAAGGTCGAAGAGAACCTGAGTGCCATCGACGGCATCAAAAAAATCAGATCGATCGCCCGCGAAGGGGTTGGGACTGTTACTGTCGAGGTTTTGGAGGGCGAAGACGTCAACCAGATATTACAGGACGTCAAGGTTCAGGTTGATCAAATCATGACCTTTCCCGAAGATGCGGAAGAGCCGTTAATATCAGAGGTAAGCAATCGTCACGCGGTTCTCTCCGTGGCGGTCTATGGAAATATTTCCGAGAAATCCTTGGTGGAACGCGCGGATAAGATTCGGGATGATCTCCTCGCCTTTGATGAGATTACCCAGGTGGAAGTGAGCGGGGTGCGGCCCTATGAAATATCCGTCGAAATCGACGAAGCCACCTTGCGCCGCTACTCGCTTACCCTTGAGGGAGTAGCCGAGACAATCCGCAAGGCTTCCCTTGATCTTCCCGCCGGCTCAATCAAGGCGGAAGGCGGTGAAATCGCGCTCCGAACCAAGGAGCGTAAATATTTCGGCCCGGAATATGCCGATATTGTCGTTGTTACTCAGCCGGACGGCACCAAAATCAAGCTCGGCGATATCGCCGCCGTCATAGACGGTTTTCGAGAGACAGACACCTTCGCAACCTTTGACGGCCAGGCGGCAGCCATGGTGAATGTATTCCGAGTAGCCGACCAGCGTCCGCTTACCATTGCAGAAATCGTGCACGACTATGTGAACCGGCAAAATCACCTCCTGCCAGCAGGCGTAAACTTGGCCATCTGGTTTGACTATTCGGAAATTCTGAAATCACGAATGCAGCTTTTGTTAAAGAATGCCTATTTGGGCCTTTGTCTGGTGCTCATAATTCTCTCCCTTTTTTTGGAGCTCCGTCTCGCGTTTTGGATTGCTCTCGGCATCCCGATCTCATTTCTGGGAGCGCTTTTCCTGCTGCCCGCCGAAAACGTTTCCATTAACATGATTTCTCTTTTCGCCTTTATCATGGCTTTGGGAATTGTCGTGGATGATGCCATCATTGTCGGAGAAAACGTCTATTCACACCGGCGCATGGGAAAACCACCCCTCCAAGCCGCTGTCGACGGTACGATCGAAGTTCTGGGAGCGGTGACTTTTTCAGTGCTTACCACGATTGTGGCATTCCTCCCCCTTCTTTTTATCCAGGGAATGATGGGGAAATTTATCAGGGTAATTCCCTTGGTGGTTATCCCTATTCTTGTCGTTTCACTTATCGAAGCGTTCTGTATCCTCCCGGCTCATCTCAACATGGTGAGACAAAAAGTAATCAGGGTCACCAACATTCAGCAGCGATTTGCACAGGGTTTGGAGAGTTTTGTCCACGGTCCGTTCCGGCGTTTACTAGAGATGGCAACCGAGTATCGATATACCACCATAAGTATTTGTCTGGGACTGTTGCTCTTGACAACCGCTCTTTACATGGCGGGTATTGCCAAGTTCAGGTACATGCCGGCAATGGAAAGCGATGTCATTGTCGTCACCCTGAAAATGCCTTACGGTACCCCTGTTGAAGAGACCAGACGGTACGCAGACCGCCTTCTCAACAATGCGAAGCAGGTGATAGATGAATACGATTCCCGCAGAGAGGACGGAAACAGCATCCTCCGCAATATTTTTGCCATTGTCGGAGGCAGCGCGTTAGGGGAAGAGACAGCCGCTGCGGGTGGAAATTTCTGTGAAGTTGTCGTCTACTTGAAACCAAGTGACGAACGCCGAATCTCATCCACAGAGTTTGCCGACCGGTGGCGGGAAAGTACCGGTGGAATCCCCGGCGCGGAATCCCTGTCGTTTCAGTCGGAACTCATCCATTTCGGTGCCAACATAAACATTCAGGTATCCCATACTGATTTTTCGATACTGGAATATGCCGCCGAACAGATCAAAGAAGCCCTCTCAACGTACGACGGGGTAACTGATATAAGCGACACCCACGATCAAGGGAAACGGGAACTCCGTTTCTATCTTAAACCCGAGGCAAGAACGCTGGGAATAACCGAATTGGACCTCGCCCGTCAGCTCCGGGCAGCCTTTTACGGGGCGGAGGCTCTGCGATTTCAGCGCGGGCGTCATGAAGTCAAGGTCATGGTTCGTTACCCTGAACAGGAACGGAACAAACCCGGCATGCTTGAAAACATGCGTATCCGTACCAGCGATGGGGGGGAGATCCCTTTCTTCCGAACCGCATCTTTCGATCAAGGCTGGGGGTATAGCGCCATCAACAGGACCGACCAAAAACGGGTCATCAATGTCACCGCGTCAACCACTGCGTCAGCCAGTCCGGAAGAAATCCTTAAGGAGCTGTCGGGGGACTTGCTTCCCGGGTTGACCCGCGAGTATCCGGGGCTTTCCTATCGCCTGGAAGGAGAATCCGAAGAGCGTGCGGATTCGATTCAGAGCATGAAGAGAGGATTTGCCCTGGCCTTGTTTGCGATCTATGCTCTTCTGGCGGTTCTTTTTAAAAGTTATCTGCAGCCCTTTATCGTGATGTCGGCTATTCCTTTCGGCATTGTGGGGGCTGTCTGGGGACATCTTCTTTTGGGATATGACATCAGCATCATGAGCCTGTTCGGCATCGTAGCGCTGGTGGGCGTTGCGGTAAATGACTCGCTTATTCTGATTGATTTTGTGAATCGCGCCGTGCGCCAGGAAACCGGTTTAAAAGAGGCGGTCATCCAAGCCGGGCAGCGGCGATTCCGACCGGTCGTCTTGACTTCGTTGACCACCTTTTTCGGCTTGGCCCCCATGATGACTGAAACCTCCCTCCAGGCACGGTTTCTGATACCTATGGCCATCAGTTTGGCATTCGGTATTCTTTTTACTACCGGCATCACGCTTTTTCTGGTCCCCTCCCTATACCTGTGCCTGCAGGACGTGACGCATCATGTGCTTCGTCCGGTATGGAAAATTGCACAAAAAACCACCTTCGGCGGTGCCGGCACTCTCTCTGAGTGAGGGGATCAAGGACTTCCGTGGCTTTTCAGGGCCGTCTCTCCATCCAACTTTGAGAGGTGCGGCAGCATGCCCCCGCCATGAATTCTGATTTTTACTTTTCCAATAATTTTTCTCTTCTTTTTTAGTTTAATTCATGATAGGGTCTCAATGCGGCTAATACTTTGATTATATTCTCTTATCCGCAACAAGGAACAACTTTTTATGGGGAGAATACGTTATGAGCAACATTATGCCTGAAGGAGAAGCCTTACGAAAAGCGGTAAAGTGGATCTCTGAAAATCACAGTGCCAATCCCGATAAGCCGCTCCAACAGCTTGTCAACGAAGCGTCCATACGGTTTGACATCCCCCCTAATGATGAGGAGTTCTTGATAAAGTTTTTTCGCGAAAGAAAAGAAGACTAGCTGACCCTCACTGCGTCCCCATCCCTTCTCGTTGCAACACCCTGCGAGGCTCAGAGGGCAGGCGGAAAAAAAAGCCTCCTATATGGAGGCTTTTAAAGTCTCGGTCGCGTGATTGCTCGACATTATTTAGTGAAATGAAAAAGAACCGTTAGAGTTCCGGAGGAATCTGCTTGAGCTGAGCCAGGGAAAATACCGGCCCGTCTTTACACACATACATCGACCCGATGTTACACCGACCACAAATCCCGATCCCGCATTTCATTCGCTTCTCCAAGGTAGTAATAATCTGCTCGTCCTTGAACTTCAGTTGGGCCAACCCCTGCAGAACAAACTTGATCATGATGGGGGGACCGCAGGTGATGGCAACGGTGTTTTCGGAAGACGGGGCAACCTCGGAGAGAACGGTGGGAACGAAACCGATCCGCTTGTCCCACTCCGGGTATTCAGCATCGACAGTAAGAATAAGGTTCACGTCCGCCCGTGCTTCCCAGTCTTTTAAGTCATCCTTATAACAAAGATCAGGCGGCGTTCGCGCCCCATAGATTATCGTGATATCATCATAGTCGTCGCGGTTATCAAGCATAAAAAGAATAAGGGTCCGCAGCGGAGCCAATCCGATTCCACCGCCGATAAACAGGATCTTTTTCCCCTTCATCTCCTCGTAGGGAAACCAATTTCCCAGGGGTGCCCGCACTCCCACCTGATCCCCTTCCGCCAGGTCATGAAGAACACCCGTAACCTCTCCTGCCTTCATCACACTGAACTGGAGGTATTCCATCCGCGTCGGGGGAGAATTGATAACAAAGGTTGATTCGCCCGTGCCGAAAACCGAAAGCTGGCCGACCTGACCGGGTTCAAAGGAAAAGCGCCCCATCTTCTCCTGATCATCAAAAACTACCTGATAGGACTTTATGTTGGGCGTTTCCTCAATGATCTTAGTGATGGTCGCCAGTTCCGGCAGGTAGGGATTATTCACCGTGGTCATTTGTATACTCCTGAGCATGTGCGACAATCTCACTGATGTCTACTGAAACCGGGCAGTATCGAACGCACCGTCCGCAACCGCAACACGCGATGGCACCATCGTACTTTTGAGGGTAATAGCTGAATTTGTGCCCCACGCGGTTTTTGAGTCTTTGATGTTTCAACGCTCTCGGGTTATGGCCGCTTGCTTCGAGCGTAAAATGATAAAACATGCAGGCATCCCACGTGCGAATCCGTTCCCCACTGCTCCCGGCCTGCTCATCAGTGATGTTGAAGCAGTAACAGGTGGGACATAAATACGTGCAAGCACCGCAACTGATACACTTGTTAGCTTCCTCTTCCCAAAAGGAGTCATTCTCGAAAAGGGAAAGCACCTTCTGGGTCAACTCCTCGGTTACCTGGAATGGTTTTCTCACCAGTTCGGCAACCGCCTCGTGTGTCCTTTGAGCCTGCTCCTGATAAGAACTTCCCTCTTCGAAAAGGCTGTTTTGGAGAATCGTCTCCCCCTTTTCGGTGATTGACTCAAAGAGATAGCCAGATTCCAATTGCGTAATCAGCACATCGGAGCCGTCTTTATCAGCCGGGTCACCGCCGACACTGGTACAAAAGCAACCCGGGGATGGTGCCGGGCATGCCAGGGTCATAATCGCGGTCATGTCCCGCCTTTTCTTATAATAGGGATCAGGGGTATCGGTCTCGGTATAGGGCCGGTCATAAATTAAAAACCCCTTGGCATCGCAGGGACGAGCGCCGAAAATGATCGTGGGGGCAACGTCTAAATTTTCTTTCAGTTCTACCGACACCTTTTTGAGGTCCTCGGCGTCCTTGTGATAGGTAAACGTAAACAGCGTATCATCCTGCGGGAAAATGATTCCTTTGGGGGGTGTGGTAGCCGGTCTGTCCAAACAAGGTGTTTTTGTTGCGTCATACTGTTGAAACAGCACGGCATCTCCGGCTTGACAGGGAACAAAGAGCCTCTGTTCCTTGCTCAGAGCTTCTAATAAAGCGGTTAATTTCTCCTTGGGAAGATAGCCGAGTTTAGCCATTAGAGTTCATGCTCCTCAATCTTTTCTTCGTCCACTTTAAAGGTAAACATCGGGGGCGTATCTTCAACACCGACTCCCGCCTTGTAGCCGAAGAGTTCTGCCATTTCCATATTGATCTTTTTTTTGATTTTAGCCACCGGTATCTCCACGGGACATACCCGGGTGCACTCTTCGCATTCCACACATCTCCCCGCCAGATGAAGCGCATGAATCATGTGGTACATAAGTTTCTCAGTCCCGTTGAGTCGCTGGGTCATCCAGTGAGGATCACGGCTTTCGGCAATGCATTTGTCCTGACAAATACACATGGGGCAGGCATTTCGACAGGCGTAACAACGGATACATCGGCTGAGTTCGGTTTCCCAATAGTGCCAACGCTCCCCGAGAGAGAGCTTTTCGAATTCCCGAACATCATCGTAGACACTCTCCGCAGGCTTATCCGGAGAGATAGGATCGCCCGCCAAATGGTCATAAATAAGGGGGGTCGGATATTGGCACGTCCTGCACTTATCCGGTGATACCTCGGAAAGGCTGAGGGCCTTATCACCCTGCGATGTTGTCACCGTGATTTTATCACCGTCTCCGGAGACAGCCTCGATTGGTTGGTCCCCAAGTCCCTTGAGGACCTTCTTTACGCTGATGACCCCGGAACACGGTATACCAATGATCACGGTGTTTTCTCGGTTAATAAGATTTTCCTGGAGGTATTGATTGACGGTTCTGCTGTCACAGCCCTTAACAATAACGGCAATCTTCTTGTTCTTGGTTAGGGAAGGAAGATACGCTGCGAGATTATGCACGCACAGCGGACCCCAGATCAACTCGTCAACCTCTTCCGGTTTGGTGATGAAAAACGGTGTGGCGTGTAACGCATCAAACCCCTGACGATAGCCAATAACAACATCAACGTCAGGCAAAACCTTATGCACAATTTCCTTCAATCTCTCTATGGTCAATCTGATGCCTCCTCTTTCCTGTGAAGCGGCCCAAGACCGTGAACCTGTTTCGTGAAATCGCTTACCACCTGCTGCCATCGGGCTCCCTCGGACGCCGAAACCCAGGTATAATGAAATCTCTTGGCGTCAATACCCATGTAAGGAAGAAATTGCTTGAGCATCTCCAGCCGTCGCCGGGCATAGAAATTTCCTTCCGAGTAATGACAATCGTTCGGGTGGCAGCCGGCAACCAAGACACCGTCAGCCCCGTTGAGGAGCGATTTAACTACAAACAGCGGATCAACCCTGCCGGAGCAAGGAACTCGGATAATTCGAAGGTCGGTCGGTTGCTTAAAACGAGAAACTCCCGCCGTGTCAGCCCCTCCGTAGGAACACCAGTTGCACAAAAAACCGACGATGCGAAGTTCTTTACCGGCTACGACAGGCATAATGCATTAACCTCTGCCAAGAGTTGATTATCAGTAAAATGCTGCAGCTGGACAGCGCCACAGGGGCAGGTTGCGGTACAGACGCCACAGCCCGCACAGACTGTTTCCAGAACCTTGGCAACGATTCTTCCGTCGCGCAAGGCCTCTTCCTCGATAGCGCCATAGGGGCACGTGTTGATACATTTGCGGCAGCCCACACAGGTATTGATATTAACATTGGCCACTGCCGGATCCGATTCCAACATATCCCTCGAAAAGAGGGAGAGAACTTTTGCCGCCGCAGCGCTTCCCTGGCCTACCGAGGCCGGAATATCCTTCGGCCCCTGACAACATCCTGCCAGGAAGACACCCGAGGTGTTGGTTTCCACCGGTCGCAGCTTCGGGTGGCTTTCCACATAAAACGCATGCTGGTCGTAGGAAATACGAAGCTTTTCCGCCAGGTGAGAAGCTCCCGCAGCAGCGGTAACCGCGGTTGCGAGAACAACTAAATCCGCTTCCACTTCGACCTGCGTTCCCAAGAGAGTGTCCACCCCCTTGACGATCATCTTCTTCCCCTTGGGAAAGACCCGCGCCACCCGGCCCCGGACATACCTGACCCCGTATTCCTC
>JAFGRE010000057.1 GCA_016935335.1 Deltaproteobacteria bacterium
GCGCATGACTTCAACAATATCCTCTCGGCGGTTATAGGATATGCTCAATTAGTTTTGGACGATGTTCCCAAGGGTACCAGAATGGAAAGAAATATGCAGGAAGTGCTTAACGCCGGGCGTCGCGCCAAGGACCTGGTGAAGCAGATCCTTGCTTTCAGCCGCGAGGGCGCGGAAGCGCCTCTGCCGATTCAACTAAAGCCCATTGTTAAGGAAGTGCTTAAATTGCTGAGGGCATCTTTGCCCTCCACGATCGAAATTCGTGAGAACATCAAGAGTGATTCTATCGTGCAGGCTGATCCCACCCAAATTCATCAGGTAATGATGAACCTGTGCGCCAATGCGGCATATGCCATGCAGGGGAAAGGAGGGGTGCTGGAAGTGGATTTAGAAGATGTAGACCTAGATACTGTTTCCGCAGATCAATACGGCGACATTGGCCCGGGACAGTTTGTTCGACTTTGCGTGTGCGATACCGGACGAGGAATGATGCCGGAGGTAATTGAGCGGATCTTTGATCCTTTTTTCACAACCAAGGAAAGAGGTGAAGGCACGGGTATGGGGCTTGCGGTAGTTCATGGGATCGTCAAGGACTATGGCGGTACGATTACGGTTTCTAGTGAACCGGGGAAGGGCTCCACCTTCCACGTCTATCTTCCGATTGTTGAAGCGCAGGTTGCCGAGGGGTTTGATGCTGATGATACTTCCGTCAGGGGAGGGAATGAGCGGATTCTTTTTGTTGATGATGAACGGCCTATTTTGGAAAGCAATAAGCTGATTTTAGAGCATTGCGGGTATCACGTTACTATTAGCGAGAGCAGTATTGAGGCCCTGAAACTCTTTGCGTCAAATCCCGACAGATTTGATGTTGTCATTACTGACATGACCATGCCGAAAATGACGGGGGCGGAGATGGCGATGGAAATGATACGGATTCGACCAGGCCTCGCGGTGATATTATGCACAGGATTCAGTGATCTTGTCACGGAGGAGAAGGCCAAGGCTGCGGGGATTCGAGCCTTTGTGATGAAGCCGCTTCTCAAGGGGAAACTGCTCAGCACCATCCGACAGGTACTGGAAAAATCGTGAGAAGGGCGCTTAATTGCTGCGTAGCTCAAGGGGTGGTTTAATAAAAGTAGTCAGACTGTGCCGTCTTCGGAATTATTGGAGTTGCCGTGAATGATGTTTGACCACCATACAATTTTGTCTCTCGGATCTTTTGTTTAGCCGGAATTAAGCGGCAAGGAGAGAGGGGGGGATAACAGATAAGCCTTAAGACAATAAGCGGACGGTTTCTCAGAGACGGTAAACTTATTTTCATTATTGATCTCAGATGCTGAGAGAAAGAAGGCACGGTAGCCACGAAGATAACGCGCCTTGACGTGAAAGCGGACGATACGAGTAATTCCTTGACACTCCCTGATAGGTAATATATAAATCCCCGCGGAAAGTGTTAAAGAGAACATTTTTTTTCGGCTGCAGACGGTTTCCCCACGGGTACGAGAAAATGCTGGCGCGGAATAGTAACCGCCGTTAGTTTGATGGTTGGAGAGATGCCTCCGTGGCTGATAATGGTAATCAACTGAAACTCTTTGCTACATGGGGACAAAATGAACGAAGTGATCGCACGCTTTGAAAAAAATTCCTTTGAGGAAGTTAGAATTTCCCTTACTGAATTTCGGGGGAAGGACTTAATTGATATCCGAGTATATTTCCAGCCGGAGGGCGAAGAGGAAATGCGCCCCACCAAGAAGGGCATCACAATTTCTCCGGAAAAATTTCCGGAACTGAAGGAGGGCATCCTTGCGCTTGAAAAAGCCCTCAAAGAAAAGAAATAATATTTTTCTTACCGGGAAGCTTTCGTTGTGCAGGTTAACCGTACTGCTCTTCAATCTTTTTTGACTTTTTAATCAGATCTTGGGCGAGCTTATTTCTGAATGCAATAATTTCGTTTCTAATTTCCGGATATTTATTGGCCAGTATTTCGGCTGCGAAAAGAGCCGCATTTTTTGCCCCCCCTTTTCCAACGGCCATGGCTGCTACCGGTACGCCGGGAGGCATCTGCACGGTTGAAAGAAGGGCATCAAGCCCTGAGAGGGGAGAGGAATTGATGGGGACGCCGATAACCGGTAGAGGGGTATGGCTAGCAATCACGCCAGCAAGGTGTGCACTATGGCCGGCTCCGGCGATAATAACCTCGATCCCTCGGTCGATCGCTGATCGAGAATAATGGGCTGTACGCTCAGGGGAACGGTGTGCTGAGGCTACCAGAACCTCAAAGCCGATTTTCAGCTCCGTGAGCATATTAATTGCCTCTTCCATAACGGCAAGATCCGAATCGCTCCCCATCACTACGCCAACGACTTTCTTCTCCATGAAGCAATTCCCTTTCGCATATTACTGTTTCAATGCCTTGTGTCCTATGTCCCTCCGATAATAAACACCGTCCCAGTTGATTTTCGCCACTGCTTTGTACGTGTGATCGATAGCCTTTTGAATAGTGCCGCCCAAAGCAGTAACGCCCAGGACCCTTCCACCGTTGGTGACGATATGACCGCCTGATCGAGCCGTCCCGGCGTGAAAGACCTGCGCATCGTTAATAGATTCCGCCTCCTCAAGCCCGGAGATAATCTTTCCCTTTTCGTAACGCCCCGGGTATCCGGAAGAGGCCATAACAACACAAACCGCCGCCCCTGCATCCCACTCGATGCGAGTCTTATGCAAGGAACCATTACCGATGGCCTCCAAGACCGGCAGCAAGTCGCTCTTCATCCTCATAAGAAGTGGCTGGGTTTCTGGATCACCGAATCGAACATTAAACTCAAGCACCCATGGATCGCCGTTGATTATCATGAGTCCGGCATACAGAATGCCCTGGTATTTTCTCCCTTCAGTCGCCATCCCTTCTATGGCCGGCATCATAATTTTTTTCATCACCTTTTCATGGACCTCGGGAGTGCCGACCGGGGCCGGGCTATAGGCGCCCATCCCTCCGGTGTTGGGCCCCTTGTCCCCATCATAAACCGCTTTATGATCCTGGGAAAACGGCATGGGGAGGATGGTTGTGCCATCAGTAAACACGATAAAGGATGCCTCTTCGCCTTGAAGAAACTCTTCTACGACGATTCTCTTGCCGGCAGCACCAAAGGCCTTCCGATCCAGGATTGTTTCTATGGCAGTCAAAGCCTCCTCCTCCGTCATTACCACAAAAACACCTTTCCCTGCCGCCAAGCCATCCGCTTTAACCGTCAGCGGAGTTCCGTGTTTTCTAACATAGGCTCTCGCTTCATCGGGAGAGTCGAAAACTCGGTAATCCCCCGTTGGGATATTGTATTTCTTCATGAAATCCTTAGCAAATACTTTACTGCCCTCCAATGCAGCCGCCTGGGAATCAGGGCCCACAATGAGCAACCCATGCTCACGGAAGGAATCGACAATCCCCATCGTAAGAGGAATCTCCGGGCCCACAACGGTGAGGTCGACCGACTCCTGCCTCGCAAAGTTAGTCAAGCCGGCAATATCTTCCGCCTTAACGGGAATGCACTCTGCCTGACGCGCGATCCCCGCATTCCCCGGAGCACAGTATATTTTGGACCTGGTCGAACTGGCGGACAATTTCCAGACAAGGGAATGCTCACGACCGCCGCTTCCTACAACAAGTATCTTTTTCATTGCTGCTCCCCGTGTATTCTAACTGGACTGGCCAGCCGATCTCTTTGCTTCACCTTAGAAGCCCCAAACGGTTACGGGATGGTTTCCAAGTATTCGACGATGGCGTTGTCATAGTGCGAAGTCTGCCGAAATACCTTTTTGGCGAGGCGAAATCGGGTCTCCAATGATAGTGAACCATCTGAACGTGTCATCTCTCGAACAATTTCCTCGTAATCACCAAAATCTGTTACCACTGCGACATCGTGATAATTCTTTGCCGCTGAACGTAACATAGACGGTCCCCCGATATCAATATTTTCAATGGCTTCGTCAAGCGTGCATCCGGGTTTCGCAATGGTCTTTTCAAAGGGGTAAAGATTGACCACCACCAGGTCTATTGGTTCAATGCCGTGCTTTTTCATTTGTTCCATGTGGTTATCTGTATCCCGTTTTCCAAGCAATGCGCCGTGAATTTTGGGATGAAGCGTTTTGACACGGCCATCCATGATTTCGGGGAATCCGGTATAATCTGAAACCTCGATAACGGATATGAGTGCATCCCGTAGTGTTTGAGCGGTTCCTCCGGTAGAAAGAATCTCAACGCCCATTTTATTCAAAGTCCTGCACAACTCTACCACCCCGGTTTTGTCTGATACGCTTACCAAAGCCCGTTTGATTTTTTTCATCTTTTTTCGCTTCCTCCTTTTTTTTCTGTGATTGCCCTTAGGAGAGGAATTCGGTACACCCTACCCCTCGTTTTCCTTTGGAGCAATTTCACCGTGCTTCTTGTATATTCGTGGGACTCTCTGGCTGACACCACATAAGATTTCATACGGAATAATCTCCGACCATTCGGCGAGATCGTTTGCTGAAATAGTTGCCCCCTCTTGGCTGCCCATCAGCACCACCTCATCTCCAACCTTCGCATCGGGAACTTCGGTTATGTCCACCATGGTCAAATCCATACAAACCGAACCCACGACCGGCGCTGGTTTTCCTCGAATGAGCACAGTGCCTCGATTGGATAGCCGACACGTATAGCCATCTCCATAACCAGCTGTGATAGTTGCGATACGACTGGTCCTCTTGGTAGAGAACGTACGCCCATAGCCGATGGCGACATCAGGCGCAACCGCTCTTATTTGAATTACAGTAGCCTTCAACGTCATCATGGGTTTCAACGGCACGGCAGCTTCCAAGTCCTTCGAGGGATATGCGCCATAAAGGATGAGCCCGGCCCGCACCATAGTAAGTTCCGGCATTACGCCTTCTATTATTGACGCACTGTTTCCCATGTGAAGTAGTGGTGCAGTAATCGATAAATCCCGAAGTGCCGCAAGGCCGGTTCTATATCTCTCTGCCTGGCTTTTCGTAAACCGCTGACTCTCTGCGTTTCTCAGATGCACTGAAGAAAAATGAGAAAGAATACCTTCTATCTCCAAATGATCAAGGCCCTTTAACCGCACAAAAAACTCCTTTACCGCCTCGTCAGGAACCCCCAAGCGATTCATGCCTGTATCAATCTTTATGTGAACCGGGATTCTCTTCCGTTGTCGTCTTCCTTCGGCTTCAAGAGACTGTGCAGCGGCAAGGTCATAAACAACCGGAGTGAGATTAAAGGCAATCACCCGTTCACCTTGTGAAGGAAACACGCCTCCGAGAATGACTATCGGCTTGGTGATACCCGCTGTTCTGAGTCGAACTCCTTCTTCCAGAAAGGCAACTCCAAAGAAATCAATCCCCAACGCTTCCAATTCATGGGCGACCGGGACGAGGCCATGCCCGTAAGCATTCGCTTTAACGACAGCAAGAATCTTCTTTTCTTTCCCGACCAGATTTCGAACCTGAGTAAGGTTGAAAGACAACGCGTCCAGGTCGATTTCCGCCCAGGCATAATGACTGCAATATGAGTTTTTCAACGTTCGTTGCCTTCTCGATGCAAGCTAAACCCTCGATGGAGAGTCGAGCATAGCCATTGAATTTCCTAGCATACTTATCCCTAAATATACTGTGTAAATCAATATTTTTTTGTGGTAATATAATTTAATTACCAAAAACAGGAATCATAACGGACAGATAAAACAACTTTGATCTGCAACAACTCCGTTTTCGTTTTATCCGTGGTAAGCCACATGCGTGATACCGTTAAACAGGATTGTGTAACCATTTTGCGGGCTGGAATAGAAGCGGTTGATCCCTCCGCTGCTGTTAAGAAGAGTGTTAGCGTTACCGGTGATCGTCTCCAAATAGGTGGCCAGGACTATAACCTCTCTCATTGTAGAAACATCTTCCTTATTGGAGCCGGAAAGGCCAGTGCCGTGATGGCTTTGGCTATCGAGGAGATTTTGGCGGACAGAATTAGTGATGGCGTGGTCATTACCAAGTATGGTCATATTTCAGATTGCCGAAAAATCACTCTTGTCGAAGCCGGGCACCCCGTACCAGACGAGGCTGGCTTTCGAGGAGCGCAATCGCTTGCGCAGATGGCAGCTCGCTGCGGAGAAGATGACTTGGTCCTTTGCATGATATCAGGGGGCGGATCAGCCCTCCTTCCCCTTCCGGTAACCGGGGTAAGCCTAGAAGAGAAGCAGGAGACCACAAAGCTTCTTCTTAATTGCGGCGCGGCGATCCACGAAATTAATGCGGTTCGGAAGCACCTTTCCCAGATTAAGGGTGGTGGCCTCGCCCACATGGTCTATCCCGCCACCCTCATCTCCTTAATTCTATCCGATGTTATCGGAAACGACCTGGATGTGATTGCCTCCGGACCGACGGTGCCGGATAGAAGCACCTTTGGAGATTGCGTCGACATTCTGAAGCGATACAATATATCTTCTTCAATTCCGGATTCAGTCAGAACCCATCTGCTGGAGGGGGCTTCGGGGAAACGGCGGGAGACGCCTAAACCGGGCGACCCGATCTTTAAGAAAACACAAAACCTCATTATCGGAAGCAGTATACAATGCCTGGAGGCAGCTGAGCGAAAGGCCCGGGAGATTGGATATAATTCTCTTGTTTTATCTTCTTTTGTTGAGGGGGAGACTCGAGAAGTCGCCAAGGTTCACAGTGCTGTTCTCAAAGAAGTAATCAGTTTCGGGCGTCCTGTGCCCCGCCCCGCTTGTCTTATATCCGGTGGTGAAACCACCGTGACAATCGTCGGTGGGGGAAAGGGGGGTAGAAACCAGGAATTTGTTCTCTCATGCGGTATTGACCTTGCCGGCTGGAGAGGGGCACACGTTTTCAGCGTCGGTACCGACGGAACTGACGGGCCCACTGATGCAGCAGGGGCGTATGCTGATTGGCGGATGGTTGAGCGAGCCCAAGAGTTGGGCCTTGATGCCCACGATTATCTCAAACGGAATGATTCCTATCACTTTTTTAAGGGACTTAATGACCTTATTATGACCGGACCGACCAAGACAAACGTTATGGATTTGCGGTTGCTGATAGCAACGTAGCTTGGTGGCGGCGAAATGCTGCGACGTCTTTTAGTCATTCTGTTTTCCGCAGAAAAGATCTCCAATGACGGACAAACACATCCGAAAGAAGACTCCTTATTCCCCTGCCTCATCCAGGACGGGTGCTTCCCGCAGAAGTCCTTTGTTTTTGTTCTTATGTTCCATCCTCTTACTATGTGTCACCGTCTCCTATTTTTGTCCTGATTTTTTCGGCTGGGTGTTTCAAAAATCAACGCGCTTGGTCAGCCACCATTCCCACGTCCGCCGTGTTCTGATTAGTATCAATGGTAAAGGAAAAGACCTCGCTAATGGAGATTTGGTGGAAGTTTTTTCCGGTGATACCGTTACCTTGGCAGAAGTGGACACGAGCGTACTTTTTAACCGAGGGATCACTGCTGCTATTCCGGGCATCCAAGCGGATGTCGGCCTTGATGTTCCGATAAATATCGATGCCATGGTAAAAGATTCTTTGAACACCTCTGCGGATGGACAAGGCAATGCATACGAACTCTCTTTTCAAAAAGATGGCAAGATTTTTGGGTTCGTCAAAATAAAGGTTAATTTAACCAGCAATGACTGGGTGGATCACGCGGAAGGAATAGAGGGTCTCGAAAGTAAAATCAGGTGCTATCAACTTGCCCAAAAGCTTTCTCCTGAAAACGGAGAAATTGCTCTTCGTTTGGCTGAGGCTTATCAAAAAAACGATGATTACAGGAACGCCATCAAAGAGTTGGAGAAAGTCATCAAAGGCAATCCGAAAAATGTCGAGATTTGGTTCAAACTCGCAGATCTCTATTCGAAGACGAAAGACGGTAATGGACTTATACGGACGTACCGCCACATTGTAACGCTTGACCCTAAAAATGCTGTTATCTATAACAACTTGGGATATGCCTATGCCCAACAAGGTAAAGTCAATCAAGCGGAGAAGGCGTATCATGACGCGCTCAAGTATGCTCCCCACGACCTTGACATTCGAATAAACCTGGCCAGGTTGTATGAGCAAGCCAAAAACTACCCTCGCGCCATAGAACAGTATGAAAAAATCTTCAAACGGAAGCCTCCGGACAAAGCCATCCTTTACCTGTTGATTGATCTTTACGGCAAGAAAAGGGACACTGTTAACCTCATTGAGACCTATAAAAGGCTCATTAAGCTTGATCCTAACAATGCAACCCTTCATCACAATGTCGGTTGTATCTACAAGGAGCAGAAGGATTGGGAGCAGGCTGTTTTTTCCCTGAGGCAAGCGATTAAGCACAACCCCAAGGATATGGAAACACGGAAGGCTTTGGCGAGTTGCTATCATGAAATGGGCAAGGGTGAAGACGCTATAAAAGAATACGAAAAAGTTATCTCCAAGAAATCAGACGACCTTGACACCCTTCATGCCTTGGCACTGCTTTACGCAAAGATGCATGACAAGACCAGCCTCATAAAAACCTACGAACGGATCCTAACAGTTGAACCGCACCGTGCGGAAATTCAAAACAATCTAGCGTTGCTTCTGGCCGAAAAAAAAGAGTTCCTCGCCGCGATTAAGCACCTTAAGAAAGCCCTTCAAATCGCTCCCCGTGATATTGGCTATCGTACTAATTTGGCCAGGGTATATGTAGAAGCGGGAGATATACAAAGGGCAATTACGGAATACGAAGCCATCTACCAAACAGACCCGAACTCCCACGAGGCGAGAGAAAAAATTCCGGCTCTTAAATTAGAACTGCTCAAACGGAAACACAACAAGTGACATCTTTTTTGCGCGCCCCTGGCCTTTTTTTAAAGTACGGCCTTCTCCAACCGTAGAAAAGAAAAGGCTCTTGTCAAAGAGGGGTGATGCCTTGTTGGAAAAACGGCTAAAGAAGAGTCGACTTGCAACGTGGGGTAATGGCCCAAAAAAGGGGGATGTTAGGGGTTGTCGGCGGTAATCGGCATCCTCGACCTTCTCAGCGTTGCCATTTCATGAGGGGTCTCGTCGGTTCCAGCGGTTATTCGGAAAAAGCGATCCGAAGCGTCCACTATGGCACGAGCCAGATTATTCTGAAACTTTTTTTGCAGGAGAAGTTTTTCTTCGGAGGGGTTGCTGATAAACCCCAGCTCAATGAGAATAGAGGGGGCTTCCGGTGTTTTTAGGACGATAAACCCGGCTTGTTTCGGTCTTTCAAATTTAATGAGATGATATTTCTTAATCTCTTTCAAAACCAGCGCGCCAAAGCGAAGGCTGGAATTGATGGTGTTGGTCAAAGCCAAATCCAGAAGCGTGAAATTGAGGTCATCATTTTGAGTAAAAGCTATCCCTCCGATGATGTCTGAGGAATTTTCTTTTTCTGCTAGACATCGGGCCGTCTCATCACTTGCTCCTTTTAAAGAAAGACAATAGACAGAAGATCCCCGGATCTTATGATTATGGTTACTGTCAGCGTGAATACTGATGAAAAGATCAGCACCATATTCTCTCGCAATTTGAATCCGTTCCCTGAGAGGTATGAAATAATCTCCTTCCCGCGTCAGAAATGCCTGGTATCCTTCCATCTCGCTAAACTTCTTCTTCAACGAGTGTGCAAATTTTAGTACTATATCCTTTTCTTGCATTCTACCGGGGCCAATGGCGCCGGGATCCTCTCCACCATGCCCGGGGTCGATTACAATCACCCGATCATTACCCGCAGAGGCACTGATTTGCGCTCTGGTTTTTTTTGCTTGCGCCTGCAAATCGGCTCTAAAAATCTCAATCACAAGGCGTTGAGTATTGGCATGATTTTTTTCGGACGTAAAAACGCTTGCCTCGGCAGGCTGAACCAGATCGAAGACCATTCTTGCCCGGTCCTTTTCATGCTGTCCAAAACGAACCTGGGCAATGATTCCATCGTTTACCTCGATCTTATTCTTCTCCAGTGCAATTACGGCATTCTCAAAATCCATCACCAATCGACCGGGATTCGCCAACGAAAACTGCTTGTACGCGGGCTTCCCCCCTTTAAAGTCCAAAACAACCCGGGTATGGTCTGGCGCTGACCAAAATCGAACCGCAGTGATCGTGTCAACTCCATAAGCGCAGCTGCAACAGTGGAAAAACAACCATAGGGCGAATAAAGGGAAACAGATGAATCTTCGAGGCATCATTCGAGAGTATCTTTTAACAATTTGATTTTATTCATTTTTAGTAATCATTAATAAAAAAAAGAAGAATGTCAAGGGCAAATGGCTTCATGTTGCCATAGTATATCACCTGCTGGGTTGGACAGAGAAATTTCCGATGGTAATCAAGAGGAAGGATGTGAACTAAATAAACCGCTCCCAAAGCCAATGATAAACTCCCGGCCTTCCGGAGCAAAGGGTACGACCGCAACGCTTCTCGCCTTGTATCCTGTATCCCGAGAAGCTATGCGGCATGAATAGGAATTTCTATTTTTTTTTCAAAACAAGCGCCGGCACTTTTTCTTCAGCTTCAAGCTTGGCTGCTACCACCAGAGCGGCTTCCCGGCTTGCATAGTTGCCTACTTTGACACGATACCAGTCTCCCTTGCCGGGAATACTTGTCAAATGGCACGAAACCAGGTATCCCTTTTGGAGCAACCGGTCTCTCAGGGCATAGGCATTAGCTTGCATCTTAAATGAGCCGACGTGGATGGAATAGTCTCCTGCCCCATTGGAAGGAGGGGGGGGTGACGGGCGCTTTTCAGCCGTCAGAGAAAGCGTTTCCTTCAGCGACGGAGATGTTCGTTCGCCCGCGGCGGCAAGCGTTGGTGCATGTTCGTGACCAGCCAATTCCTGCCGTGGGGGAGCGGTTGCAGCTTTTGGTGTGGCAACCGTTCCAACGGGTATGCCGGTATCCTGACTCACCGCTAAGGCTTTTTTTTCTGCCGGAAGTGTTGACGGTCCGGTCTCTTTGCCTTCGGTGGTTTTGCCTCCTTCTGTCGGGGCGAGAGCGGCTGCTTTCTGGAGGGGACCGGAATATTCCTTTTCATCGCGGTGCGCCGATGTGCCTTTTGCTGTCTTTCCTTGAACTGCAACACCCGCTGTCATTGGCGGGGTCCTGATCGGTGTTGTTTTCTTTATTGCTGCCGTAC
>JAFGRE010000058.1 GCA_016935335.1 Deltaproteobacteria bacterium
AATTATTGCTTCTCAAGGGTATACGGTTGCACCAAACATTGTTTTGGATATTCTCACATGATACGAGGCGGACAAATGGAGAGGGAGGAAGCATTGAGGGAGGAAGAGGAGATGCTGGCGGAGGTCGCGACAGATGACGGCATGCGGACGCTGCTTCTGGAGAAGATCGGATTATCGACAAAAGAAGTGAACCGGGTTTTATCCCTTAAGAACTAAAGGTAAAATATCATTGTCCAAGATGGTGGCTCACATTATGGGAAAGGAATGCTGCGCCGATCGTAAGAGGGCAGAGCATAGTTCCTCTTTAAAGAAGTTCTGGTCTATAAAAATGGAAGACGTCAGGCAGAATGATGTTCAGATGGTCGCAGGCTTTGAGGGGGAAAATATGAAAAGCCGAAACTCCCAAGATTTCGGTCTTGTTTACAGCACTGAGGAAGGGAGGATGTGTCCTGCTTGCTGCAAGCCCATTGATGCCTGCGTGTGCCGGCGAAACGAGACGAAAACCCGCGATGATGGAGTTGTGAGGGTAGGGCGTTCAACACGAGACCGCAACGGGAAAGAAATGACGCTAATCACCGGAATCCCTCTGGATCATGATGGACTTTTGATACTTGCGAAACAGCTTAAACAAAAATGTGGTGCCGGAGGGACTATGAGAGACGGTGTAATCGAAATTCAGGGCGATCACCGCGACATGGTGGTGGAGGACCTGGGAAGGCGAGGATACACCGTGAAACGTTCGGGTGGGTGAGGCGTCGGCAGGTATTACCGAGGCTGACAATGACCTTGCGGCCCACTTTTCCCCGCTGTTTCGATCACTGGTATGGTCAGGCAGGCCGTCCTAGATAATCGCGGCCTGATTCGGTACCGGAATCACTAATTTATGACGAAACCAAGAATCGCCGTAATCGGAGGTGGCCCAGCGGGTCTGATAGCAGCGGGACAGGCCGCGGAAGCAGGAGGAGAGACGATCCTCTTGGAAAAGATGAATCGTTGCGGCCGTAAGCTATGTATTACCGGCAAGGGTCGTTGCAATATAACCAACGTAGCAAATGTAGCGGATTTTATCGACCACTTCGGCACAAAGGGCCGCTTCCTTCGTCAGGCGTTTTCCCGATTTTTCACCCCCGAACTTATGGGTTTTTTTGAGGAACGGGGGCTGGCTTTGATAACGGAACGGGGGGGTCGTGTTTTTCCCGCCAGCGGCAAGGCTTCGGACGTTCTGCACGTGCTCCTGAAATGGCTTAGGCAATGCGGGGTAGGGATCAAATATTCTTCAAGGGTTGATGACCTGTTAACCGGCAACGGCCGTATCGCCGGGGTGGTCTGCCGAGGTGGGAGAATTTCCTGTGATGCGGTGATTTTGGCTACCGGCGGCGCCTCGTATCCGGCGACCGGGTCAACCGGAGACGGATATCGGCTTGCAGAATCCGTCGGCCATAGCATTGTACCGATTCGGCCGGCGCTTGTCCCTCTGGAAACCTTGGGCGATGCGGCGAAGGAGATGGCCGGACTTACCCTGCGCAATGTCGTGGTCCAACTGCTCGTCAACGGCCGAAAAGGGAAGAAAGCTTTCGGAGAAATGACTTTCGCAGCTTTCGGCGTCACCGGTCCGGTCATTCTCACAGTAAGCGGGGCAGCCGTGGATGCCCTGCGAGCGGGAGACGCCGTTGCGCTTTCCATCGATCTCAAGCCGGCTCTCGATGAGAAGAAACTCGATGCCCGGCTTCTGCGCGATTTCTCCTCGCGGAGCCGGGAGGGATTTAGCAGTTTGTTGCGGGGTTTACTGCCGGCGGAGATGGTTCCCGTTTGTCTCCGGTTCACGGGTATTGCTCCCGATCGCACGGCAGGCATTGTCACTGCCGCCGAACGAAGGCGACTGCGAGCATGGCTCAAAGACTTCAGGCTGGAAGTGACCGGACATCGTCCCTTTACCGAAGCGATTATAACGGCGGGGGGGGTGAATTCCGGGGAGATCGATCCCCGGACCATGGAGTCGCGCCGGACAAAGGGCCTGTTCATCGCCGGTGAACTTCTCGACGTCCACGCCGACACCGGTGGGTATAATCTTCAGGCCGCTTTCTCGACCGGTTGGGTTGCGGGCCGCTCCGCGGTTCGTGGGGTATAGGGGGGATCAATGTTTTTACCTACCACTAAAGAGGAAGTAAAAGAGCGTGGCTGGGACACACTGGATGTAATTTTGGTAACCGGCGACGCGTATATTGACTCGCCCTTTGTGGGCGTAGCCGTCATCGGCAAAGTCCTTCTCAATGCCGGCTACGCGGTGGGCATTATTGGCCAACCGGATACAACAACGGACCGGGACATTGGGCGGCTTGGCGAGCCGCGGTTATTTTGGGGCGTTACCGGAGGGTGCATCGATTCCATGGTCGCCAACTATACGGCAATGGGACGGAAACGCAAACGTGACGACTATACTCCGGGGGGTGTAAACACCCGGCGCCCTGATCGGGCGGTGATTGTTTACAGTAATCTTATCCGACACTATTTTAAGGACACGCGCCCCATTGTTCTGGGCGGAATCGAAGCAAGCCTTCGGCGGATAGCGCATTTTGATTTCTGGTCCAACCGGATACGGAAATCAATTCTTTTTGATGCCAAAGGTGACTACCTTCTCTATGGCATGGCGGAGCGATCGGTTGTTGATCTTGCCTCCTGCCTGAGGGAAGGAAGAGATCCCCGTTCTATCCGGGGGATATGCTATGTCTCCAAAACCATCCCGCCGGGATGCCTGGAACTGTCGTCCTTCCGGGAAGCAGCGGAAGACAAAGACGCTTTCACCAGAATGTTCCACATTTTCTATCGCAACAATGATCCGCTGACGGCGTTACCACTTGCCCAAAAACAGGACACGCGCTGTCTCATTCAGAATCCTCCGGCGCCGTATCTCTCGGCAGGAGAACTCGATGGCGTATACAACCTGGGCTATCAACGGGATATCCACCCTTTCCACCAGGGGCAGGGCGAGGTTAAGGCACTGGAGACCATGCGGTTCTCAATTGCTTCTCACCGCGGCTGTTATGGCGAATGCAATTTTTGTGCTATCGCGATTCATGAGGGGAGGACGGTACGATGGCGAAGCCAGGAGTCGATCATTGCCGAAGCGCAGGAGATAGTATCGCATCCTTTATTCAAGGGGACCATTCAGGATGTGGGCGGGCCGACGGCAAACATGTACGGATTTGAGTGTGCGAAAAAGGAGACGGAAGGATTCTGCGCAGAGAAACGATGCCTCTTCCCGAAGGTATGTCCGAACCTTAAAGTGAATCACGGGAAACAAATATCGCTTCTTAAAGAACTCCGTAGTATTAAAGGTATTCGGAAGATAGTCATTGCCTCCGGTATAAGACATGACATGGTTTTGGGAGACAAAGTAAATGGAACGAGATACTTGACGGAAGTTATCCGCCACCACGTTTCGGGGCAAATGAAGATCGCGCCGGAGCACTCCGAAGTCCATGTATTGGAGAAGATGGGCAAACCGGGCCACGATTTAATTGTGAAGTTCAGAGATCTTTTTTTTAAACTGACTAAAAAGGAAGGTAAAAAGCAGTTTCTGACCTACTACATGATCGCCGCCCATCCCGGCTGCTGCGAAGACGATATGAAGAGGCTCAAGGCATTTGCCGTGCATGAATTGAGGCTTCTGCCCGAACAGGTGCAGGTTTTCACGCCCACGCCGTCGACTTACTCCACGGTTATGTACTGGACTGAACGGGATCCCTTTACCGGAGAGCACATTTTTGTGGAGAAGACCTATCGCGGCAGGGAAAGACAGAAAAATATTTTGACGAGCCGCAGCGTTGGTCAAACGTACTAATTGAAAGGTTAGGCGCGAAAATACCGCGGTTGGTTGAAAGGGGAAACAGATGGATATTATTGCGACTGATAAAGCGCCGGCCGCCATCGGACCGTATTCGCAAGCGGTGAAGGCTGATGGTTTCATCTTTTGTTCCGGACAGCTTGGGATCGACCCGGTCACGGGAATGCTTGTCGGGGATGACATTGAGAGTCAGACACGCCAAGTTTTGAATAATATTCGGGCACTCCTGGGTGCTTGCGGCCTTGACTTGACCACTGTCGTCAAGACCACAATCTTCCTTGCCGACCTGGATAATTTTCCGGTGGTGAATGCCATCTACGGCAAGGAGTTCGGCGACCATACGCCGGCACGGGCCACGGTTGAGGTGTCCCGGTTACCTCTGGACGCGTTGATAGAGATAGAGTGCATAGCTCAGATGAGAAAAGTGACAAGGGCATGAGGATGTGAGGACTATTTTGTGCCCAGTGCGGTTTTATGGTTTACAGCGCTGACGGTTTGTGGCGGTTTTGGGTAAGATAATGACCAGCGTGCTGAGTGGCGACCTCAGTGAAGTGCGAGTCTTTTTTAGTTTGTTTTGTCTGCAGGAACACAGCCGCATTGTGGGCGCAGCCTCGGCGCCTTGGCGTTAAGCGAAGTTGAATGCTCTTCCCCTCGTGGATACCGATCAATCGCCGGCAAAATTACGCAACATCATCGTCATATTGTGGGGCAGTTGAGTGGATACGGCAGATGCGACAGCCAAGAGGATTTTCGCTGTCTTTCGGACGCCGCTCGATTTACTTTTACAGGCCGATTCAATCTCCGGAACGGTAAAAGCGGGGTTGATAAGGGCCGCTCTGAATTCAATTTTCTCCAACCAACGCCGGGAGAGAAGAGCAGCTAAGCCATCGGAGACCTCGTTTGCCCACATTCTCTGGAATAGTAAGGTGGTTGCAACAAGGACGTGAGCATAAAAGAGATCGTTTGGCATTACCGAACCGGCGGTGCCGACATTGAGGGCGGCCAGGAGTCGGCTCTGGCGGTCCTGTTTATCATCCCGCATTGTGGTAATTGCTTCTTTGGTTGGCAAGGAAAGGATCAATTCGGCCTGGGCCACCCATGCGTTGATTTCGTTTAAATCGTTCCGACCGTAAATTTTTGTGCGCCATGTTTCAAAAATGGCGGGATTCACCGTACCTTGAGCCGCCAGGGCAACCAAGGCGGCGAAGAGAAGCTGTGGTTTGTCCTCTTGAAAAATGAGGTACCGATTATCATCGTGAGTCAGGGCTGGTTCACCCTTCAGCTGTTTTCCCTTGGCTTTTTGTTCCGCCAACTCTTGGTGGGCTTTATATAGAACGTCATTTTGCAGAGGGAAGGTTTCAAATTGGAGGGTACGAAAACCGTGTTTTATTTCCAGATCGGCAGCATAATATCGTACCGCGGGAAAGCGTGAGTCCAAAAGATGTCCCTTTACCTCCTCGCAAAGGGAGGAACCGGTGTTGAGACAATATTCGATTCGGGCCAGAGACAGCCACAAGAAATCAAGATGAATGTCCGGAAGGCGATGAGTGTCTTCCCTGGATTTTGGGTTGCTGCAGAATCCCGGTTCGGGTTCCGCAGCTTTAGTGATCGGTTCCTCATCCAGAGAGCCGTCAATCCAAAAGAGGGCAAATCCGGTGGTTTTGATAAGGGTTCGGGCCGAAAGGTCGTGGCCTTTGTGAGGGTAGTGCTCAAGATCGCGCAGAAGCTTGACAAAGACGGAGAAGGATTGCTGGTATTCCCCCCCCTTCCACAGCGACAATCCGGCATCAGCTAGAAAGGCTAGTGAAGAAACGCTGCTTCCCAATGCCTTTGAGCGTTCGGAACATTCCCTGAAGTGCCGCGCGGCTTGGGACCAATCACCGGTACGGGCTGCCGATACGGCTGATTCGCGGTCCGATGAAAGTGGATGTGGATTGTTATTTTTCATTTTTCTTTCTAATTATATAAGAAAGTTGGTTTGCTTTCTGCCGGGATAAATCCAGCTTGTGGGACAATGGTTATTTAAAAAAACTTTATATAGCAAGGGGAGGGACGGTAAGTCAACCTTAAATATTTCCTTGGTCTTACTGAGGGCTTTTGCTTCAGAGACGCGGTTAAGGGGAGTTTTTTGGGCGGTTAACCCGGAAGGTGACGACAAAGGTCAAGCTGACAAACCGGGTTGTCTTGATTCGGCGGAATGCAGGAAATGCGATGACGAGGCCTGCGAGAGAAGGCAAAGGCGATGGTAATAATCCGGAGCAGCAACCCCGGGATTTTTCACAATTACCTGCTCATATCTGTCATGAGGGTCAGGGAAACTGTCGATTCTCCAGGGGAGTGAGGGCATGGCATTATAGAAGGAAGCCGACGGGAAAGGACGGTCGGGGATTCAGGAGGCATTCGGAGCAAATTGCCAACAGTACCGGGAATTATTAGAAAAAACAAACCGCTTGAAGGGCTGTCTGTGAATATTAGGTCTTCGTGGATAAAAAGGGAATTTTGAGGTGATTGGAGGGGGAAGCAGCGAGAAATATACTGATATGAAAAGGTGTTCTTTATGGATGGCGGCAGCAATTCTTTGGATGGGAGTGACCGGTTGTTTTCCTCCCGTGGTCAGAACCGATTTGGAGACCCTCATCGCAAATCCTGAAAAGTTTTACGGGAAAGAAGTAATCGTTACCGCTGATGTTAAAAGTGTGCTGGAATCACCCGAGGAATATAAAGGGAGAAAGATCGAAGTGACCGGCTATGTTGACTATCGAGGCTGGCGCGGATTTCGGGCGTGGCATTTTTTCTTGAGTGACGAAGAGGGTCGTAAGCTGCGCTGCTACGAAGGAGTCTATCGCGTGGAAGGGTGGATTATACCCGTTGTGACGGCAAAGCGTGCGGCACGGGATCAGAATCCTCTCACAGTGGTGGGAAGACTTGAGAAGTCTATGAATATCGAGCTTGATTATATAGAATATGAAGGCCAGTATATTGATACTGACGCAAAACCAGCGAGGTTTCCTTTGATGCATTGAGAGACTCAAAATTATACAACAAGGATGGAGAGATGAAGTACAAGGAACTGACACCTATTCTTATGGTTGAAGATGTTAATGAAACTGTGGACTATTATGCCAGTTTGCTGGGCTTTCAGTTCGCCAAGGCGGTGGTTTCGGGCACAACCGAACTGGTTTTCCGACGCGAAGAAGGCCAACGGTACGACTATGCCATGATGAAACGCGATGGTGTTGAAATCATGTTTCAGGCACAAAAAAGCATTTCTGCTGACATACCCGCGCTCGAAGGATTGGCCGTGATGGCCTCGCTGCTTCTCTACATAAAAGTCACCGACGCGAGGCAGTTATACGATGCCATCAGCGATAAGGCAATCGTTATAAAACCGTTGACTACCACCTTCTACGGAAGAGATGAATTTTTTATCAAGGACTGCAACGGATATATCCTCGGGTTTGCCTCCTCGGTACCCTCTTAGGAGGGACACTTTTCTTCCCCGGCCACGTTAAGAGAGGCTTGGGCATGTGAGGGTGATAAACGCTAGCCGTGTTGATCCCGCGGTTTTGCCGGAAGGGAGGACTGTATGAGAAAGATGCGCCGAAGGAACGAGCGGGGGGCGGGTGCCGTGGTTGACAGAAACCCTGACCCGTTTTATACTTTTATTATGTGGTGATGATGATTGGGCCAAGGTAACCGGTTGATCTTCCGAAAAAGGAAATCTCATGGGAGACAAGAACGAGACCTCTTTTCCCAGCTGTGCGGCATGCAGATTGAGGCTTGAGGAGCGGATTTGCTGGTCCAGGGGCGGAAGTGCGCCCCAGGGCTGCCCCACAGTGCTTCACAGGGAGATTCAAAAGGAGGCGCAGCGTGAATACGATGTGCCCGAGATTAACGAGTTCGCGCGCCAGGCTTCCATTCAAGAGGCGGAAGCCTACGCGAATCGGCATGAACGGCCTTATGTGCTTCAACCGACGAAGACGCGCATTATTGAAATCTGTGAGTTTGCCCGCAAGCTGAAGTATGAGCGCCTCGGATTAGCTTTCTGTATCGGGATTTCCCGTGAAGCACGCAAGGTGGAAGAGATTTTTAAAGCGCATGACTTTCAGGTTGTTTCGGTGAATTGCAAGGCGGGAAGAGTCCCCAAGGAAAGGATCGGAATCCGCGAGGAAGAGAAAGTGTTTCAGGGGACTGAGGAAAGCATCTGCAACCCTATTTATCAGGCACTGCTTTTAAATTATTTGAAAGTGGATCTGAACGTTGCCCTGGGATTGTGCGTGGGGCACGATTCCTTATTTTTCAAATATGCGGAGGCCCCGGTAACTGTTTTGGCTGTTAAAGACCGCGTAACCGGCCATAACCCCCTAGCAGCGATCTATCTCGCAGAAACGTATTATCAAAAAGTGAAACGTCCCTGATCCTGGATCGTTCGATACGCGGTCTATGTATCACCCGTGAGACACCCTCGGCCGAATATTCTCTGAAAAAGTCTTGAGCGGTTTGATAGTATCTCTTAGATAAGGTCTGGATAGTCGGCTCTGCTCGTGTTGTGTCGGCGGGTTGATCATGAAATGTGATATCAGCAAAGAGAGTTATCTCGAACGTTTCCAGGAATACCTCGATTTTGAGAAGATTGTCAAGAGTGAGTACCTTGTAATCGGGAAGGTCCTTGCCGAAACCATTAAGACGGCCCTTGGAAATGTCCCAAGAGTTCGTGTTCTTGATGTTGGTTGTGGTGACGGGAGGATGGCAAGTACCCTCGTGACACTCTTCGCTTGCACGCAAATGCGTTTGATCTTTGACTTTCTGGATCCCGTTGAAGAGGCACTCACCCTGTATGAACGAAATGTTCCCGAGGCGCACAGAGGCGCTCGGATCAGGGGGGATTGGGTCTCCTACGACCTGAAACAGCCATATGATGCTATCATTGCAAACAACTCCCTGTGCGGATTTGATACCAGAGAAACGGAAGGTCTCCGTCGCTTTGAGACCGGACTCAAAGCGGGAGGGGTAACCCTTATAACCCTTCCGTCGGTGAAGAGCGACTGGGTGACCTATGCGAGGCAGTTGTGGCCATCCGTCCACGGTGCAAGATTCGGAAAGACCGTCTTTGAAGATCTGGCGTCACGCTTTGATTGCCTCGGCATCAATCATGAGGATCGGTTTGTAGAGGTGCCGGTACGGATAGAAAAAACAGGGTGTGATGCTGCGCTCAAGGCGATTTTTTCGATGATGATGTACGTTGATCGTGAACAAATCGAAGCGCAATGGTTGTCGGATTATCGTTGGTTTAAGCGGGGAATTCTTTGGCGGCAGGGGTTTCGAATGAAGTTTGTGTACGGCATAACCACGGTGAGACGAGGAGTATGAGGGATAGCGGTTTTGAGGAAATACGATTTCTTGCCAACCACCGATTCGGGCTGAAGGCGATCTTGGCGATTCACAGGTTTGGAAATCAGAATATTGCAGCGGGGGGTTGTCGGGTGCGGCATTACCGAGATGAATCTGGTGCGCTTGCCGATGCCAAACAGTTGGCTTTCACCATGAGCCTCAAATATCAAGTTGCGGGATTACCGTTTGGAGGGCTAAAACTTGTCGTTTATGCGCATGATGAATCTCATAGAAAAGAGGCGTTTGAACAGATAGGTCGGTGGATGGATGAGTACAAGGGCAGATGCTATATTGCGACTGATCTTGGTTCTTCTCCCGAGGACATGGTGCACGTGAGGACTGAAACACCATATGTTTTGGAGTTGCCTGAGGAATATGGGGGACTCGGCTCTTTCATTCCGTTGCTTGGCGCAGGGGTGGCGAAGGGATTGGAGGCCGCCCTGGATTTTCTGGGTGGTGAAATTCATTTCGACAGGATTTCGGCATATATAGTAGGACTGGGGAGGTCAGGCATAGCAATTGCCGCTTTGCTTCTGAAGAGGGGTTGTACCGTATACGGATATGACGTGCAAGCAGAAAGAAACGCGGTGGGAGCCGGATACGGTGTGGTCATAAGGGATACGTTTCTCAGTGATCACTATGACCTTTTGATTCCCTGTGCGACTGATTACACAGTCAATACAAGCAATGCATATCAAATTGATGCAGACATTGTCGGTGGTTCCGCTAATGCACCGGTCCATCCGGTGGCGGAAGAGATACTGTTTGCGCGGGGCATTACCTTTATACCTGACTTTATCATATCCTCCGGCGCTATACTCGTAGATGATCTGATTATCACTGGGGGAACGCCGACAATAGTTGAAGGCATGAGGCGAACGACGAGGATATACGATTTTACGAAGACAGTCTTGTCAGAAAGCAAGAAGTCAGGGCGCATGCCCGGGGATATTGCGTTGCGGCTGCTGGGATATTAATCATGGCAGAGGAAGGTGCTCCACTATATTGCGGCAAGAGGATATTTTTGGGCCTCAAGGATCTGTGCGTCTCTTTTTATACGCAGAAGTGCCAGCACGCATGCTCGTTCTGCATTTTGCCGACCAGATCATCGCGTCTCCCCGTCCCCCTCAAAAGTATCACCCGACAAATCGATTGGATGTTCAATCGGTATAAGGACGAAATAGAGACGTTTCAACAACTTTCTGTCGGAAATGAAGGATCCATATTGGATGAAAAGAGATTCTATCCTGACGCCATGAATTATCTGGTGAAGCGTGCTCAAGCCATGACCCGACTGAAAGTGCTTTCGCTGGAAACGAGGCCGGAATATCTTAAAAAACGGTTGTTGGAAGAGATGGTGAGAAAAACGAATGCTGACATAGTAGATACTACCGTGGGTTTTGAAACGCAGGATGACAGGATACGGAATGCGATTCTGGGGAAAAATATGCAGAGAAGTCTTCTTGAGGAAAAAATCAGACTTCTTGGCAGGCTCGGCGTTCGCCTTACTTCATACGTTATGCTAAAGCCGGGCCCATTAATGACTGAAGAAGAAGGCATCCGGGAGGCTTTGGCGACGGTGGACTACTTGCAGGCGCACTGTCAAAGGGCGCATACGGCGTTGGTAATTTATTTGAGCCCGACCTACATTGCGAGAGGTTCACCGTTGGCGGGAGTGATGAGACGGGTTGGGTATCGGCCGCCGAAAATTCAGAGCGTTCTAAAGACGATTATTGAGATCACCCGACGGGGGATAGCGGTCTATACGGGATTGTGGTGTGAGAACCTCGCCGAGGACAAAGGAGACTTCAGCGGCAGGGACGATTATGATCCGCGGATTCGAAATGTCGTCAAGGAGTTTAACAAAACGCAAGACTTTTCTCTTGTCGAGCCGTATAAAGAGAATATTGAAGAGACGGTTCGTGATGACGCCCGTTCCAAAGCCAGCCATTAATGCTCTGCATCCCTTCTCTTTTCCTTGCATCGGGAATCCGTTTTTGGTACATAATGTCTCCTGGTTGGGCCCGAGGGAGCAGAATTTGACGATAATGCCAGGGGTTTTTGATTGACAAATCGGTACCGTGAATGTATGAATAACCCAGAAAAAACCAGTTTGATACCGGGGTAGTCACAGGATCACCCACCTGTTCCGGAGGCTGAAGAACAGTATACCTATGGGAATGACAGTAACCGAAAAAATTCTGGCGCGACATGCGGGCCTGGAAACGGTAGCGCCGGGGCAGATCATCAATGCCACGATCGATGTGGCCTTGGGAAATGACATAACCGCTCCCATTGCTATTGATGAGTTCCGCAAAAACGGAGGGAAGAGGGTTTTCGATCGATCCAAGATTGTTCTTGTCCCCGATCATTTTACCCCCAACAAAGACATCCAGTCTGCGCGGCAATGCCAGATTCTCAGGAAATTCGCAAAGGAACAGAATCTAGTCTATTATTTCGATCAGGGAACCGTCGGCATTGAACATGCGTTGTTGCCGGAGCAGGGAATTGTGGTTCCCGGCGATGTGGTCATCGGCGCCGACAGTCATACCTGTACATATGGAGCCCTGGGGGCCTTTGCCACCGGGGTGGGCAGTACGGATTTAGCGTATGCCATGATGACGGGGGAAGCCTGGTTCCGGGTGCCTGAAACGATTCGATTTGTGTATAAAGGAACTCTTCCGCCGTGGGTTGATGGGAAAGATTTGATCTTGTTTACTATCGGCGATATCGGGGTCGAGGGAGCCCGGTACAAGGCGATGGAGTTTGCCGGGGAAGTCATATCCGAGCTTTCCATGGCGGCGAGATTTTCCATGGCCAACATGGCCATTGAGGCGGGAGCCAAAAACGGTATTTTCGTCCCCGATGATACGACCTTGGCATATGTTGAGGAAAGGAAAACCAGAGACTTTATGGTTTATCACAGCGACCCGGATGCCGCCTTTGCAGAGATACGGGAATATGACGTTTCCTCTCTCGAACTTCAGGTAGCCTTTCCCTCGCTTCCTTCGAATGTTCGCGGCATAAGCGATGTCGGCACGGTTCCCATTGATCAAGTGGTCATAGGATCTTGTACGAACGGACGAATTGAAGACCTGAGGACGGCGGCCCGGATCCTGAAAGGGGGAACCGTTGCGCCTCATGTACGGCTGATCATCATACCGGCCACGCCGACGGTCTACAAACAGGCACTGGAAGAAGGACTGCTCACCATATTCATTGAGAGCAATGCGGTCATTAGTCCGCCGACGTGCGGTCCTTGCTTGGGGGGACACATGGGGATTCTGGCACCTGGGGAGCGGGCTGTCGCCACCACCAATCGCAATTTTGTCGGGAGGATGGGGGACCCGCAGAGTGAGGTTTATTTGGCGGGAGTTGCCGTGGCGGCCGCCTCGGCACTGTTGGGGAAAATCGGGGGTCCAAAGGATTTATGATGAGGAGGATCGGCGGTGAAATTTAAGGGGAGAGCGTGGCGATTTGGGACCAACATTGATACCGATGCCATTATTCCGGCTCGTTATCTTAATACCTCTGATCCCGATGAATTGGCTAAACATTGTATGGAAGATGCTGATCCCGGGTTTGTTACCGCCATGAAGCCGGGAGACATCATTGTGGCGGACAGCAATTTCGGGTGCGGCTCGTCTCGGGAACATGCTCCCATTGCCATAAAAGCAGCCGGCGTATCCTGTGTGATTGCCAGGAGTTTTGCCCGGATTTTTTATCGAAATGCCTTCAACATGGGTCTTCCTATCTTTGAATGCGGAGACGCCGTTGACGGGATCTCGGAAGGCGATACCATTGAAGTTGATGCTGCCACCGGCGAGATGCTTAATGTAACCAGCCAGAGAAAATTTAGAGCCCATCCTATCCCCCCGTTTATGCAGGAGCTGATTGCTTCCGGGGGCCTGATGAAATATGCTCAAATGAGACGCTTACAGAGAGACTGAGAGATGACAAAAACATATACGATAGCAGTTATTCCCGGAGATGGAACCGGTCCGGAGGTGGTGGCCGAGGGAATAAAAGCCTTGAAAGTCGCGTCCGAAATCGAGAATTTTTCTGTAACCTTTGTTCCCTACGATCTCGGAGGAGAACGGTATCTTCGCACCGGCGAAACCCTGCCAGCTTCAGCGGTTGATGAACTGCGGCGCATGGATGCCATTTATTTAGGGGCTATCGGCCATCCCGATGTTAAACCGGGTATTTTGGAAAAAGGAATACTTTTGAGTCTCCGCTTTGAACTGGATCAATACATCAACCTTCGACCGGTAAAGCTTTATCCGGGAGTGGAGACGCCCCTTAAGGAAAAGGGGCCGGAAGAGATCGACTTCGTCGTCGTCCGCGAAAACACCGAGGGGCTTTATACCGGAAGCGGAGGATTCCTGAAAAAGGGAACTCCCCACGAAGTCGCTATTCAGGAATCAATCAATACCCGGATGGGGGTTGAACGGTGCCTTCGGTACGCTTTTAACTTTTGCAGGCGGCGCGATAAGGAACGGAAATTGACGTTGTGCGGAAAAACGAATGTTCTGACGTTCGCCTTTGACCTGTGGGAACGGACCTTTAGAGAGATAAGTCCTGAGTATCCGGATGTCAGCACCGATTACGCCCATGTTGATGCCACCTGCATGTGGATGGTGAAAAATCCTGAGTGGTTTGACGTGATCGTTACCGACAACATGTTCGGTGATATCATTACCGACCTGGGGGCTATGATTCAAGGTGGTATGGGAGTGGCGGCCGGCGGGAACATTAATCCTGAAGGCGTATCCATGTTCGAGCCGATCGGAGGGTCGGCCCCGAAATACACCGGGAAGAACATGATAAATCCCATTGCGGCAATCTGTGCAGCTCAGATGATGCTTGAAGAATTAGAGGAATATAAGGCGGCTCAGAGAATAGAAAAAGCGGTTATGAAAGTGCTGGCTCGTGATCTCAAGAGCTTGAGCGCAGGAAAGATGGGGTATACGACGAGCGAGGTTGGTGATTTGGTGAAAAAGTACATTCTGGGAGGCGCTAAAGAAGATTCCGCGTGAGGGTAATCGGCGGCATTCTTAAAGGACGGCGACTGCAAACCTATCAAGGTATTGTTGTTCGCCCTACCGCAGACAAAGTACGGGAAGCCGTATTTGACATTCTTGCGCCTTGCAGTCTCGATGGATGGATGTTGGACCTTTTTGCGGGAACCGGGAGCGTTGGAATCGAGGCACTCAGCCGGGGGATGGAACGGGCGGTTTTCGTCGAAAATAATCACAGGGTGCTCGCGATCTTGAGGAAAAATATTTGTGTGTGTGGACTGAAGGAGCGTGCGAAAGTGGTTGACCGTTCCGTAAGCACGGGGCTGAAGATACTGGGGGCGCGTGATGAGAAGTTCCAGCTGATTTTTTTGGACCCTTCGTATGGGCGGGGGTTGGTGGGTCATACGCTTCTGGGGATTAGTGAAGCCGGTTTGTTGTCGCGCGATGGAATTGTTGTGGCCGAGCACTCTTCAGGAGAAACTGTTGAATCATCCTATGGAAGCTTGGTGAGGGATGACTGTCGCCGCTACGGTCAAACCCTGATCTCTTTATTTCACCTATTATGAATAAGAAGAGGTGTTGTATGGAAAGAGTAGCTGTGTATCCAGGATCATTCGATCCGATTACCAATGGACACTTGGACCTTGTCCGGAGAGGACTTAATATAGTGGACCGCATTATTATTGCCGTGGCCATTAATCCGCAAAAAAAACACATGTTTACTATTGAAGAGCGTGTTGAAATGGCCACGAAGGCGATCGGCGATAATCCCCGGGTTACGGTAGGCTCTTTTGAGGGTCTCTTGGTTGATTATCTTAAGAAGCAAAACACCCATATCCTTCTGAGGGGAGTGCGAGCGGTATTGGATTTTGAGTATGAGTTTCAAATGGCTCTCATGAACAGGCGACTGGATAGATCGGTGGAGACGATCTTTATGATGACCGGTTACAAGTGGTTTTACGTAAGTTCTCGCATCATCCGGGATGTGGTGGTGGCAGGGGGGAATGTGGACGAAATCGTTCCGGATTGCGTGGCCAAGAAATTACGAGAAAAATTCGCCGAAGGCTGTTTCAATAAAAACGACCGGTAAGGGGTTGATGGCAAGAGGGTGCGTTCTCCGTGGTTTGCTCCGGAGCGGTAGGATTCCGCTTCGGTGCCTGCAATATAGAGTCTGCTCAATTTTTCCTATCTGAGAGTTCCTAGTAGGGCGGTATTTTTATCCATGATTTTAATTGGTTGTATTTTGTAAGGAATGAGGGATTTTGTAAAAAGAGGAAAGAATGTGCTTGACAAGAAGCCAAGAGTACACTATAAATCAAAAATTTGATGACCGGAGGTTTAAGGCCAGCCAATTTATTTAAAACCATAATAATTCATTAATAAAGAAGGAGCTAACAAAATGGGAAATGAAGAAAAGGGTCAATTAAAGGATATCTATCCGGTGCCGGAGTCTATTAAGGCCAAAGCCTACATTAAGAGCAAGGATGAATATGACAAGATGTACCAGCGGTCGGTAGATGATCCCGAAGGGTTCTGGAGCGAGATTGCCGGCGAATATGTCTCCTGGAACAAAAAATGGGACAAGGTTATGGATTATAACTTTGACATTAAAAAGGGAGACATCTTTATCAAGTTTTTTGAAGGCGGCAAGCTGAATGTATCCTATAACTGTCTGGACAGACACCTTGCAACCAGAGGAAACAAGGTCGCCATCCAGTGGGAAGGGAATGAACCGAGTGAAGACAAGGGGATAACGTACAAACAATTGCATGAAGAGGTTTGCAAGTTTGCCAATGTTCTCAAGGCACACGGCGTTAAGAAGGGCGATCGCGTCTGTATCTATCTTCCGATGATTCCCGAACTTGCCATCTCAATGCTGGCGTGCACCCGGATCGGCGCGATTCACAGCATCGTATTCGGTGGGTTTAGCGCCGATGCTTTGCGGGACCGGATCCAGGACAGCGAATGCAAAATTTTGGTTACCTGCGACGGAACCTTTCGCGGTGCCAAGGCGATTCCCCAGAAGACTAACGCTGATACCGCACTTAAAGCGTGTCCCTCTATTGAAAAACAGATTATTGTTGAAAGAGTTGGGGAGAAGATCAAGTGTGACTGGCAAGAAGGAAGAGATCTTTGGTGGCATGAAGAGATGGCCAAGGTTGATGCCAACTGTGAACCGGAGTGGATGGATGCGGAAGATCCGCTTTTTATCCTCTATACCTCAGGTTCAACGGGAAAACCCAAGGGGGTTATGCATACCACCGGAGGTTATTTAACCTACGTAGCTTTTACTCACAAGGTAATCTTTGATTATCACGAAGAAGACATTTTCTGGTGTACCGCTGATATCGGCTGGGTTACCGGGCATAGTTATATTGTCTATGGTCCGCTTGCCAATGGCGCTACCTCAATCATGTTTGAGGGTGTGCCCAGCTATCCGGACTACAGCCGGTTCTGGAAAGTCGTGGAAAAGTACAAAGTGACAATCTTCTATACCGCGCCCACCGCTATCCGCGCCTGCATGAAGGAAGGTGATGACTGGGTTAAGAAAGCAGACATTTCTTCAATTAGAATTCTCGGCTCCGTGGGCGAGCCCATCAATCCGGAAGCATGGAACTGGTACCATACCCTGATCGGGCGCGGCCAGTGTCCTATTGTAGACACCTTCTGGCAGACGGAAAACGGCGGAATCATCATCACCCCGCTTCCGGGCGCGATTGATCTAAAACCGGGCAAGGCAACGGTTCCGTTTTTCGGCGTTAAGCCGGCGCTGTTGAACGATGAAGGAAAAGAACTCACCGATCAGGTTGCCGGTGGAGCTCTTGTGGTCAGCAGACCATGGCCGGGACTGATGAGAGGCGTTTACGGCGACCCCAAACGATTTCAGGAGACCTATTTTGAACAGTTCCCCGGATATTATGTGGCCGGTGACGGCGCTACCAGAGATGAACTGGGATATTATCAGATTACGGGCCGGATCGACGATGTTATCAATGTTTCCGGTCACCGGATGGGAACGGCCGAGGTTGAAAGCGCGCTGGTCGCCCATGAAGCAGTGGCCGAGGCGGCGGTTGTCGGATATCCTCATGAGTTGAAGGGTCAGTCAATCTACGCTTTTGTGACCCTGAAGACCGGCGTAGAAAAATCCGACGACCTGAAGAAGACACTGGTGGCGCATGTTCGAAAGGAGATCGGCCCCATCGCCACACCGGAAAAGATTCAGTTCGCCGACGGCCTTCCGAAAACGAGAAGCGGAAAAATTATGAGACGAATTCTCAAGAAAGTCGCCGCCAACCAGATTGAAGACATTGGAGACACCACCACCTTGGCTGATCCCAGTGTCGTCGATGTGATCGTGAAAGAACGGCTGTAAAGAGAGAATAAAAGGAGCTTCCTCTGAGGGGGCTCCTTTTTGTTCATTCGTTAACCCTGGAAGAGACTTTTTGTGGTGATACCGTAGGAATGAGTTTGGTAGTGGTACATTTTGGAAGTTAAGAATCTAAGGAGGTAGAGATGATCAGGAAGGTTATTGTCGGAGTATTGTGTTTGATGCTTGCTGTGGCCTTTGCGATGCCGGTTATGGCAAGCGGAGGAGCAGAGGTTGATCAGCTTCAGCAGCGGATTGATAGTCTGGAAAAACAGCTGAATGAATTAAAGCAAGTTCTTCAGCAGCAGCAGCAAATGCGCGAGGAAGACAAAGTGCGGGTGGAGCAGATTGAACAGAAAGTACAAAGTACTGAGAAAGTGGTTGCGGAGGCAGCCCCCCGCGTACTGAGTAAATTCCAGTTCAAGCCCTATGGGTATGTTAAACTGGACGCAAGCTATAACGACAGCAGAACGAATGGGAGTGACGGTGATTTTATTATTTTTGTTCCCAATGAGTCCGTGCATAAAAATGATAATGACTTTAGCATGACCATTCGACAGACAAGATTGGGAATGAATATTATAGCTCCCAAATCTGGTGAATGGGAAGCATTGGGAAGAATTGAAGTTGATCTTTACGGTAATGCTGCCCACGAGAATAAGTCCGAGCTCATGGTTCGTCATGCATATTTACAGTTAACGCGGGCGAACTTCAGTCTCCTAGCCGGACAGACTTCTGATCTGATTTCACCTTTATTTCCTAGTACCCTTAATTACACGGTTGGCTGGGGAGCGGGTAATATAGGGTACAGAAGAGCCCAATTGCGTTTAACCTATGATTATCCGGTCAACGAGAGGAATAAGCTTACGACCGCGTTCGCAATAGCGCGTACCACAGGCACTATCAACGAAGATTTTGATTTTGACGGTTATAATGATGGTGATGATGCGGGTTTTCCCACCGTTCAAGGAAGGATTGCGCTTTCGACAAAGCTGTTAACCGATAAGGCAAGTGTATTTGGAATTTCCGGTCACTATGGAAAAGAAGAAATGGATTTGCCGGCGCGACAGATTCGGGCAAAAACCTGGTCGGTGAACGGTGATTTTGATTTGCCGTTGAGTGCGTGTCTATCCCTTAAGGGTGAGATCTTTGCCGGTTATAATCTGGATGATTATTTTGGGGGTATTTTGCAGGGAATCAATGCCGGGACGCAGGACATTATTAAGACCAGAGGCGGTTGGGCACAGTTGAGCTATGCCTGGAGCAGTGAGTTAAAATACAACGCCGGGTTCGGCATCGATGACCCGAGTAACGATGACCTCAGCGCCGGAATGCGCGGGCGGAACAGCTTCTATTTCGCCAATGTAAACTACCAAATTATTCCGCCGGTGACGGTAGGGTTGGAATATAGTTATTGGAATACCGAATATATCGACAGAAGCAATGGAACCGACAATCGGTTACAGGCTTCCATCATCTACAAGTGGTAAAAAGGAGATAGGCGGTTCGCGGCCGAACTCTTTATATAGGCAATAGGAAGTGGGAAGAGACGGGTGTAGTCTCTTCCCACTTTTTTATAGCGGATGATATTTTTTTGCGAGTCATTTGACGGGATAAAAAAGAGATAAAGAGAAAATCTGCCGAGATTCGGGACGACGGCTTCGGCTATATTCTCTCCATGGCCCCATAAACGCCCTGAAGCCGATCACCGAGTAAGCGCGCAAGGTTTTCCATCACTTTGAAGCCCACGGCAGGATTGTCCTGTAATGCAGCGCGCAATGCTGAAGCATCGATTGATATCACGTCGGCCTTCCGATTACAGAAAGCCGTCGACATAAGAGTGTGAGATTCTCCCAAAAGGACGGACCAGGAACCGAATGCCCTCCCGCTACCCAAGGTCGTAATTCTGACATGTGCCTTTCGCTCACCCAGATCAACGGTTCTCTCCAATGTTACTTGACCGGCAGTGATAATGAATATCCTACTGCCTTTTTCACCTTGCTTGAAGGTTGCGGTACCCGCTTCGTAGGTTTCGAGGCGACAAAGAGGCGATAATGGTTTAATCTCTTGCGCAGTCAAGTTCTTAAAAAGTTCGCACTCCAAGAGCGATTCGATGATCTCCGCTGTCATGGTACGGCCCTCTCTTTGAGCTTTTTGGATGAATGGGGTATCCGTATCTATCCTTTTATCGGAACTGGTTAAATGGTGTCAAGAAGATTCGATGCCGCATCGGAGAATTGGTTATGTGTTCAACAATGAGTCGATTTTCCGATCACCGCCTCCAGGGCGATACCGGGTGTTGCAGTTTTTTCTATTCGGTGGTAAAAGAGCCTTTACCACGCAGGGATGAAGGTGCTTTTTACCGAGGATACCGACTATGAATACGAGCATTCCCCGGACGCTTTTTGTAAGGAAGGATATCGACGGTTTTTTCGGTTTAATGACCGATAATCTGATGCAGTTGATCGTTATCGGCGCCCTTTGTCAGTCTGTGTGCGGAATGGATGCATCGAGGGTTTTGGGGACGATACTTCCGGGGGCGGCGATTTCGATTGTGATGGGAAACCTTTTCTATGCATGGCAGGCCCGTCGGTTGGCCCGGCAAGAAGGGCGGGATGATGTGACCGCCCTTCCATACGGGATCAATACTCCCAGCCTTTTTGCGTTTGTTTTTTTTATCATATTACCGGTTCGGATGGAGACGGGAAGTGCTGAGCTGGCCTGGAAAGTAGGCCTCCTGGCATGCTTGGGAAGCGGTATCCTGGAACTGGCGGGTGCGTTCGTTGCGGAATATGTCCGAAAGCATACTCCCCGGGTGGCCTTGTTGTCAGCCTTGTCCGGCATCGCGATCACCTTTATTGCCATGGACTTCGCTCTTCGCATCTTCAGCCGGCCCCTTATCGCCTTTTTGCCACTAGCCATCATATTAGCCGAGTACTTTGGAAGGCTTAGGTTCCCCTTGGGACTGCCGGGAGGCTTGGTGGCATTGGGAACGGGGACTTTGTTGGCATGGGGGCTTCAGCCGTTTGGCTTTAACTACATGGACCCGGGGGAGGTTAAGAATGCGTTTATTCATTTTCAGGTTCATTTTCCTCATGCCTCTGGCTATGCGTTGTGGGATGTGCTACGAACCGACTATGCCTGGAAGTATATTTCGATTATTTTCCCTATGGGAATTATTAACGTGATCGGCTCGTTACAAAACATTGAAAGCGCGGAAGCTGCGGGTGACCGATTCCCGACGATGCCCAGTCTAGCCGTGAACGGAATTGGATCTATCGCGGCAGCACTTTTTGGTTCCTGTTTCCCAACGACGATCTATATCGGGCATCCGGGCTGGAAGGCGCTTGGAGCACGGTGGGGATATTCCATCCTCAATGCAATTTTTATTGGTTTCATCTGTGTTTCCGGTTTGGTGAATCTTATATTTGCCGTGGTCCCCATAGAAGCCGGGGCGGCAATCGTTCTTTGGATTGGTATTGTTATTACGGCACAGGCGTTCCAAACGACCCCCACAAAACATGCGCCGGCGGCGGCATTCGGGTTGTTTCCTGCGGTTGCCGCTTACGCTGTTATGGTGATGGAGACGGCACTGAGAGAAGCGGGCAAGAGCTGGGAGGCGGTCGGTCTTGACACCTTTACTGCTCACGGATTCCATATCTACGGAATGATTTGCCTGGAGAGGGGGTTTATTATTACCTCCATGATCCTTTCTGCTACGGTAGCCTCTATTATTGAAAAAAAATTTATACGTGCTACGATTTGGACGGTTATTGCGGCACTTCTTTCGTTTATCGGGATCATTCATTCATTCGCCATAAATGGAAGAGGAATAGTCACGATAATCGGCATCGATGCGGCCCCCATGTTTTCACTTGGGTATTGCATAATGGGGATTACGTTCTTTGCCGCCCACTTTCTGCAGAAGCATGGAGGACGAGAGAGGCGGTAACCCGCTGCACCGGAGGTTCATGGTGAACGGTGAAAGAGTGGGCAGATTATGGTGGCCCTTGAGAAGAGACGCTGATCGGATTCCCCTCTCCGGTTTGAAGTGAGTATACATCTTGAGGGTTTATGAGGAAGGCCATGAAGGAAGGGATGTTTTATCGGAAGAAAGAGGACAGGACGGTTGAGTGCGGGCTCTGTAACCATCGTTGTATCATCAAGGACGGGGCACGGGGAGTGTGCGGGGTGAGGGAGAATCGAGACGGGGCGCTGTTGAGCCTGGTGTACGGAAAGTGCGTTTCTCAAGGAGTTGACCCGATTGAGAAAAAACCGTTATACCATTTCTATCCCGGCTCGGAATCCTTTTCAATTGCTGCGGTGGGCTGCAATTTTCGATGCCGACATTGTCAAAATTACGGTATTTCGCAGATGCCCAGAGATCGTGGGGCGATAGTGGGTGACGATGTCACTCCCGAGAAGATCGTCGCAGCGGCGCAATACCATGAATGTGCCTCAATTTCCTATACGTATACCGAACCTACCATCTATTATGAATATGCGTATGATATTGCCGCATTGGCGCATGAGCGCAATATCCGGAATGTCTTTGTAACCAATGGATATATTACCTCCGAAGCTCTTCGCCATATCCGTCCATTTCTGGATGCTGCTAATGTTGACTTGAAGAGCTTCTCCGAAGGGTTTTATCGAGAGGTATGCGGGGCGCGGCTGCAACCGGTTTTAGATTCACTAAAACTGTATAAGGAACTCGGGATTTGGGTGGAAGTGACCACTTTGATAATACCGACATACAATGATTCGGAAAGCGAACTGAAAGAAATCGCCGGTTTTATCGCCAGCTTGGGAGCGGAGACGCCGTGGCACATTTCCGCTTATTATCCGACCTACAAGCTTACCGATCAGTCTCGAACGCCGGTTGAAACCCTGCGACGGGCTCGGGAGATCGGTCTTGCGGCGGGACTTCGCTATGTGTATGTTGGGAATGTGTGGGGAGAGAAGGGAGAAAACACTTACTGTTATTCGTGCGGGAGTCTTCTCATTGAACGGAGGGGTTTTATCATATCGTGTTACCGGATAACGAATAACGCATGTCCTGAATGCGGGTCTGCAATTGACGGAGTCGGATTATCCTGAACGATGAAGACGATAATCATACGAATCATATTCTTCCCCTATTTTTTTCTTCGCTGGCTGTGGAGGATGAAGTGGAAGTTCTTTATTGCTTTTCTTCTCCTCGGCACGATAGGAGGGGGGATTGTAGGGGGGCTGTACTATTATTACATTTGCAAGCATCCGGGCAGGGAGTTTTCTCGCGAAGCGATTATGAACTCGTTGTCAATAGAAACTCCGGTCTATTATGACGACGGGGAAAGTCTTATAGGGGTTTTTTTTGAAAACGAACACCGCATCTATATCCCTTACCAGGATATTCCCAAAAACTTTGTAAACGCACTGGTTGCTGCCGAGGATAAATATTTCTTTATCCACCCCGGCATAAACCCGTTCAGCATTGTAAGGGCATTCGCTGTGAACCTCCGGGCGAAGATGATTGTTCAGGGGGGAAGCACCTTGTCGCAGCAGACCGCGAAAAATATCTTTAAACGAAAGGGGAGAACCGTCCGAGAAAAACTGAGAGAACTGATACAAACGCTGAAGCTCGAAGCCCATTTTTCCAAGGAAGAGATTGTAGAATTCTTTACTAATCAATTTTATGTGAGCGGAACCGGACGGGGATTGGGCATAGCAGCCAAGTATTTTTTTGATAAGTCGGCAGATGAACTGGATCTCCTTGAATGCGCCTTCATTGCCGGATCAGTGCGTGCGCCGAACAAGTACAATCCGCTTATTCAGTCTAGTCCGCAGAAGCAAAACGAAGTGATGCAGCGAGCTGTGAGGCGAAAGAATTACGTGTTGCGTAATATGGCGGAACTCGGAATGATCTCTCCTCCGGAATATAAAGAACTGATGCATGCGCCCATCCCTTTCAAAAAGGGGAGAATATATTATCGCCAAAACGTGATCATGGATTTTGTGCGGGAACAGCTTCAATCGGAACAATTTCGGGAGACCTTAACGGAGCATGGCATCAGCAACGTCGCCACGTCGGGGATACGAGTCTACACCACCATTAATAAAGATATTCAGGAAGCAGGCCTTCGCATCATGCGGAAGCATCTGTCTCGGCTCGAAACGCTTATTACCGGATACGACCGGGAGGTGGTGCAGTCACGATATGCCCAGGTGGAACTGGGCGAGAAGAGAGAGCCGACGATCGGAGCATTTAGATTCGGTACCGCAGAAGAGAAGGCCAGAGAAAATAAGAATCCGGTTCTTCTGGTGAGGGTGGGGAAAACATTGTGCAAAGTGGATTATGACGGATTGATGAATCTTGCCTCTCCGTACAAAAAATCGAAGAGCGGTATATGGGCTGAAGCGACAGCCGGGGACGTTGAAGAGTTGCTTTCTCACATTGAGAAGGGAGATAGTGTCTATGTCTTTGTGAGAGAGAAGTCACCCGAGGGGAACGTCTTTGTGTTGGACCTGGAGCAGAAAGCCAGACTCGAGGGTGGATTCGTTGTTTTGAAACAAGGCCGGATTGTCTCCCTGGCGGGTGGATCTGATAATATCAACTTTAATCGCGCTGTCGAAGGTAAACGCCAGTTGGGTTCGATCTTTAAGCCCCTTGTGTATACCGCTGCGGTACAACTGGGGTGGAATATTGTCGATCCGTTGCCGAATGGGCGTGATGTTTTCGTATTTCAGGATCAGTTTTATTTCCCTCGTCCCGACCATGAGAGCCGTCAGAAGACGGTTTCGCTCGCCTGGGCCGGAGTGAAATCGGAGAATCTCGCGTCAGTTTGGCTTTTGTATCACCTCTGTGACAAGTTGTCGTTTGCGCAGTTCAAGAAAGTCGCTGCAGTGGTTGATTTGGCCCCGCGGGAAAATGAACGATACGCTGATTTCAAGCGGCGGGTGAGAGATAGATGGGGTATCATAGCGGCCGAGAACACTTTGCGGGAAGTCGCCTTTGAGAGCGCACGGGAAGAAGTCGCAACCGATCTCATATTCGAGGGGCGAACACGGGAAGCGGAAGCCCTCAGATTTCTCAAATACGGCAGCGGGTTTGAGGAATATCAGGAGCTTCTTCTTCAGGAAAAGGAGATTTTGTCTCCGAATGAATTGACCCCGAGTGTGCTGCGGGAATACGCCGTAAAAGACCGTATTCTCAGAGCGCATTTTCTTCGGTACAATCGTCTCAATTCCATGATGCTTGAGGAGTGGGCATACTTGAAGGACGCCTTCTTATATTCATTTCCTGACCCTGAGGTTTTTTACGGCATTCTCAGCCGGTTCTACACCGGTTTTGTGAATGGCCAACCAGTGATAGCATACGGGGATGATTTATCCGATAAGGGGTTTTCGCCATTGACCTATTCTCATGCCTACGACCTGTTTGCGGGTGAGGTTCAGCCCTTCGTGCCCTCGACGGCTTCCCCGGAGGCGATTCTCATTGAGGGCGAGATTCGATCATCAGTTCTATCTCATCTTAAGCAGACCATTGAGCGGGAGTTGCCGAAAGTGACAAGCCAGTCTCCCTATGACATGATGTCCCTTTGGAGAATCAAAGACTATCGTACCTTGGTCGGCCTTCTCTATGTGGTGAAGCTTTGTGAGAAGATGGGTATTGAAACCGCTTTGGAGCCGGTCCTTTCTTTCCCCTTAGGTCCGAATGCGGTTAGTATTCTGGAAATGGCCCAGGCGTACTCCACATTGCTTGAGGGAAAACGGGATGTGAGTGAGAACGGCGTTTATCCTGACTCCCTTATTATCGACCGGATTGTCGATCCTCAGGGGGAGGAAATCTATCGTTTCATTCCGCACGAGACACAACTCCTCGATACCCGTGTCGTCACCATGGTTGCTGAGATCTTAAAGAATGTAGTGCTCCAGGGAACAGGGAACAGGGCTCGCGAGGCTGTGACCATGAACCTGGATCTTGGTGTCAAAAGCAAGCGCGTTGACGTTACCATCTTTACCCTTGGAAAAACCGGAACCGCGAATGAGTATAGTAATTCGAGCTATATCGGCTTTATCCCGACTTTTGCCGAGGAGAGTGTCCGGGCGACGCTTCACAATGCGTTTGTTCTTGCAACGTATGTGGGGTACGACGATAATACACCCATGGAAAATGATCGTATTCGAATCTTCGGTGCTTCGGGAGCGCTGCCGGTCTGGATAGATGTAGCCAGGGAAGTGGTGAAGAACCCTGGTTTCCAGGCTTCCATTGATCCGGTCGATTTTGCATTTCTTGGAGAGCGGGTGGTATCACTGTCGCAACCCGCAGATACAATCGTGGTCCCGATAGATCCGGAAAACGGCTTGCCTCTTTCTTTAGACAAGTATTTGGAGAGCAGGACACCTCCGGCTACGTTGTTCACCTATGGGCAATGGGAGGGTGGATTTTTGAGACCGCAGAGGTTTTTTGCTCCATTACCCGAGACCTCATTCTCCCCGCCCGTTTCTAAGGAGGAAAAGTAAAAAGAGAATGGTGCGAATGCTTGCTTATTACTATGGACAGCTTGTGGTTCTCCTTTTGGTTGTAGTGATTGGCTTTGGGTGTGGTGTGCCACCGAAGAGAAAGGTTGAGACGGTGGAGCCGAAACCGGCTGCCTTGGAACAGAAGTCCCGAGTATTGGTCGATGAGGAAGTGCAAAAAAAGAACCTTCAGATGGGTGTTGCGAAATGGGAGAGAACGCTCGACGTCCTCATTACTTCCTTGATTGCGACAGAGAAGCGGGAAGACGCCATTGAAAGCGTTTTTCCGGCAGGAACGCGCCCCCGCCAAAATCGGGGAGATAGCCAACTGTCCTTGTGCCTCGAGAGAATTAAACAAATCAAGGACGTGCAGCAGCACCTGGCGGGGGAGGCCACGGCAGTAGAACGGGAAAGGATGTATATGGAGTTGGTCGATCATTACCTTTTCTGCTTTACGGCTTTAGACGAGTTACGCAGAGAATATAGCGTTCCCCGAGTCGACCCGGTGCTGGCAACGAAGGCTATTGAAGATAGTTTCGCGGCCGGCCAATTCTATAAGGTCATTGCCCTCTACCGTTTCGTTAATGCCCGGGAAACGGCAGGAAGCGGGCAAGAACCCAAGAATGACCTGTGCTATGCACTTTCTCTCATTCAACTGGGATTAGTCGATGATGCGGTGAAGGTAGCCGAGGAAATAGTTGAGAGCCCTTTTCCCCTTACCGCCGAAAACGCTCCCTACATGTTTAGACTCGGGGAATGGCTTATCGATAGAGAGCGGTATGACACGGCTGAACTATTTTTTCAAAGGGTTGTGGGATTTTATCGATCGGAACAAGACTGGTATCATAAGGCGGAGGCAAAAGTCGCGCTCTTTCACACGAATATTCGGTATTTGAAGGTGAGAAACAGACTTGATCAGGCTATTGATCTCTTGGGGAAGGAAGGGAGTTTCTCCGAGGCGTATTCGCTCTGTTTGGCGGCTCGAAATGAATGTGTTGACCCTTCGTGTTACCAGGAGGTGGAAAGTGTCCTTAGTCAATTGATAAGTACAACGGTCGTGGGTATGGAAGGGAAGCTTGCCAAGATCGGTCAGAACATCGAGGAGTCGAATTTAGCCGAAGCTCGTTCACTTCTCTTGGCCCTTGAAGCGTCGTTTCCGGGAGAGAACTATCCGTATCCCGTGCGTGAAAAGTTGGTGCTGATTAAAGAGAAGAAACGGGTGCTCCAGCAAATGGAAGGAGAGTGGAAAGACGAAACGGATCGGCTGAAGCTTGAAAAAGCCGAGCAACTCCTTGAAAGCGCGCAGTATGAGGAGGCGGTGTCTCTGTTCGAGCAGTTGCGGGGTACGCCGTACGAAGGCGATGCGGAGATGAAGAAACAGGCGGCGATCGATGGTTTCGCGCGTGAAAGACGGACGCAGGCAGGGCAATTGTTTTTTGACGCCGAGCAGTCTGATGATCCGGAATTGCGAAAAACATATCTTGTAGAGAGCTACACCCTACTAAAAGACCTGGTTGAACGTTATCCGAACAATAAGTATTCTGAAAAGATCGAAAAGAATTTAGAGGATGTCCGTGGTGAGATTGAGGAAGCGTTCCCTGATTATTTTTATCGTGATCAAGGGAGGGAAGAATCCCTTCCCCAGGGTGCGAAGGGTCCGTACGATGGCGATGGACTCCTGCGTTAACGTATGAGATGGGAAACCTTCGGTTAGCGGTCGTTAAATTTTTTGGTGATATGCTATATATACTTTACAATGTGGTGACGCTATTGGCGTTACCGGTTATCGCCTGCTCCTTGCTTCTGCAGCGAAAATACCGGAACGGATTTGTTCAGCGCATCGGGGTTATTCCCAGGGAAGTTCGTACTCGAATTAAAGGCCGTCGTCCCATTTGGCTTCATGCTGTTTCCGTGGGGGAGGTTCTGGCCTCGGTTCCGATCATCAAAAAGATCAAAAGCGAGCACCCCGACGTAAAAATCGTACTCTCCACGATTACCAATACCGGCAATTATACTGCCCGCCAGAAGGTCCCGGAGGCAGACTGTATTATTTACTTTCCTTATGACTACTTTTTTATCGTAAATCGGGTAATACGCATCATCAACCCGCTTATTTTCATCCATACCGAGACCGAAATTTGGCCAAACTTTTTGCTGGCATTGGAACATCACCATATCCCTTCGGTTATTGTCAACGGGAGAATTTCTCTCAAATCCTGCCGGCGCTATAAGGTGTTTGGATGGTTTTTTAGGCATGTCTTCAATAAAATTTCCGCATTCGGGATGCAGTCGTTGATTGACTACCAACGGGTGATTGAGATTGGCGCTGCTCCCGAGAAGGTCCTGCTTACCGGCAATATGAAGTTTGATCAGAAGATCGCGCCGTTTTTCGCCCAAGAAAAGCGGAGATTGTTGGAGGACTTTTATCTTAACGCCGAGGATAAGGTCTTTATCGCCGGAAGCACTCATTCGGGAGAGGAAGAGATCATCCTTGATACTTTTGCAGAGCTGCTCGGAAAGCATCCTCGATTGGTGTTGGTGCTGGCGCCTCGTCATCCGGAAAGGTTTCAAGAGGTAGAGAAATTAGTTAAAAACAGAGGCTTTGAGCTGGCCCGGCGAACCCAGATGAAGGAACAAATGCCGCTTGTTCGCCCTCGAGTGATTTTGCTCGATACAATCGGAGAGCTTTCGCATGCCTATGCTCTCGGGGATGTTATTTTTGTTGGTGGAAGCTTGGTTAATATCGGCGGTCACAATATCTTAGAGCCGTTGGTTCACAAAAAGCCGGTCATTTTTGGACCGAATATGCAAAACTTTCCGGAAATAACGCTGACACTCAAGGAATCGGGAGCTGGATTGGAAGTAGCCTCACGAGAGGAACTGCTCGCGCAGGTTGAGCGGCTGCTTAGCAATGAGTCCGAAGCCGGGGTTTTGGGGGAAAGGGGATTCGCAGTAATTCGGAAGCATCAGGGGGCCACGGATCGAAACATGGACATAATCAACCAGTTTATCAATCGATGATGTTGTCAGCGCAGATAAGATAATTTTTTAGGTAAAGGTCGATTTTTGCCCATATGGTCTTCACCATAGTTTACGCTGGCGAGCGTCTCTAAGTCATCTAAGACTCTTTTTTCTCCCACGAAGGTAACCTCGTCTATCTTTTCACGAGCGATTTTACCCCCCGCCCAGGTGATGCTTAAAACGCTTTTTGCATCAAACTTGTCGTTTCCAACGATCAGATACGCATCCGAGCCGTAATGGTTTACCACTTTTGCGACCAGGGTGGAAGGTCGCAAATGGAACCCCAGATTTTTTGGCACGGGAAGTTGAATCGAATCCATGGCGGCATAGTGTCGTAGGAGTTCCTCGGCAAGCAGCTTGCTTGATCGCATCATGCGATCAGTATGGTAAAGCGCCCAGTTGACTACGCAGTTGGGGACACTGTTGCCGGGAACAGCCTGTTCCAAGAGGGTGTTTATCTTTTCGTGGCGTTCATAGAAATGGGCTAATGCGCGCGCAATTTCGAGGAGGTGGAGAATGATGGAAATTTGAGTTCGCAGCTTGTTGAATCCGGGATCTTGGGCTTCAAGGCTGGTATCCTTAACGTAGGTGTCATAGACAGACTCTAAATTATGCATAAATAATTCAAACCGCCGAATCTTCTCTTCATTCACTTTCGCGGGGATCATTTTTGAGAGTTGTTGAGGCGGATAACGCCGATCACATTCGAGATCGTCAAACTCTTGTGTAATGTTGATGAACTGAGAACAAATTTTAATAATGCTTTCTTTCTCGTTCTTGTCCTCTTCTTCGTTGAGATTGGGGGGGAGTATTTTGTTGGAGGGAATATCATAATAGTAGTGCTCGCTGAGCCCTTGGGGGGGAAAGGATATATTGAGACGTTGGGCCTCGTTTTGGATGAGAGTGAATATTTGTATCAAGAGCTGGTTGTAATATTGCCTGATACTTTTCGTTCTCTCAAAATAGCTTTTATAGGATTTTTTGTCCTGAAAACTAAGATACCTCGTCTCAATGTGCTCGACCAGAAAGGCAACAAAGCCGAAAGTCCGGGCTGTGGCAACCAACTCCCGGAAGAAATACCAGTCTCGGTTGTTTTTTGCCCCATGGTCGTCCAAGAAATCCTCCAACTCCCTGGCGGTAACCGAAATGACGTAAAACAATCGCTTGGTGAGTAGTTTAGGGTCGACTTGCTCGCCTGCAAGACATTGACTGATTCGAAGCACATCCACCGTAGCGTTATGAACCAGCCGCAAAAACGCTTCTTCGGAAATAATCTCTTTGGCATGGTACTCTTTAGGACTATCGGCAATATTTTCGTTCGTGAACACCAGCAGCACCTCCAACGTATTCAAATCGCCAAGTTAGAAACCATACTTCCTACTGTGGATGGGGAGAACCAAAATCAAAAGGCATCCCTGCTTTTGCGAATGCATTGCAGATGTCTGCCTGGCATGAAAGCCTCAGCGTGTTTTGCCGAAAACGCGTCAACAAAAGATACCAAAATTTTCTATCATATAGTATAGTCTTTTGCAATTATTTACAAGGGCGATGGATAAAGGGAGAAGCTCAGGTTAAAGGGTTGAGCGGCTGTTTTTGCTTGACAATTTGTTAAAAATGTTATTAATATTAAAAGTTTAAAATTTGTGGAGCAAGGGACTGTATATAGTCCGGGAACAAGATTCCGCGTAATCACTAACCACTAAATTTTTGGCGAAGAATGTTTGATTCGTTAAACGAGAGGCTAACGGTTGTTTTCCGGAAGCTTAAAGGGCACGGGAAGCTCACCGAGGAAAATATAAAGGGGATCTTGCGTGAAATTCGATTGGCGTTGCTGGAGGCGGATGTCAATTTTCGGGTGGTAAAAGACTTTATCGAGATTCTGAGGAAACGGTCAATCGGACAAGAGGTGCTGGAAAGCCTTACACCGGCCCAACAGGTGATTAAGATTGTAAATGAGGAAGTGACCAATCTGTTGGGTGGAGAAAGAAGTTCCCTGAACCTAACAGGATCGCAGCCGGTTCCGCTGATGTTTGTCGGACTTCAGGGGTCAGGGAAAACCACTACTGTTGGGAAAATGGCGAGGCATCTTGTGCGGGGAAATCAACAGCCGTTCTTAATTCCCGCGGATGTTTCCCGCCCTGCTGCTATTGAGCAGCTACGTCAATTAGGGGAGTCGTTGCAGGTACCGGTTTATACCCCGCAGCCCGGAGACAGTCCGGTTGCAATCTGCAAGAAGGCACTTGATGAAGCTCGGGGTCGCGGATGTGCTGCGGCGCTGATCGACACTGCCGGCCGATGGCATGTGGATGAGCCGTTAATGGAAGAATTGCGGGCAATTCAACGTGCCGTAAACCCCAAAGAAGTATTGTTTTTGGCTGACGCCATGACCGGGCAGGAGGCGGTTAACGTAGCATGCAAGTTTGATGAAGTTCTGAACATTACCGGCGTAATTCTCACCAAAATGGATGGAGATGCACGGGGGGGGGCCGCTCTTTCCATCAAGTCGGTGACCCAAAAGCCGATCAAGTTCATCGGAACGGGCGAGAAATTGGATGATTTTGAAATATTTTACCCTGAGCGCCTGTCGTCCCGGATATTGGGCATGGGGGACATTATCACCCTGATAGAGAAGGCAGAGGCTTCTCTCGACGAGCGCAGGGCCCGAGAGGCGGAGAAAAAACTTCAGAAGGGAAGTTTTACGCTGGAGGATTTTTTGGAACAGTTGGAACAAATAAAAAAAATGGGATCTCTAGAGAGTATCCTTAGCTTAATTCCGGGCTTTAACCCGAAGGTGATGAAGGGCCTGAATGTAGACGAAAGGGAACTGGTTAAGATCGAGGCCATTATCAATTCCATGACTAAAAAAGAAAGAAGGAACCATACGATTATAAACGCCAGTCGTCGTCGCCGCATAGCATCGGGGAGCGGAACCCAGGTCAGGGATGTTAATCAGCTGTTGAAACGCTACGAGATGGCGAGTAAAATGATAAAGAAATTGTCAAGAAGCGGCCTGAGGGGTTTGCCCCAAAAAATGTTTTTGGGGATGTAGCATCTGGGCAGTTTGGGCGGCGAGCGCGGTGGTGGACTGAAAGCGAAAAAGGAGGTGATACAATAGCATGGTAAAAATTCGATTGACGCGTATGGGCAGCAAGAAGAAACCGTTCTACCGACTTGTGGCGATAGATTCGCGGGTGCAACGGGATGGGGGATTTTTAGAGATCCTGGGGCATTATAACCCGCATACCGATCCAGTGGAAGTGCGATTAAAACCGGAGCGAATCATTGCCTGGATACAGCAGGGGGCAAGGCCGACGGATACGGTAAAATCGTTATTACGGAAGGAGGGGATTTGGCAGAAGCTCAGCGAGAATAAAGCGGCATAGGTTATTCAGGTAATGTTGTTTCACGAATAATTGTCTCTTGTTATGGAAGTGAAAAGAATGTTAATTGTCAGGTGGGGGGAGGTTGTAAGCGATGAAAGAACTGATCAAACACATTGCACAGGCACTTGTTGATAAACCTGATGAAGTTGTGGTGACCGAGATTGAGGGAGAAAGGACGTCGGTGCTGGAGCTGAAAGTCGCCAAGGATGATTTAGGGAAAATAATTGGGAAACAGGGCCGAACTGCCCGGGCTGTAAGGACCATTCTTTCCGCTGCGTCGACAAAGATAAATAAAAGAGCGGTTCTCGAGATACTTGAGTGAGACGCCGGGGGGGTGGAGCTGTGTAGGTATGGTCGAAGAAGAATTTCTGGAGATTGGCAAGGTTGTTAAGCCGCACGGAGTGAAGGGGAAAGTGGCAGTTGTACTGTACGGAGACTCTGCCGAGACCTTACAGCTCTCGCCGAACATCGTTATAGGAAAGGAAGAACGGCGCAAAGTGAAAGTAGTCGGCGCTTCCAGACACAAGAAGACCTATATTATGAGCCTCGCCGGAATTGATTCGTTTGAGGATGCGCAGAAGCTGAGCGGGTCGGAAATTTTGATTTTCAAGAAGTATCTTCCCCGCCTTCCAGAGGGAGAATATTATTGGTTTGACCTAATCGGGTTACGGGTGGAGACGGAAAAGGGTAGATTCGTAGGTAAGCTTTCGCGGATATTCTCTGCCGCAGGTAATGATGTATATGTGGTTAGGAAGGAAGGCAGAGAGGTGCTTATACCCGCTACCCACGAGGTGGTAAGAAACGTTGACCTGGAAAACGGGACGATGGTAATTTATCCGCTTGAGGGGCTGTTTGACGATGGTTTTCTTTGATATTATCAGCCTCTTTCCAGATTTCTTTTCCTCAGCATTAGAGGAAAGTATTTTAGGGAAGGCGCAGGAGAAGGGATTGATAAGGGTCGGGGTTCATAACCTGAGGAATTATGCCGGTGATAAACATCGGGTGACGGATGACTGCCCTTACGGCGGTGGAGCGGGAATGGTGCTTAAACCTGAGCCGGTGGCTGAGGCAATTGAGAAGATCAGAGATGCTGACAGGAACGCTCAGGTGGTATTGTTGACGCCTCAGGGAGAAACGTTTACCCAAGCGCTTGCTGGTGAATTGACACACTATGAACAGATTGTTCTTGTTTGCGGGCGATATGAGGGGGTGGATGGACGGATACGGAATTTTGTTGATAGAGAAGTTTCGATTGGAGATTATATTTTGAGTGGAGGGGAAGCGGCTGCACTGGTTGTTCTGGAGGCGGTAAGCCGCCTCGTTGATGGCGTGCTGGGAAATGATGAATCGTTAACAGGCGAGAGTTTTACTGACGGGCTTCTGGAATACCCGCAGTATACGCGGCCACAAACCTTTCGGGGTTATGATGTGCCGGGGGTCTTGCTTTCGGGAAACCATGAAGAAATCCGGCGGTGGCGCCTACGTGAGGCTCTCAAAATTACTCTCCATCGGCGGCCGGATTTGCTTAAAACAAAGGTTCTCTCAAATGAGGAACAACAGATGTTGTACGATATTGAACGAGAAATGACGATGTGATGATAGGACGAAAAAGATGAAAGCAATAGAACAAATTGAGCAGGAACATTTCAAGATGGGCATAACGCCCTTCAAATCGGGGGATACGGTCCGGGTGCATGTCAGCATTAAAGAGGGAGACAAAGAACGAATCCAGGTGTTTGAAGGCTTAGTGATTCGTAAGCGAAGGGCTGGTCTCAGGTCAACGTTTACAGTAAGGAAGATTTCTTACGGGATCGGCGTCGAGCGGATATTCCCTCTGCACTCGCCGGTGCTTGATAAGATTGAAGTGGTCCAGCGAGGGCGTGTCCGAAGGTCTCGCCTCTATTTCATGCGCACCCTGAAAGGGAAAGCCGCGCGGCTTAAGATCAAGCGACTGGTATAGGGAATTCCTGGTGAGTTTGTGACGTTTCGGGGCTTCGATGAATGGTAAAAAAGCCGCATCATTGCGTTGTTCACCTCCTGAGGATGACCTCTACAGACAAGGATACCGGTTTATCGCCGGTCTTGATGAAGCAGGCCGAGGTCCTCTGGCAGGTCCCGTAGTTGCGGCCGCGGTTATTCTTCCCAAGGATCACTCGCTGGAGGGTATATTAGATTCCAAAGAACTCTCACCCGTTTTTAGGGATGAAGTGTTTGATAAGATTCGGGCGCAGGCGGTGGCCGTCGGTTTCGGTGTGGTTGATCAGTGGGAGATCGATCGTGTGAATATCCTACGATGCACGTTAAAGGCGATGGAAATTGCCGTCAGCCATTTGAATTTACCAGTGGAGTACCTTTTAATAGACGGCCTCCACACAATCAATGCTCCGCTTCCACAGCTGCCGGTTAAACACGGGGACTATATCAGTCCTCTCATGGGCGCGGCCTCAGTTATTGCCAAGGTTATCCGTGATCGTATTATGGATAGATTTCATGAGCTGTACCCGCGATACAACTTTGCCAAAAACAGAGGATACGGGACGCAGGAACACCGGGATGTCCTGAAGGCCTATGGATTTTGTTCACTGCATCGGAAGACATTCCAGGGTGTTCGGTGCCGTCAGGATCTGTTACTATGAGCGAACACATCGCGTTGGGAAAGGCGGGAGAAGCCCTCGGAGTTCGGCACCTAAAGAAGCTTAAATACAAGATAGTAGAACAGAATTATCGGTGCAAGTTTGGTGAGATAGATGTCGTTGCACTAGATCGGAAGACGGTGGTTTTTGTGGAGATAAAGACACGCTCCACCAAGGAATTCGGGAGCCCCCTCAACGGAGTTACCCCCCGGAAGCAGCGTAAATTAGCTAAGGCCGCAATGGCCTATTTACAGGAGCATCAGCTATTTGACCGGGATGCCAGGTTTGACGTAGTAGCAGTTGAGGTTGATTCCGGGCAAGAGCGAATTGATGTGATTCAAAATGCATTCGAAATTTCAGCCTGAGAGAATATGCGAAAAATGAAGAGGAACCGGCCCATGAGAATAGCGATGCTGTGCGTGTTACTGATTTGCCTTGGCGCCTGCGCAGGGAGGGGGAAAACGGTTATCCGTTCCGATCCGCCCACAGCTTACGTAAGCGTCAACGGAGTATCGGAGGGTGTTACGCCGCTGGAAATAGAATTGGACTGCGATAAAAATAAGCACTTTGAGGTCGTCGTCTCTTTACCGGGGTATCTACCCGAAAGCAGGGAAATCTCATGCCGGCGATTCCTCGGCCGTCGAAAGGACCTTTTTGTTCGCCTAAAAGCTGGCGAGGATAACAGTGAAAAGCCACTTCCGGCAGCGTTACCGCCGACAAAGAAGAATTTTGGAACGATTGAAGTAAAAGCATTTCCGAGCGGATCAGAGGTCTTCCTCGACGATACGTATTTAGGAACCACGCCGATAACTAAAGGCTCTGTTGACAGTGGCGAGCATGTCGTCGAGGTTAGAAAAAACGGTTTTCAACCCTGGAAGAAAACCTTCGACCTTAAACCGGGGGCGAAACGCATCTTTTCTCCTATCCTGGAAGAAGAGTAAACCGTCGCTAAACTCTCCGGTGCTTGTACCACGCCCGCCCAATGCCGGAATAGAGCCATCTTCCTTATTTTCGATTTTTTATTGCGCCCGTTCTTTTTTGAAAAATTCTGCCCGACAGGGTTTTGCAAATGGAGGTGACATATGGTAGAAATGGAATTTAACGTATCTGCCGGGTATGCTTATTACAGTGATTGCGACTGGTTCTAAGAGGATAGTCATATGGTGTATGATGCGAATCGAATGGCGGATTGGCAGATTTCCGAGGCTGCTGAGAAGAGCATGCCGAGCCCCGACGTATGGAAGGATCGGTTGAACCTGGGAAAGGATGAGATTATTCCCCTAGGTAAGCTGTGCAAGCTTGATTTTTTTAGAATTATGAACCGGCTCCGCCACCGGCCGAACGGGAAGTATATCGAGGTAACTGCGATTACGCCGACGCCTTTGGGAGAAGGAAAGACAACCACGTCTGTAGGACTCATTCAGGGACTCGGCAAGCGCGGAAAAAATGTAGGCGGGTGTCTGCGCCAGCCATCCGGCGGACCGACCATGAATTTCAAGGGAACCGCCGCCGGGGGAGGGAATGCGTTGCTGATTCCTATGACCGAGCTGTCATTGGGGCTTACGGGTGATATCAACGATATTATGAATGCCCACAACCTGGCGATGACTGCGCTTACGGCGAGGATGCAGCATGAGCGCAACTATACGGATGAGCAGTTGTTGCGACTGTCGAGGAAGCCGCGACTCAACATCGATCCCACCCGGGTGGAAATGGGATGGGTTCTTGATTTCTGTGCGCAGAGCCTAAGAAATATCATCGTTGGCATCGGTGGACGATTCGACGGCTTCCCTATGCAGTCAAAATTCGGTATGGCGGTAAGCTCCGAATGCATGGCCATTCTTTCGATTGTCAAGGATCTGGCGGATATGAGAGAACGGCTCAACAATATTATGGTAGCCTATGATAAGACCGGAAAACCGGTTACAACGGGGGATTTGGAAGTTGGGGGCGCTATGAGCGCCTGGATGCGCAATACCATAAATCCCACGCTGGTGAGCACTGTTGAATATCAGCCGTGCATGGTACATGCTGGGCCTTTTGCAAACATTGCGGTCGGGCAATCATCAGTTATTGGAGATCGTCTGGGGTTAAAGATGTCTGACTATCATGTTACCGAGAGCGGCTTCGGCGCTGATATCGGATTTGAGAAGTTCTGCAACGTGAAGTGCCGGATGAGCGGCCTCAAGCCCAATGTGTCGGTTCTAACCACCACGATTCGGGCTCTAAAGATGCACGGCGGCGGGCCGAAGGTGGTGGCCGGTTTAGCGCTTCCCGAAGCGTATCGGCTGGAGAATCTCGAACTGGTGGAAAAGGGTTTGGTGAATATGGTGCATCATATCGGCACCATTCGCAAAACGGGCATTAATCCAGTGGTTGCCATCAACTGCTTTCAGAGCGATGCGAAAGCTGAAGTGGCCATGGTGAAAAGGGCGGCGGAGGCGGCGGGGGCACGGTGCGCATTGTCGGAGCATTGGCTCAAGGGCGGCGACGGTGCGCTGGAGCTTGCCGATGCGGTGATTGATGCCTGCAATGATGGCAACGATTTTGCGTTTATGTATCCATTGGAAATGAAACTGCGCGATCGGGTTTCGTTTATCGCTAAGGAGGTTTACGGTGCTGACGGGGTTGCCTGGTCGCCGGAGGCGGAAGAAAAGGCAAGAATGCTTGAGGGTGATAGCCGGTATGATAACTATGCGACGATGATGGTGAAAACGCATCTGAGTCTTACTCACGACCCTGCTCTCAAGGGAGTTCCTCGTGGATGGATATTGCCCATACGTGATATTTTGATCTACTCCGGGGCTCAATTTCTCTGCCCGTGCGCGGGTGCGGTGAGTCTGATGCCGGGGACGTGTTCGGATCCGGCTTTCCGGCGAATAGACGTTGATGTAACCACCGGCAAAGTCACCGGTCTCTTTTAAGGCGGCTGGCTGTCCATTTCCGGTTTTGTTTATGACTGTGACTACAGGGCGATTCTTCTGGTGAGTTGCCTCTGTAGGAAAGGCAGGTAGTGTGGGATACAAAATTGCTGTTTCCGGGAAGGGAGGGACCGGGAAGACGACCATTGCGGGATTGATTATCGGCTATCTTCTTCGCAAGGGAATGGATCCGATTCTTGCAGTGGATGCGGATCCAAACGCAAATTTTAACGAGGTGGTGGGAGTGAGCTTCGATCAGACGATCGGGGGCGTGCGGGAGAACCTTCGCAGCGATGTACCGGCGGGGATGAGTAAAAACATATGGTTCGAGATGAAAGCCCAGCAGGCCCTGGTCGAGACTGAGAAATTCGATCTTCTGGTTATGGGAAGGCCGGAGGGGGCGGGATGTTATTGTGTTGCCAACACGCTTGCCCGACACTATATTGATGTATTGACGAGTAATTATAAGTATATCGTCATCGACAACGAAGCCGGGATGGAGCACTTCAGCCGGCTCACGACCCATGATGTTGATTTTCTTTTCATCGTCTCTGATTCCAGCATCCGAGGGCTAAGGACGGTGGATCGAATCTTAGCCCTCATCCGAGAGCTGAACCTCACGATCGGTCGGTCGGTAGTGGTTGTCAATCAGGTGAAAAAACATGTCGGCCTTTCTTTTGAGGAGGAAGCACGGAGGCGTGGCGTTGATCTCTTCGGGAGCATTCCCTTTGACGAGGCCATTTTTGCATTGGATGCCGCGGGAAAACCGACGTATGATATTTCCGAATCATCACCGGCCGCCCGCGAACTGGGATATCTTTTGGACTCGTTACTCTGACAGGAGGTATGTGGTGTGACTGCGAAAATTATCAGCGGAGCCGAGATCGCGCGGGAGATACGAGAGGAATTAAAGAGGGAGGTTGCGATTCTTGGGGAGAAGCATGGAGTCGTTCCTGGACTGGTTACCATCCTGGTGGGCGAGAACCCCGCATCGGTTAGTTATGTAACGGCTAAACAACAAGCTGCAAAGGCGCTGGGATTTTACTCTCTTCAGGTTAATGAGCCGGAAACGATTTCCGAAGAGAATCTTGAGGAACTGGTCAATACGTATAACAGAAATTCGCTGATCCACGGAATTCTGGTGCAGTTGCCTCTTCCGTCCCATATCAACGAGAGCGCGGTTCTGCATGCCGTTGACCCTCGGAAGGATGTAGACGGATTTCATCCAGTCAACGTGGGAAAACTGATGATCGGCGAGGCTGATTTTATTCCCTGCACTCCGGCCGGTATTCAGCAGCTACTGCTACGGACCGGTATTGAGACTGATGGGGCTGAGGTTGTGGTGGTGGGGCGAAGCAATATAGTGGGAAAGCCGATAGCCAATATTCTTCTCCAAAAGGGGAAAGGGGCGAATGCAACGGTTACGGTATGCCATACCCGGACTAGAAATCTTGCGGAACATACGAAGCGAGCGGATATCCTGATCGTTGCCGCCGGTAAACCGAAGGCGATTACCGCCGACATGGTAAGAGAGGGAGCCGTTGTCATTGATGTCGGAGTAAACCGGATCGGAGTGAGTGAATCAGGTAAGGCAAAGCTTTGCGGAGATGTCGATTTTGAGAGAGTGAAAGAAAAAGCAGGAGCTATAACGCCGGTGCCTGGCGGTGTCGGTCCTATGACAATAACTATGTTGATGATGAATACAGTCAAGGCGGCAAAGATAGCTGCCGGGATAAAACCTTGACTTATGTGGAACGGAGATGTGAACGGGAGAATAACCAGGGAGGACTATCATGACCTTTAAGATCCCGACCCAGGCGTATACTGGCACCATTCGACCCGTTACCTTAGAACGGGGAAAGCGGAGGGTAACAGTGGGCGGGGAGACGGCCTACCCGTTTTACGGTTTTGAAGGTGAGATGCCTAACGCTCCGAAGATTGCCATTCAGGTGCCTGATTTTAGGCCTGATGATTGGCCGGATGCTTGTTTGAAGCCGTATGAGGATGTATTAGGAGATCCGGCGGCATGGGCGCGGAAGGCGCAGGATGAATATCACGCTGATCTCATCTTGTTGTGGTTGAAAAGTACCGATCCCAACGGCCTCGACCGAAGCGCCGAAGAAGCGGTAAAAACCGTTAAAGCGGTTTTGGACACTATCCGGATTCCCCTTATTGTCTGGGGAACGGATAGTGCCGAAAAAGATACCGAGGTATTGCGGGCGGTGGCTATGACCTGTGCGGGCACGCGAATTTGCCTGGGTCCGGTGCAGGAGGCCAATCACAAACAGATCGGCGCCCAGGCCCTGGCGTATAATCATATCGTGGTGGCCACGTCTCCGATTGATGTCAACTTGGCAAAGCAGCTGAATATTTTACTCGGAAATTTAGGGATTGCTGCAGACAACCTTATGATTGATCCCACTGTAGGAGGAATTGGATACGGAATCGAGTACACCTATTCGGTTATGGAGCGCATCCGACAGGCCGCACTGTCCCAGCAAGACGACAAGCTCGCGTATCCGTTGCTTTGCAACCTGGCTGACGAGGTATGGAAGACAAAGGAGGCGAGAATATCTGATGATGCGATCATGGGACGGGCGGGAGAACGGGGTGTTCTTCTTGAAGCGATCACAGCAACCACTCTGCTGACGGCGGGAGCTGATATTCTTGTCATGCGTCATCCCAGGGCCATTCAGGTGGTCCGGAATTTTATCGCGGATATAACGGGGACGGCGAGGCCGGTCGAGATTGTGACAGCGGAAGAAGACTCGACACCTGAACCCGAAGCTGGAGTTGCGGTTGTCTCCGACCTGCCGCCGACCATGAAACTCGATATTGATATAGCCGCCATGATGGGTGGTCCGGTACTGGTGGGTCCGGAACATATGCTTGCGGTGGTCAGGATTACGCAGGCAGAGAAGGGTGGCATTACGATTTCACCTCAAGCAGTGGAGATGTTCGGATCATTTCTGGAGGCCAAAGAGGAGGCTCGGAAACCGGTGGAGAAAGAAGAAGCGGCTTCCTCTTCGGAAAAACGCGAGCAGAAGGGTAAAAGAGAAGAAGATCAAGAACCTATTGAGAAAACATGGGAAGTTCCTGATGATACAGTAGGGGAGTTGTCAGTTACCTTTGAGGCGAAAAAGGATTTTTCCGGAAATGAGGTCAGGGTGGTGGGTGCCGGCTACGAGGCCGGTAAGCCCGCTGAGAAGGTGGATTGGAGGAGGAACTTTAAGAACAAGGATGAGATGGTGCAGTACCTCAAGACCGGATTGCGGTACTGGTATTCCACGCAGGGCTACGGGAGCGAAAAACGGAAAAAGCCCGCCTGAGGGAAGTGCTCCGGCGGACAAGGACGATCCTGGTGAAAAGAAATCAGGACCACCGGAAGTCGGGGACAGACCGAGGAGGTAGAATTTTGTCAAAAGTAATAGCGTCAGCCGCTATCCGTGGCGCTCACAAAATCGTTACCAGAGTTGAAAAGAAGTACAAGGAAGTGCTGGAGGCTTATGGTCCCGATCAAGAGATCGGGTTTCCGAATACGGCCTACTACCTTCCTGTGATTTACGGGATTCTCGGAATACCGGTCAGAACGTTGGGAGATTGCCAGACGGTGCTGCGCCGATGCCGGGATATTTTGCCGCCGCCGGTGAATGAGAAAGCTCATCTGCCGTTCCTGGCGCCGGCCCTTGATGCGGGTATGGCGACGCTGTGGGCGGAAGAAGTGGAGGAAGCGATCCGCTACCTGACTGATCCGGATTTTTATCTTCGAGGGGAGGAGGTTGGCGATTCCACCATCTGGCTGGGGGCAGCAGACGACGTCATTTTGCGAAAGCGGGGGGTGGAATTCGTGGATGGAACTGCGCCGGGTTTTGCGGCTATCCTCGGAGGGGCGCCGAGCGAAGATATTGCCGGCCGGATTGCCCAGGAGTTGCAGTTGAAGAACCTTTACGTGTTTATGGCGGGCGCGAATAACGATGTGCGAATGTCCGAGCAATTGATCAGGGCGAAAGTCCAAATCGGTTGGCCGACGCGGTTAGTCTCCTACGGACCGGATACATCAGCAGTGGTGTTTGCCCTAGGCTTTGCCACGAGGGTGGCGATGTCCTTCGGCGGAGCCGAGGCCGGTGATTACCGAAAAGTTCTCATATATAATAAGGATCGGGTTTTTGCATTCATACTGGCGTTGGGGTTTGTGTCCGACGAGTGGTACGCTAATGCCGCCGGCGCTCTCAACTGGGGATTCCCGACGATTGCCGATACGCCGATCCCCGAGGTTCTTCCCACCGGCATTTGCACTTACGAACACGTGGTGGCTAATGTACCCCACCACGAGATGGTCCAGAAAGCGATTGAAGTGCGGGGGCTTAAGATCTCCGTCACGGAGGTGCCGGTTCCGGTGGCCTACGGAGCCGCGTTCGAAGGAGAGCGGGTGCGCGGTGCAGATATCTATTTGGAGTCTGGCGGGGGGCGCACGCAGATGGTGGAACTCTCGGAGATGAAGGCGATGAACGAAGTCGAGGACGGTATGGTGGAGGTTTTTGGCCCGGATATCGACGATGTTGAAGCGGGGAGCAGGCTCCCGCTGGGGATCCACATTTTGATTGCCGGCCGGCAGATGCAGGAAGACTTCCTCCCTATTCTGGAAAGACAGATTCACCATCTAATCAATTACGCTCAGGGCCTGATGCACATCGGTCAACGTGATATTGCCTGGCTCCGGGTTTCCAAACAGGCGGTAGAAAAGGGCTTCACGCTGGCCGACCTCGGAAGGATTCTCCATGCAATGTTTCATAAGGATTTCGGAGCGATTTTTGATAAAGTTCAGATTAGGATCTATACCGAGGAGGATACGGTAAAGGATCTGGTTGAAAAGGCGCGGGAGATATTTAGGCAGCGAGACGAGCGGATTGCCGGGATGACCGATGAGAGTGAGGAGGTTTACTATTCCTGTACCCTCTGTCAATCCTTTGCGCCATCTCACGTCTGTGTAGTGACTCCCGAACGGACCGGGCTTTGTGGAGCCTATAACTGGCTTGACTGCAAGGCGTCGTACGAGATCAACCCCACCGGCCCGAACCAGCCTATTCAGAAGGGTGAGGTACTGGATGAAGGTCGGGGACAATGGGGAGGGGTCAATGACTTCGTACATACAGCCTCGCGACATAAGGTTAAGGAGGTCAGTGCCTACAGCATTATGGATAATCCCATGACCTCCTGCGGGTGCTTTGAGTGTATCGCGGCAGTGCTGGACAAGTGCAACGGAATTATGACCGTTGATCGTGACAGCATGATGGATACTCCGTGCGGGATGAGGTTCACGGCTCTAGCGGGGCAGATCGGCGGCGGGCATGTAACTCCGGGATTTTTGGGGCACAGTAAACACTACATCACCTCCCGAAAATTCATCCGGGCTGAGGGGGGCATTAGGCGGCTGGTGTGGATGCCGAAGGTTTTGAAGGAAGCCCTGCGTGATAAAATAAATGAGCGGGCCAAGGAGGAGGGAATCGATAATTTTGCCGACCTGGTTGCCGATGAAACCGTGGGAACAACCCAGGAAGAAATTCTCCCCTGGCTTAAAGACAAAGGGCATCCGGCTTTGGATATGGATGCCATCATGTAGGGGCAAAAACACGTTTACAACCATTCTTAACCACCTGGAGTATACAAGGAGAACCCCATGGGTTTAACGGGAATACAGATATTCAAGCTTCTTCCAAAGACCAATTGCGGGGAATGTGGATCCCCGACGTGTCTGGCGTTTGCTATGAAACTATCAGCCGGTCAGGTCGAACTGGAACTCTGCCCCTATGTTTCGGAGGAATCAAAGGCAAAGCTGGTGGAGGCGTCGGCCCCTCCCATTCGTTTGGTAACCATTGGAACGGGTGATGATGTTTTTAAATGCGGTGGGGAGACCGTTCAGTACCGGCATGAGAAGACGTTTGTTAACCCAACGGGCATCGGGGTTCTTATTACTGATACCATGAGCGATGAGGAAGTCGATGGACGGGTGCGGCGATTAAAAGAGCTTGAATATGAGCGCGTGGGAATGGTGCTCAAGGCTGATCTGGTGGTGGTTAAGGATGCGAGCGGGGATGAGGAAGCCTTCGTGAAGGTGATTGGTAAGGTTAAATCCTCCGGAGCGAGAAAGATAATCCTCATGAGCGAAGAGGTAAGCAGGATCCGGGCGGGACTGAAAGTGGTGGGGGATCTGCGACCCCTTCTTTATGCGGCAACGAAGACGAATCTGGCGGAGATGGCGAATCTGGCCAAGGAACATGACGTGCCGCTGGCGGTAAAAGGAGACGGCCTGGATGAGGTTGCGGAACTAACGACTGTGCTTACCGAGAAAGGGATTAAAGACTTGGTGATCGACTCTGGAAGCCGCATTCTTCCGAGCGTTTTTACCGATCAAGTCGGGATTCGACGAGCGGCTCTGGTGGGCGGTTTGAGAGCGTTAGGGTTTCCGACGATTACGTTTCCCTGTGAAATGACTCAAGACCCTGTGGAAGAGGGCGTGATTGCCTCCACCATGATTCTTAAATACGCCGGGATTGCGGTGCTTTCCGACATCCAGGGAGAAGTTCTTTTTCCCCTTCTGGTTCAGCGGATGAACATATTTACCGATCCGCAGCGGCCCATGGCCACCTCCGAAGGTATTTATGAAATCAACAATCCCGATGAGAATTCTCCGATCCTTATCACCACGAACTTCTCCCTTACCTATTTTATTGTGGCCGGTGAGATCGAGACCAGTCAGGTTCCTTCATGGCTGCTCATTAAGGATACCGACGGTCTCTCGGTTTTGACGGCGTGGGCGGCGGGAAAATTCTCTGCCGACGGAATCGCGGCATTCATTAAGCAAAGCGGCATCCACGACAAGGTGACGCACCGGAAGCTGATCATCCCTGGCTATGTTGCCGTCTTGAGCGGAGACCTCGAGGAAGAACTCCCGGAATGGCAGATAGAGATCGGTCCGAAGGAAGCTTCCCATTTACCGGCCTACTTGAGAAATCGCGGCTAGTTTTGGCGAAGAGGTATTGAAGGTGAGAATCCAGCGCATTGGCGAGAGCATCAACGTGATGACCAAAACCCTGGGCCGGGCCATGAGGGATCGCGACCCGAAGCCGATTCAGGAAATGGCTTGTAAGCAGCAGGAAAAGGGTGTTGATGGGTTGGATATCAATATCGGCCCGGCTCGAAAAGAGGGCGAGAGCGTGATGGAGTGGATGGTGAAGACCGTTGAGGAAGTATCGGCGCTTCCTCTTTCGTTGGATACCACTAATCCGGCTGCCATGGAAGCTGGGCTCAAGGCAGTGACCAGGGGGCGGCCGATTGTGAACTCCGTCTGGCTGCAACCTGAGAAGGGGGAGCGACTGCTTTCGATGGTTGCCAAATACAATGCGCAGATGGTAGGTCTTTTGTGGGGTTCACAGGGCATGCCCCGTGATACTGATGAGCGGGCCTTGCGAGCTGTTGAGCTGGTGCAGGCGGCCAATGAAGCGGGGATCGCAAATGCGGATATATATATAGACCCGATTGTTATCCCGGTCTCAGTTGAAATTAATCAGGTAGTGTCATCGCTTGAATTCATGAGTCTGTCGGTGGACATTGTCCCGGGAACTAAGTCGATAGTTGGTCTTTCCAACGTTTCCAACGGCACTCCCCGGCATCTGAGGGGTATTCTGAATCGCACGTACCTTATTATGCTCAATAAGTATGCGACGTTGCATTCGGCAATTGTGGACGCCTTTGATGAAGAGCTGACGCGTGTAGCTACCACTGGTGATATGCAGTCAATCTGCGATCTAGTGTGGGGCATTATGGACGGAGAAGAGCCTGATTACGCCGCGCTGGATGAGAAACAGGTTCAGTACGCGAAAACGGCCCGAGTGCTCATGGGCAAAGTTCTTTACGCCGATTCGTGGCTGGACGTATAGCTTTCTCTCCTAACCTCGGAGCAAGGAACGAGTCTCGATGGTTATGCTTGTTGGGGGGTATGCCGTCAGTAACTGCACATAACGAGGGAGAGGAATGCTTAACCTAATGTGGATCGCTCTCCTTTTCCCTTTCCTGAGCGCCATCACAAACGGGTTTTACGGCAACCGGTATTCCCGCCAGGTGGTGGGACTCATAGCGTGCCTAGGAGGGTTTGGGCCGCTTATGGTTTCCTGCCGAGGCTGGTGGGATCTGGTTCACGCGGCGCCGGTTGATGAGTGGGCACGGGAAGCTGTCTTGTGGCAGTGGGTGCCGTGCGACACCATCAGTATAGATATCGGCTTCTTGGTTGATCCCCTCACCCTGGTGCTGCTCCTTCTGGTGAGCAGCATCGCCTTTCTTGTCCAAGTCTATTCGCTGCGATATATGGAGAGGGACGAAGGATTCCGCAGGTTCTGTGTGGAATTGAATCTTCTCATCTTCTTCATGCTTACCCTGATTCTGGCAAACAATTTTTTGCTGCTTTTCGTCGGCTGGCAAGGACTTGCTTTCTGTACGTATCTTCTCATCGGCTTTCGGCGTGGTGACCATGATGCGGCAGAGAGGAGTAAAACGGTTTTTATAGTGGGAAGAATTGCTGATTATGGTTTTCTGATTGCTCTCCTTTTGCTTGCGGTCATCTTCGGAAGCCTTGATTTTTCAAGTGTTCTTTCGGCAGCTCCGAAGTTACTTCCTGCCGATGGATTTGCGGTTACCACCATCACGTTGCTTCTTTTTCTGGGGGCGGCAGGTAAATCCGCGCAGATTCCGCTTCATATTTGGCTTACAGATACCCGGGACGCGCCGCTTCCGGCAGGTGCGCTGATCAATACCGTGACCACTGTGTCCGCGGGGGTGTATCTAGTGTTGCGGTTCAATGTCTTATACGGCATGGCTCCAATAACGCTCTGGGTGATGGCGGTAACAGGGGTAGTGACGGCACTATATGCAGCCGCTATTGCCCTTACCCAGTTTGATATTCGGAAAGTGCTTGCCTATTCTAGCATGAGTCAGTTTGGGCTGATATTTCTAGCCTGTGGGACAGGAGCATTTGCGGGCGGCCTCTATTACCTGGTAATCCATGCGTTTGCTAAAACACTTCTGTTTCTCGCTGCCGGCGGCCTTATGTACTCCCTGGAAGGAGAGGCGGATATGCGGAGAATGGGATGTAGCCGTGTTGATCTGCCCTGGACGCACCTGTGTTTTGTAATCGGGGTATTCGCGATTGCAGGAATAGGACCGTTCGGTGGTTTTCTGGGTTTGGAGCCGATCCTTTGGAAGGCGTATGGAAAGAACGTGTGGTTATGGGGTGGGGGGGTGGCAACACTATTCCTCACCGTGCTCTATATGCTGCGGGCTCTGTTTTTGATTTTTTATGGAGCATTGCGGCAGAGGGGAAGGGGGGGGCAATCGGTGAAGGAATCTCCGGTACTGATGATAGCAGTGTTGGCCGTACTTTCGGTGATCTCAATCGGGGTCGGTTGGATCGGAATTCCCGAAGCTTTGTGCGGTAAGGACCGGTTTTTGTGGTTTGTAGGCTCCGTGTTTATGGGGCCTCGTGATTTCGCCGGCGGAGGACCCCTCGCTACGGTTAACGTTGAAAGGTTTGCGGGGGATGCCTTGGTAAACACTGAATTGATCCTTGCCGGCATTATCATTGCTGTAATCGCGGTGGGCGTGGGAATGGCCGCTTTCTGCTATCTTTTAAGACCGAGTCTGCCCGGCGTGATAAGCAAGAGACTCGGATGCCTGTACCGAGTATTTGCTAACGAAGGGTACGGCACGATGATCTATCGTGAACTGTTTGTTGAACCGGTTCATCAGTGGTCGCGGTGGATGGCCCGCTTCATTGATGAGGGCGTGGTAGAAAAGAGTGTTGTGGGGATGGGGCGGCTTATTTATGCGCTCAGTGCGATAGGAAATCGAGCTAATTCGGGATCGAAAGAGGAAGATGATACTTGAAGCGGTCAAACCCGGTCACTTTCCGATTGTGGCCTCATTGATCTGTATCCCTCTTATTGGAGTCATGGGTCTCATTCTTGCCGGGAGGGAAAGAGTGAGGCTGATGAAGGGGATAGCGCTTTTTGCGACTGTAAGTGAGGCTGCTTTTTCCCTTCTTTTGGTATCCAACTTCGATGCCGAGAACGGCGAAATGCAGTTTGTGGAAGCGCATACCTGGGTCTCTGAGTTGGGCGTTTCATACCAGGCGGGAATTGACGGGCTCAACCTGTGGCTGGTGGTTTTGTCCGCCCTGCTTTTGATGGTCTTGGTAATCAGCACCGGGAGCGTGGGTAACCACCAATGCCGGAAGACGTATTTCATTCGCCTTCTGCTCCTGGAATCAGCTGCAATCGGGGCGTTTGTTGCTACGGATGTATTTCTTTTCTATGTGTTCTGGGAAACCGCTTTGATCCCTGCCTACTTTTTGATGGGTTGGGAGGGAAATTCTAGTCGGCGGTCGGCTGCGGCAACAAAATGCGTGCTTTATAATATGGCGGGTGGACTTTTTCTGCTGGGAGGGATCGTTTATCTTTATTTCTATTATCACAGCATCACCGGTGAATACTCCTGCAACCTTCTGCACTGGTACACGATGATTATTCCCGGTGAGGTGCAGCCCTGGCTTTTTCTGACGTTCACCATCGCATTTGCCGTCCGGATTCCGCTGTTTCCGTTTCATACGTGGCTTCCCAACGCTTACACGGAAGCGTCTGTCGGGGGCAGGGTGGTTCTGGGGAGCATATTTCTGGGGATGGGATGTTACGGTTTGCTGCGGTTCACCCTCCTTCTCTTTCCGCAGGCTGTGACGCAGTATGGTCATGTGGTGGCCTTTCTCGCCGTCTTCAGCTTACTCTATGGGGGGTTGGTAGCGGTGAGCCAGGATGATATTAACAGGCTTTTAGCCTATGCGTCGGTTAGTTCTCTTGGGTTTGCGGTGTTGGGTATATGCAGCGGTACCGTCTTGGGCATCACAGGAGGCGTTCTCCAGGTGATAAATCACGGGGTGGTTATGGCGGCCTTATTCTTGATGCTGGATATGCTTGATCGTCGTTGTTTTACGGGTACGGTAGGCGGGAGTCGTGGTCTGTGGAAAACGATGCCGGTCTTTGCCTTTGTCTTTCTGATAGTCTGCTGCGGCTGGATGGGGGTCCCTGGTCTCAGCGGCTTCATCAGCGTTTTTCTGATTTTACTCGGAGGGTTTCGGACGAACGTGTGGTATGTAGTTTTTGGAGCCGGCGGCTTGGTGTTGGTTGCGATTTACGGATTCGGGGTGCTACAGCGAGTTTTTTTCGGCCAGGGGCTTGATCGGAAGGACCGGGATGGAGAGGACTTGAGCAACCGGGAACAGTGCGCCCTTTTACCCATCGTGATCCTGGTTTTCTGGATCGGTCTCTATCCTATGACTTTTGTGCAACCCGTGGAAACAACGGTAAGGGAGATGATGCAGAGAGTAGAACTGAAAATTAAAAGTGCTAGCGACTCAAAGGCTGGAGACGTCGGCGTACCGGAGGCCGAATAATCACCGTGGGATAAAAGAGGCACCAGAACGCTGTCCACCGTCGTTGTCATGGACAACCGATAATGCTTTGATTCAGTCAGCAAATAGTAGGCAGGGGAGGGAGAGAGAAGAATATCCAACACGTGGATTAGAGATAGAGAACACGTGATGATCCAAACAATCTCACACTTCATGCAACGTGAAGGAGAAAGAGCCGGATTTCGGCGTCGCAGCTTTTGGTTGCGGTTCTACTTAGGAGAGGACCACGGGTGCATTATTGAGGGTAGAGAGGAGGTGGTGTTTATGAATACGCTGAAAGATGTTGCGGATAATCTCTTTGAATGGCTGGTAGCTCAAGTGGCGATCGAGGAGGGTTTAAACCCCGAGGAGGTGATACGACGGTTTGCCGTTCACCAGACCGGCGGAAACACGATACAAATCGAATCCGACAGATTTCGGATCACGCTCATAGAAGAGGATACAATGGATGAGGAGATTCTCCTGGGGGTCAACATTACACTGGACACCGACAGGTTTGAAAAACTTGCATTGGCGAAGTTTACCGCCTCGTTGATGGGAATGCTCTATAGCCATGACCTCGTTTACCTGGGGGATATTTCGGTAGAGGATATGGAGAAACGAGCGCAACTTTGATTACAAGGGAAATAGAAGAGCGGTGGCGCGGTGGAAGAAATGAAGGGATACGGATCCGAAAGCGTTACTGGGAGCCGTTCTTTACCTCGATGTTTAAACTCTTAATTTTGCGGTGCAGGTGGCTTCGCTCAATCCCGATGGATTCGGCGGTTTTAGAGATGTTATGATCGAATTGGGACAGTTTAAACGCGATATACTGACGCTCAAATTCATCCTTTGCTTCTCGTAGGCTCTCGAGGGTGAAGAGTTCGGAATGATCGTCAGAGAGTGATTGGCTTATGATAGTTGGCCTCACATCCTCCGGCTTGATGTATTGCCCCCTCGTCATAATCACTAGGCGTTCGACGACGTTCTTGAGTTCCCTCACATTGCCGGGCCAGTGATAGTCTATGAGCATATCCATAGCCTCCGGAACTATCTGTTTGTCTTCTATTTTTAGCTCTTCGGCGAAGATTTTGAGAAACTCTTTCGCAAGGATCGGGATATCTTCCTTCCGATCCCGCAAGGGAGGGACAACGATGGGAATGACATTGATCCGAAAGAAAAGGTCTTCGCGGAATTTTCCGTGTCCGATTTCCGCTTCAAGGTTCTTATTTGTCGCGGCGATTATCCTGACATCCACTTCAATGGTTTTCGCTCCTCCCACGCGTTCAAACTTTTGTTCTTCCAGAATGCGCAAAATCTTTGCCTGGGTTTTTAGACTCATGTCTCCGATTTCGTCCAGGAAGAGGGTTCCTTCGTGGGCGAGATCAAACTTCCCCTGTTTGCGGGCGGTAGCTCCGGTGAAGGCTCCCTTTTCATGACCAAAGAGTTCGCTCTCGATAAGTTCTTCAGGAATGGCGGCGCAATTGACCTCGATAAAAGGCTTGTTGCTACGCAGACTCTTGAGGTGAAGCATTCGTGCCACCCGTTCTTTCCCACTCCCGTTTTCTCCGGTGATAAGGATCGAAGCATTTGTGGGAGCGGCACGCGCGATGCCCTCTTCAAGCTTAGTGATGCTGGGGCTTCTGCCGTCGATATGCGGGTCCGCAAAAACCCTCTGTCGCAGCAGTCGGTTCTCCCGGTTTAGCTTAAGAAAGTCAAAGGCGTGTTTAACGGTAATTACGACTTTTTCCAGCGAGAGGGGTTTTTCGATAAAGTCAAACGCTCCATACTTAATGGCTTTAACTGCGGTCTCGATGGTTCCGTACGCCGAAATAATGATGACGGATATATCGGCGTATCGCTCCTTTATCTTTCTCAGAACCTCGATGCCGTCGATCCCCGGCATGACGATGTCGAGGAATACGAGATCAGGGGGGTCATCCTCTACCATTTTTAGAGCCGCGGGACCGTCTTCTGCTACGGCAATCTCGTATCCTTCATCGAGGAGGATACCGCTAAGGGATTCCCGTATGCTTGATTCATCATCGACGATAAGTATGTTTTGTTTCACCCTCTTGTCCCGTTCGCAGGTGGCGATTTCTGGAGTAAATAACCGGTCGAAAAGAGTATGTCACGTAGTGCCATAGGCAGCGCGTTTCAGGTTTCGACCGGCAGTTCGATCCGGAACACCGTTCCTTTTGGTTTGTTGTTTTTTACCCGAACATAACCGTGATGGTTGGTGACGATTGAGTTGACAATGGTTAAACCCAAGCCCGTTCCCGATTTCTTGGTTGAAAAGTAAGGCTCGAAAAGGCGGGCGCTGATTTCCGAAGGGATGCCACAGCCGTCGTCGGCGATTTCAACTCCTGCCATATTCTGCTTAGGTTCATAAAATGTTCTTATTGATATGGTGCCATTATTTTCCAACGCGGCCACCGCATTGTCAAGAAGGTTGATACAGGCCCTTTTGATTTGGTTCTTATCCAGGTTAAGCACCGGCAAGGTACTGGCGGCGTCAAAGTAAAAGGTGATTTTACGGTGTGCCTCTCGATAAACTGGAAGCGTTTCAGCAATAATTTTGTTCAGATTATGAGGTGATGGTTTGGTTGAAGGCATGCGCGCGAACCTGTAAAACTCATTGACCATGTTCTTCAGAAGCTCGACTTGAGTAATGATCGTATGGGTACACTCGTTAAATACTTGACCGTCGTCAACAAATTTGTCCTGATAGCGACGCCGCAATCGCTGGGCGGAGAGTTGAATGGGGGTTAATGGGTTCTTTATTTCGTGGGCAATCCGTTGCGCGACCTCTCTCCAGGCGGCAATACGCTGAGCTTTTTGAAGCTCGGTCACATCCTCAACGACGATGACCAGGCCAAGATAGTTTTCCCGTTCGTCGCGAAGAGGGGTGATATAGGTTGTAAGATGGAGAGTTTTTGTTGGAAGGGGAAGCTCGATTTCCTTTTCGAAGGTAAAACTGCTTGATCGATCGATCTCCTGTAAAAGACTCTCTACCTGCTGAAGGTACCGAGGAGGAAGAATATCACGATAGTTCTTATTGAGGACCGATTCAACTTTGAGACCAAGTATCTTCCCCACGGACTTATTGATGGTTGTAATTCGGCCGCGGTTATCCAGGGATATAACGCCGGCGGCGACATTCTTAAGGATGATCTCCATATAGGTTCGGCGTTGATCGAGTTCGATATTGGTATCCTTCAAATTTTTGTTTATCTGTTTCAGCTGTTCCTGTCCGGTCTTCAAGTCGTGGGTCATCTTGTTAAATGAGGCCACCAGGCTGCCAATTTCATCATCAGCTTTGCTGGCGTCAATGTGAACATCAAGGTTGCCGTTCGCTACCTGCGCCGTGCCTTCGGCAAGGTCCTTAATGGGTCCCGTGATATTTTTTGCCAGGTGAAAACCGAACATGATAGCGGAAAGGATAATCAGCAGAGTAACGATTGACAAAAAGATTATATAGGTGATTTTAATCGGCCACTGGGTAAGTTGAAGGCGTTTGTAGTCGGAAAAAGCATTTGATATGCGGGACATTTTTTTGACCAGGCTTTGGGGAACGTAGTAACTGACGACGACGAGCCCTTGAGGTTTCTGGCGACTTCGTGGCGTATGAATAGGGACAATTCCTCGAATCACGTCACTGTTCCCAAGGGATTGGACTTTGGTGAGTTCGTTGCCGGCAAGTCCTTCCTTAACCAGAGGTGAGCCGGGATCTAAAGCGATATTAGCGGAAACCATTGCGGTGACGGCGATACTTCGGGGATGTGGGGAGACGGAAAATATTTCAATGGCTCCCACATGATATTCCCCTTGCTTGGCCTCGATAAACTTTTGAAGTTGAGGGTTATGGGTTGAACTTGTAAGGTTGTTTTTGATGACGGCGTGACTAATGTCCCTGGCGAAAAAGAGGGCGTTGTTGCTTAAATCCTCGTAATAGGTTTGAGCGACTTCCAGCGATTCTTCGAGGGATTCCTCCATTTGAAAGCTGAACCAGTTATCGATGGTGTTAACAATGAAGCTCGCTGAAATCCAGAAGAGAAGGAGGGTGGGTATTATGGAGAGGGCAACAAATGAGGCAACCAACTTCATTCGCAGCTTTGATCCCAGGATGCCACGCCGGCGCTCAAAGAAAAGCTTGACCAGATTACGGATTACCAGGAAAACCAAAAAGGTGAGGAGAAGAATATTTACATTCAGCAGGAAGTAGACGAGGATGTTATTGGTGATCGGAATCTGACCACGGGTCTTGGAAAAGTAAGATTCAAGGAGAGTCAGCGCGACAATAACAATGGCGGTAAAAATAATGAGATAGCGTTCTCTCCGCCTCCGGATCTGCTCCGGATCGTTGGTCTCTGTTTGTGCGGTGGCTTTTATGCGTGACCCTGGTCTTGGGAAGGATAGCATTGTATTCGCTAATAGCTAAATCGTTCCACCACCCACGGAGTCTCAAAATTCATCCATTTAAGGAAAAAGAGCAGGTAGTTGAGAAAAAGGGGTGGCTCGATCCCTTTGGATTCGGCTTTGATCCTGAAATAGTAATTCTTGTTGCGGTCCAATTTCCACATTGGATAAAGAGAGGGAATGTTAATGGAATTCATTTGTTTCTTGGCTTCGTGCAAGGTTGACAGTTCTACCGCGATATCGCCGTTTCCCTTATTGTTTTGTTCGGTGATCGTATATTCCTTTTTGAGGGCGTTGTATTTAAGGGTCTTCGTAAAGGAGAAAGACGAAATAAGATTATCTCCTCGGATGGAGCGCTCCTGGAACAACTCTACGTAAAAGGTGAAAACAGCCGGTATGCCATCATTAATCGCCTCCTCCATCCTGGGGCTAAAGGTGTTGGCCAATCGAAATCGAAGATGCAGATGGGCCGAAGAGTTGGAGATAGAGATGTCTCGGATAGCAGCATCCTCGGCAAATGAGGCGGAAGAAAGCGCGAAGACGATTACTCCGATGCAGGCGAAAAATGTTCTAAGGACCTTCATTCCACAATGGAGAGACTCAATGTAAAAATAAGAAATTCCGTTTTGCTTCCTTATTAGCAGTGAAGCAACAGGCAATAGCCCTTTCACCAAATTAGTTAAGAATAGCCTACTATTGAGGGAAAAGCAAGATCAATGACGGGTCATCCATGAATGAAGGAAAGGCGGGAGAATGTTAAGACCTTAGAACCTGAAGGATTTGTTTTATTGATGGACAATTAGGCAGAGAGACGGAGGAATTCGGAACGGCGGACTTTTTGGAATCTCGCCGTACTCTTTGAAGAAACGATTTGAGCTAAATGCCAATTCCGATATTGATCGAGAACTGTTCTTAAAAATTGATGATTAAGAAAGTGTCCTGATTTATGTACGTTAATGCGAGCGATAATTGGATGCCCGAGTAGCGATAAGTCGCCGATAAAATCGAGAATTTTATGTCGAACAAACTCATCGGGGAATCTGAGGCCCTCCTCATTGAGAACCCTGTCCTTATCGACCACCACGGCGTTTTCAAGGGAGCCTCCTTGGGCAAAACCATTGGCCCGCAGGGCCTCCACCTCTTCTCGGAGACAAAAAGTTCGTGCAGAGCAGATGCTTTCGATGAAAGTTTTACGGGAGAAGTCGAAGGTGAATGTCTGTTTGGAGATTACCGGATGATTAAAGTCGATGGTATAATCGATTATTAATCGATCAGATGGATATGCTTCAATGTACTTGTCCTCACATTGAATTTTGATGGGCTCCCGTATGACCACGTATTTTTTGAGAGCATCCTGATACTTAAGACTAGCTGATTCGAGGATGGTAACAAACGGCCGGGCACTTCCGTCGAGGATTGGAATTTCCGGAGCATCGAGTTCGATACGGACGTTGTCAATACCGAGGCCCGCTAAAGATGCAAGGAGGTGTTCCACCGTGTAGATTCCGGTACCATTGTTTCCGATGGTCGTTGCCAACTTGCCGTCGGTAACATTAGCCAAAATGGCACGGGTCGGCTCTGCGTGGGGAACATCCGTACGAAGAAAAACAATGCCGGTATTGGGTGGGGCGGGTTTAAGAGTGAGGTTTACCTTCTTGCCAATGTGTAGGCCGATGCCGCTGAATGAAATTTCGTGTTTTAGGGTGCGTTGGTAAGGCAAAGAAGATTCCTCTTCGATTTAAGTTCATTATTTGGGTGAAAAGAAAGCAATCTTTATGCCAGCGCAACACCAGAAACAGCTCTGGTATAACTATCTAGAATTACGTTAGATTTTAAAACAATGGGGTAGCCAGGAAGATCGCCACAAACGGAAGACACCGTAAGTATTGTAAAAGTGCCACAGGGGTGTTGCAAAAAAACCACCTTTTCATTCAGGTTGTCCCTTCAGACGGCTCTGGTATCGAAGACCATCTTACTACCTTATGGTTTCCGACCTCTCGCACTTTGGTTAATCCTCGTCTTCTTCCAGTTTGGCAAGATCCTCGAAACGAATGTCGATCCCGAGGATACCCATGATCGTTCCCTCGTTGTCGCGGATGGGTCCGGAAACAGTGACAATCAGTCTTCCGGTTATGAAGGAGGTTTTGATGTCGGTAACATGGATTTTCCCGTCTTCAAGGGGTTTGATAAACCATTCTCGATTGGAAAAATCTTCATTGAGGCCGAAATGTGCATACTTGGCTCGGTCGACAATTTGGGTTATGTTCTTGGTAATTTTCTTGCCGTCAAGGTTGCAGATGTAAGTGAGCTGGATAAAAGGATTGTCGGTAACCAGTTCCTCCAGAACCGGTTCCTGCAACGGCGGATTCATGGATCTGATTTCCGGTAATTCGATTACTTTTTCGATCAGATGCGCGGCCATATCATAGGCACGTTGTTTGACTTTGTCGTATTCAGAAATGAAGTAATGCGGCAAGTACCTACGGGCCAACTCTTCCATTTCCTTACGGGAAAATGAAGTAATTCTTCCCTTTTCATATTGGCGCATGATGGCCTGATGGAGCTTGGTCACACCTGGGTGTAACTTGTCCACCTGTTCGTTGATTCCCCTCATCTTGAGTTCCGCATTTATCCAGAAGGTGATTCCTGCAAGGCCCGACTTGTCGGTTATCTGGACGCGGGGAGGGCGGTTGAGAAGCTTTGTGGTGTCGAAGGCGTTATAAATTTTCTCGTCTTTTAGCAGGCCATCAACATGGATGCCGGCACTGGTGGAGTTAAAGTCGGAGCCCACAAAGGGATAGTTCGACGGAATGTGAACATCAAGTTCCTTTTCCGCATAAGTAGCGATCTCGGTAATGACGCGGGTGTCGATACCGTGGTTGTCTCCACGCAGTCCGATATACTCAATGATGAGGCCTTCTATAGAGGGATTGCCGGTCCTTTCGCCGAAGCTGAGAATGGTCCCGTTGGCATAGTAACACCCATAAAGCCAGGCGCTCGCCGCGTTAATGTGTACTTTGTGAAAGTCATTGTGACCGTGCCATTCCAGGTATTTCCCCGGCACTCCGGCATCGTCGATCATTGCCCTAACCAGCTTGGGAACGCTTCGAGGGAGGGCGGCGCTTGGGAAGGTGATGCCGTAGCCGAGGGTGTCGCAGAGCCGAATTTTTACCGGGCGCTTGGCTTCCTCGCTTAACTTCATCAACTCAATGGCAAAGGGAATGACAAAACCATAAATATCCGCTCGCGTTACGTCTTCAAAGTGGCAGCGCGGAGTTATTCCCTTATCCAGGGCGGCCCTTGCTATACTGAGATATTTCTCAAGAGCTTGTTTGCGAGTCAGATGCAATTTTAAGAAGATGTGGTAATCGGAGACTGAGGTGAGGATACCGGTCTCCGACAGGCCGATCTCCTTTACGAGGCCGAGATCGTTTTCGTTCGCCCTGATCCAGCCGGTTATTTCAGGATAGTGATAACCCTTTTCGAGGCATTGTCCCACAGCTTGCCGATCCCGTTCGCTGTAGAGAAAAAATTCCGATTGTCGAATGACGCCGTTGGGACCTCCCAACCGGTGCAGTAAATCAAAAATATCTACAACCTGTTTTACCTGAAAAGGCGGTCGAGCTTGCTGCCCGTCTCGAAAGGTAGTGTCAGTTATGTACATTGATTTCGCGGGCTGAATAGGAATGATCTTGTTGTCAAACTCTATTCGCGGCACTTGGTCATAAGGAAAAATTTCCTCCAGCAGACATGGTTGGTCGGTGTCAACAAGTTGATACTTCTGATACTTGGTTGGTTCGTGACGAAAGAGATGAATGTCCTTGTCCCATTTTCCCATCGTAGTTTCTCCTGCAAATTATTCTTTTGGAAAGAGTCTTAGACCAAGTTCGTTAAGCTGGCCGGTTGCGGCTTCCGAAGGAGCACCAGTTAACGGACAGGTAGCCCGCTGCGTCTTGGGGAAGGCAATAACGTCACGGATTGACTCCGCGTTTACCAGGAGCATTATCAATCTGTCTAACCCCAGCGCGATACCGCCGTGGGGCGGCGCGCCGTACTCAAGGGCCTCAAGCAGAAAACCAAACTTTTTCTGCGCCTCCTCGGCGGTAATCCCCAATGCGTCGAACATTATTTTCTGAGTCTCCCGGCTGTGGATTCGGATACTGCCTCCTCCTATCTCGATGCCGTTAAGGACGAGATCGTAGGCCCGCGCTCTTACAGATGCGGGGTCGGTTTGAAGCTTGTTGAGATCGGCATCTACGGGGGAAGTGAAGGGGTGATGCATTGCTTCGTAGCGTTTTTCCTCATCGTTGTATTCGAGAAGAGGGAACTCGGTGATCCAAAGGAAGGAAAACTTGGAGCGATCAATCAAGTTTAGTTGCTCTCCAAGGTGTAATCGGAGACGTCCAAGCGACGCTGCTGCAGTCTTGAGTTGGTCGGCGACGAAGAGGAGCAAATCACCGGTTTGCGGCTGAAAAATATTCTGTAGTTCGGCGCGCTTCTCTTCGGACAGGAACCTCGCGAAAGGTGACTCCCAGCCGTGGGGGGTTACTTTTATCCACACAAGGCCCTTTGCCCCGTGGATTTTTACAACCTCGGTGAGGTCGGCAAGCTGCTTGCGGGAAAAAGTGCCGCATCCTTGCGCATTGAGGCCCGCTACCATTCCACCTTGCTCGATAACCG
>JAFGRE010000059.1 GCA_016935335.1 Deltaproteobacteria bacterium
AGTGACGAGAGTGTTACCCCCTCCCTCGGTGGTCGAGGGGAATGCCACCAAACTCGCCTTATGCGCTACAGTCGGTCGTTCAACGCCCTTCAGGCCCGCGAGCAGTCGGTTTTTAGTGCTCCTATCTCTTTCCCAGCTTCCAAATCCAGCCGATCAGCGGTGGAACCCCGCAGAGCATTCGCTGCCATTGTCTCTGCATCGGTGAGCAGCTGGGTAGTAGGGCTGAAGCCTAACAGGCGAACTCCTGCCAGACACAACGGTACTGCAAAAATCCAAGCCCGGAGATCATAACCGGATTAGTAATATAAAAAGCTACCGCAACCCTCCAACTCGGACTGCGCCGTCGCAGAAAAGAAATCCCGTTTCAAAGGGATCAACCGGTCTGCTCCCATTTCTGCCCCGGATCACCCCATCCGGGAAAACCATCGTTGTTTTAACGTTATTGCGGGGCGAGTGGCCCCAACGCACTTTTAGAGACGCAAGCGGATTTTGATTAAGGATGAAGGATGCTTCCGGTGCTTCTCGAAATATGAACTAAATTCAGGTTATTGCGGAGACTCTTCTTCCCGGAAGTTGCCCGGTACGTGGGAAAGTGCGTACCTCATTACCAGCAGCAGATAACTAAGCCGAATCGCCTCCCTCGGCAATTCGGCTTATGGTGTGGAGAAAAACACCTTCTCTCCCCCCTTCCACGCTTATCCCGTAGTCGTTGAAAAATTTCCTTGCCCCGTTAAGAAATACTTAATAACCCTTTCGCGATAAATGTCAAGCATTTTTTAAGATCCTTACATTTTCTCTCCCTATTCGGTATACTAATATTTTTGTCAGCCTACACCAATGGAGGAAACGTTACTTATTTACACGCCTTACCGAGGAAGCCAATGCGCCTACCACCGAAAATCAAAGTCGGCTGCTGCGGGTTTGGGGCCTCTCTAGGAGAGTACTTCCGGCACGTCAAGGTAATGGAGATCCAGGACACCTTCTACCATCTCCCACCCCTTGCGATTGCCAAGAAATGGCGAAGTCTGGCACCGCCGGGCTGCGAATACACCATGAAAGCGTGGCAGCTCATCACCCACCAACCCATCAGCCCCACCTACCGCCGCCTGAAGGTTAAAATCGAGCCGGAAGCGTGCGTTCGGTACGGCTATTTTCAGCCCACGCGGGAAGTGATGGCCGCCTGGGAACAAACCGCAGAGTTTGCTCATACCCTAGGAGCAACAATAATCGCCTTTCAGTGTTCCTCCGGGTTCCCCCCTACTGAAGAAAATCAAACCAACCTGAAAAAATTTTTTACCCGCATCGACCGGGAGGGATTCGATTTTGCCTGGGAGCCGCGCGGACACTGGCCGGAACGTATCATCAAAGAACTCTGCGAAGAGCTTCGGCTTATTCATTGTGTTGATCCCTTCAGAAACGCCCCCGCCAGCGACGATCGCCGCTACTTCCGACTGCAGGGAATAAACGGCTATACCTATCGGTACCATGACAGTGAACTCCGGTGGCTGAGAAACCGCGCTTCGGAAAAACCGAGCTACGTGCTCTTCAATAACAACTCAATGCAACAGGACGCCCTGCGACTGTTGCAGCTCCTTGACGAATGAATTGCCGAGGGATTCTAACCATGATTGGCGTGGACGTACACCTGAAACTGACTCAGCCGATCATTGCGTCAGTCCCAGGTCTGTAACTAACTGTTGCACGCAAACGGTGTCGGGCACCCTCCGGCGTAGTCAGCGTCTGCACAGACGTATCCCTGCTCAGGCTCTCCCCTCTCTTTTCGCATCGCATATCCGAGGGTGAGAACCTGCTCCTTCTTGCTCCCGTAACGGTACACGGTGATTCCTTTGCACTGTAACTTGTGCGCCATACGGTAGATCTTTTTTACCGTATCCGGTGATGAGTCGGGCGGTAGGTTCACGGTTTTGGAAACCGCATTATCAGTATACTTTTGAAACGCTGCTTGGATCCGGACATGCCATTCCGGCTTAATGTCAAAGGCGGTAACGAACAGCCGCTTTATTTCCCGGGGAATGCCGGCACTGTTTTGAATTGAGCCGGTTCGCGCAATCTCAGCCATGAGTGTCTCCGAGTAAAATCCTCCTCTTTTGGCCGCCTCTTCGAACAGGGGGTTCACCTCCAACAGGCGCGTTCCCTCCATCACGTTACGAAGAAAGGAAAGTGCGAAGAGGGGCTCGATACCACTTGAGCAGCCCGCAATCACACTGATCGAACCGGTGGGAGCAACAGTGGTCACCGTAGCGTTTCGCATGGCCGGATACGTCCTCCCATCCCATATGCTGCCCCTAAACCGGGGAAAGGAACCTCGCTCCTTGCCCAGTTCCACCGACCGCTGCCGCGCTTCCTTAACGATGAAGCCCATTACCTCCTCGGCAATAGCAACTGCCTTCCGAGAGTTATAGGGGATGCCCATCTTGATGAGCATCTCCGCAAACCCCATCACTCCCAACCCGATTTTTCGGTTCGCCAGGGTCATCCTTCTGATCTTCGGCAAGGGGAACTTGTTGGCATCAATAATGTTGTCGAGAAAATGAACCCCCGTCCTCACCGTTTTTCGGAGTTTTTTCCAGTCAATGCGGGAGCCGCCAGGAACAACCATCCGGGCAAGGTCGATAGAACCGAGGTTACAGCTTTCAAAGTACAAAAGAGGAACCTCGCCGCAGGGATTCGTGCACTCCAGGGCGCCAAGCTGCGGCGTCGGATTGTGTCGGTTGATCTCGTCCAGGAAGATCATTCCCGGGTCACCGGTTTTCCAAGCCATGGTGGCTATCAGGTCAAACACGTTTCGGGCGGCAAGTTCTCCCTCCTTTTCGCCGGTGCGCGGATTGATCAGCGGGTATTTCCGGTTGGCTTTGACATCTTTCATAAATCGATCGGTTGCCGCTACCGATAGGTTGAAATTTGTCAGAAACCCTTCCCTGCTTTTTGCAGTGATAAATTCCAGGATATCCGGATGCTCCACGTTCAGGATCCCCATGTTCGCGCCCCGTCTTCGCCCCCCTTGTTTCACCACCTCGGTGGCCACATCAAACACCCGCATGAATGAGATCGGTCCTGAGGCGATCCCCTTGGTGGACTTGACAATATCCCCCTGAGGCCGAAGTCGCGAAAATTCAAATCCGGTCCCACCGCCGGATTGGTGGATCAGGGCCATATACTTGAGAGCACCAAAAATCTCCTGAATGGAATCATCCACGGGAAGCACAAAACATGCTGAAAGCTGCCCAAGCTTCAGCCCCGCATTCATAAGCGTCGGTGAATTGGGGAGAAACTCCAGATTGCTGATTGCCTTGTAGAATTCTTTCTCCGTCTCACCAGCATCTGTTTTTCCATACTTCTTATCCACCGCGGCAGCTGACCGGGCTACGCGCTGAAACATCTGTGCCGGTGTCTCCACCACGTGTCCGTTTTCGTCCTTTGCCAGATAGCGCCGCTGCATGACTTTTATGGCGTTAACGCTCAGCTTGAGGTCGTCATCAACCCCCAATAACTTCTTCACGCCTCGGATCTCGGCATGTTTCTGCCGGTAAAGAATATAGGTCTTTGCGGTGTCGGCGAAGTTGTTCCTTATGAGCGTCCGTTCCACAACGTCTTGAATATCTTCAACGCCGGGAGTTTGTCCGGAGAATTGTTGTGTAACCGCATCCATAACCTGTCCAAAAAGAAACCCGGCCGCTCTCTCATCCGCCCGGATCGCGCGAAGCGCCTTTTCAATCGCTCGTTTTATCTTGGACGCCTCGAAGGAAACAACCCGTCCATCCCGCTTCTTAATGGTAAATACGCTCACAGTAGTACCTCCTGCTCGGCTGGTCGATGCAAACGGTCGGCACTCGGTCACCGAACCAACACCATCTTCGCCTCCTGCTTTTTCACAGATCCGAAGCCAGAAAAAATACGAGTCCCTCTTGTGGGCAGCACAGGGCATGCTCCACAATGCGGCGGGAATAGCGTCCGATGTGCTGCAGGTCTCTCATGGCGTCATGATAATCGGATTCGCTGATGTGGCGCTGAAGATACAGGAGCCGGGCACATAACAACGCATTGACATACGGAATTTTATTGTTCTTGCAGTAGCTGGCCCCGGCGCCGTCGTCGATGATAATACAGTCTGCCGCTCCGTTGAGAAACCAGCGGATTGTGTCGCCCTCCCCTCTGCCGGGTGGAAGTATTCCCGGAATGGGGTTGCCGCGGAAAAACCCGTCGCCGTCCCATTGCAGCACAGCAAATTTATTGGTTTCACAATCGCTTCGAAAAGCCCGGGCACCGGGATAGCCGTCTATGGTAAGTTCATCATAGACTGATTGTGCCATCACGATCTCATAGATCGTTACCAGGCGAGAAAACAGATGTGCTTTAAAAAGGAGGATGGCTGACGATGCGTCAATGATAGCTTTTCTCATTTTTACACCAAAATAAAAAATAAATCTTTTTATGATGATACCACAAAAAAGCTCCGGCTAAAACAAAACCAGCCGGGGGCCGGCTGCGTGTTGCCGCTGGTCCCGCTCTTTTTCTCTCCGGCATTTCCGGGCCGTGACGTACTTTATCCTTGGCATGGCAGGGAAGTTCCTATAATATTATCCTGCGGAGGGAATCTTGGCACGACGAAACCAGTCATCCCTATGAAAGAAGATGAAAGAATTTGACCGCCTGGTAGCAATCCTCGAAAAACTGCGCAGTCCCGGCGGATGTCCCTGGGATGCCGAGCAGGACCACAAAAGCATCTCCCGCTGTATCATTGAAGAGGCTTACGAACTTGTCGATGCCATCCAAAGCGAAAATGACGAACATCTCAAGGAAGAGCTTGGTGATGTCCTCATGCAAGTCGTCTTTCACAGCGCCATCGCCGAAGACCGCAAGAAATTCAATATAAAAGACGTTCTCAATGACCTCTGCGACAAGCTGATATACCGCCACCCGCATGTTTTCGGCGATGCCCGGGTCAGTGATTCCGAAGAGGTCATCAAGAACTGGATGCGTCTCAAAGAAAAAGAAGGAAGTAAAAGGGCGCGAACCTCGATTCTGGACGGTATTCCGGAAACACTTCCGTCACTCCTCTACACTCGAAAAATCCAGTCGGCCGCCGGGAAAGTCGGCTTTGACTGGCAAGAAGCGAGTGATTGCATCGACAAGATAAAAGAAGAGGCTGGCGAAGTCTGTCAAGCGCTTCAGGCAGGAAATCGGAACCAGATCGAAGACGAAATCGGTGACCTTTTGTTTAGCATTGTAAACCTTGCCCGTTTGAGCCATGTCGATCCTGAAGCAGCCCTGAGAAAAACCAATCATAAATTCAGAGAACGGTTTCATGAAATAGAAAAAGAGGCCCGAAAACGCGGCCTTAGAACTGAAGAGCTGTCGCTTGACGAGATGGATCGCATCTGGGAGCAGGCAAAGAACAAAACCAATGTTCGGATAGTTGGTACGGGAAATCACTCGAAATCCTGAGCCCGAAGTCAGAAACCAAAAGAGGAATAATAAAGACCGCTTTTCCCGGTTGGTTTTGACGGTGCGGAGAACTGTCGTATCGGATTTTTTCCAATCGTAAGGGGACACCCTTCAATCTAATTACCCCGCGGGCAGTCGCGATACCCTATGTCATGGTTTTTTCTTTCTCTAACAGCCGCCATCACCCTGGCGACATCGGATGCTCTCACCAAGAAATTTTTCAGCCATTTGTCGCCCTATGAAATGGGACTCATCAGGTTTATTTACGCCTTGCCTCTCCTGGTGGGAGCAATGTTTTTCATTCCCTGGACAACGCCCGACAAGACCTTCTTTATAACTATCGTTGTCGCACTTCCCTTTGAAGCTTTGGCTTTCTTCTGTTACATGACGGCCATCAAAAAATCGCCCCTCTCCCTGACCCTGCCGTTCCTGGCGTTCACCCCCCTTTTTATAATCCTCACCGGATGGGTATTCCTGGGGGAGACTGTAACCGCGACCGGCTTGTTTGGCATCATGATGATCGTGGCCGGCTCCTATTGCCTCAATCTCTCCCACATAGCCACCGGATACCTTGAGCCTTTTAGAGCTATTATCAAGGAGCCCGGCTCACGACTGATGCTTCTCGTTTCAGGAATCTATTCAATCACCGCTACGCTGGGCAAGCTTTGCATTCTTCATTCCAACCCGTATGTTTTCGGGATCGTTTATTTCAGCATCTTCACGGTGCTTATGCTTGCCGCCGTTCCATTCGTCCCGGGTGCCCATTTAAAAGCAATACGGGCCCTTCCTTGGAAGGGTATGCTCCTCGGCGTTACCGTAGCGATAATGATCTTCAGTCACATGCTGGCGATTTCCAAAATTCAGGCCGCCTACATGATCTCCCTCAAACGGACCAGCCTGTTATTCGGAGTGCTTTATGGTGCGTGGTGGTTCAAAGAAGAAAAGATCAGGGAACGATTGACAGGGGCAGTCATCATGGTTGCCGGAGTGTTCCTGATCGGGTGGTCCGGAAAGTAAGGCGGCTATGATCGGTGGTCTCCGGCGTGAGACAGACAATTCGTTCAGGGTATGCACTGTTCATGACATCCCCCCCAGTTCATGAATAAACCAGCGTTACCTCTCCCTCACCATTCCCTTGACATACTAAACGCTTACCTCATTAATTCCTTGATAAGCAAGAGCGCCTGCTCGTTGGTCGGGTCGATTCGCAAGGCGTCCTTGACGGACTGAAAGGCTCCGCGGATATCCCCGTTTGGCAAAAATGCTCTTGCGAGCCCGAGATAGGCGCTCGAGCTGCCGGGATCTATTCGCACCGCCTCGGTGAACGCCGAGAGAGCTTCCGCTGGTCTTTTCCGGGAAAGCAACGTCTCCCCGTGCGTTAGGAGTGCCCTGAAAAGTTCGTTCCTGGCTTTCTCAGATTGGGGCTGGAGAGTAAGCACCTCCTTGAGGAAGGCAATCGAAGTATCGAACCTGCCCTTCTGAAGCTCCGATGCCGCCGCCCCCAAAAGAGCATCCACGAGTATCGAAAGAACTTCTTTTCGTGTCTTTTCGGGAGACAATCGAAGCGCTGTGCGCAGAGGGTCGATTGCCTCAAGCCATTGTCCCGTATTCAAGCAAGACCGTCCCAGGTACAGATACGCCTCCGCGAAATCAGGATCCGCCTCGGTCGCTCTTTGAAAACGAGAAAGAGCCTCTTCATACTGACCGCGATTGAACAGGGCCATCCCTTGGTCAAACTCCCGCCGGGCCTCGGAGACTATTCCCAGCGTCGCACAAGAGCATAACATGAAAACGAGGCTGATGATGACCGGGATCCGCTTTTTTTTCATGGTCTTTTCCTCCTCATAGCAAAGTAGGTGCTTACGGCCCATAACGGCCATTTCCTTCCTGCAGTTTTGAATCCCGTGCAAAGGCGGCAAGCGCCTCAAAGTACGTCCTTCCTCCGACAAGATAGGTGTCGTTGTGTCCCGCGCCAGGGATCCGATAAAACCACTTCGGGATCATGGCGGCAGCAAACAACTTCTTTCCCATGGCAAAGGGCACGATCTCGTCGGCATCACCATGGACAATAAGCTTGGGGAGAGGAAGCCGGGCGACTTTTTCACGATTATTATAATGGGCGGGAATAAAAAGAGATAGAAGATTCAGAGGAAACAGGGTTTTCGCCATTTCCCTGGTTGAGGTAAACGCCCCTTCCGCGATGAGTGACCGCACTTTCCGCTTCAGAGCCAAATCCACAGCCACCGCAGCCCCCAAGGAGCGTCCGAAAAGAACGATTCGCTCAGGCCGAACCTGTTGCTCCTGCACCAGATAGTCCCATGCGGCCTCCCCGTCGCGATAGAGTCCCCGTTCTGACGGCGTCCCCGTACTTTTCCCGTAACCTCGGTAGTCAAAAATAAAGACCGACAGCCCACTTTCCAAAAGCATCCGGATATTGTCAAGGCGGTGCGAAATATTTCCCGCATTGCCGTGGCAAAACAGGATGATGGGCGAATCGCCCGGAAGCGGAAACAACCAGCCGTGCAGTCGCTCCCCATCCGCTGTGGTGAAAAAGATGTCTTCGTATGGCAGTCCCAGGTCACTCGGAGTAAGTTCAAAGGAGGACGCCGGATAGAAAACAAAAGAATTCTCCACCCGGGGATAAGAGAGATAAAAAAGAACCCCGAGAAGAGTTACCAGGAAGACCACCACATATGGCCATGGTACCGACATAAGCACGGCTCGCTTTATTTTCTGCAGCATCCTTATTCTAGAGACAAGAACACATGTGGTCTTGGTGAAGAATCTTAGTCCAGCAGATTTTGCCTCAACTGATTTACTGTTTTCTCGGATACCCCGGCGATGGTGGTGAGGTACTTGACGGCAGATCCGTAAGTTTCGCGCAGATGCCTGAGAAAGAAAACAATCAAGAAACGGGGAACCGTGAGATAGGGAGCTATCTTCTCCGGCGGAATGCCGAACGAACTGATCTCTTTATAGAGTTCCTCAAGACGCGGCGCATTATAAACATCAGAGAGTCCGTAGTCGTATATAACCGTCTCTTCGGAAACCCCAAGGGAAAGCAGGATCAGGGCGGCGCACACCCCGGAGCGATCCTTGCCTCCGGTGCAGTGGAAAACCAAGGGGAGGCTTTCGGGTTGGGCCAACCGATGAAAGACCGTTGCCCAGACCGAAGCAGACTCATCAATGATTTCTCGATACATGGTGATCAGGAATTCATTGGTGAGCCAGCTCACGTCGCCATGCCTGACCTTTTCGAAAACACGGGAGGGGTCAAGATCCCCATTCAAAATCGGAAGGTTAACGTACTCGATGAGGTGGTCGCCGGGGAGGCGATCGGGTGCTGTCCGGGCCTCGGCGAGGGTCCGAAAATCACAGACGAGTCTGATGCCCATGTTTCTGATGAGGCCTTGATCCCTGTCGGTAAGGCGTGAGAGATGATCTGACCGAAAAATTCGACCCCATCTCACCCTGCCACCGTTTCCTGTTTGGTAGCCGCCGAGATCCCGAAAATTGACCGCTCCTTGAAACGGCACCTGCCGTTCCGCCGCCAGGAGACTTTTCCCCTCCTGCGGCATCAGCTCGAAATAGTATCGAACCGACGGATCAAGTCCTGAAATGTCGACGCCTGTCTCACCCTTCACCCTGACCAGGGGGGACGAACGATCTATCATATCCGGAGCAATACCCTGAAAAATTGATACCACCACCTCAGGATTATCCGGTTGCCAGGCAATTCGAACTGTACCGCGGTTACTTCTTTTCACCGTAACGTGGGAGAGAAATGACGGCACCTCAAAATTCACAGTGTCTTTCATTGGACCTTGGCGTGGAGATGTTTTGCGACAACCGTCTGCAAGCAATGCCCTCTTCTTAAGCACCCCGAAGTGCCTTCATAATTCCCGGCGCCCTCCCGGCGCTGGCCAGGACCTCTCGATTTTTACGCATATACATTACCTTAAGGGCATCCCGCGCCGGTCCCAGGTATTTCCTGGGATCAAATTCCTCGGGCTTCTCGGCAAATATCTCTCGAATTTTGGCCGTCATCACCAGTCTGCCGTCGGAATCGATGTTAATCTTGCAGACCGCTGATTGTGCCGCTTGGCGGAGCTGATCTTCAGGAATGCCGACAGAGTCCTTCAGCCTCCCCCCGCATCGGTTGATAGTCGCAACAGCGTCTTGAGGCACTGAAGAAGAACCGTGAAGCACCACGGGAAACCCGGGAATCCTTTCCTCAATCTCTCGGAGAATATCAAGCCTGATTTCAGGATGCTGCCCCGGCTTAAATTTATAAGCACCGTGGGACGTGCCGATGGCGATCGCCAGCGAGTCCACTCCGGTCTGGCTCACAAAGTCGCGAACTTCCTCCGGTTTGGTATATGTATGCTGCTCTGCGGAAACTTCATCCTCCACGCCCGCAAGCACCCCCAGTTCACCCTCGACAGTGACGTCGAAGTCATGAGCATGCGCCACTACCTTTTTGGTGACCGCCACATTCTCTTCGTAGGAAAGGTGGGAGCCATCAATCATAACCGAAGAAAACCCCGATTCGATACACGAGACACAAAGTTCATACGAATCTCCATGGTCAAGGTGAAGGACAAGAGGAATTTCGCCTAGACCCCGGCGGCGCGCCGATTGCTTCATCATTTCCACGGCCCCCTGCCCCATATACTGAAGCAGGGTTTGGTCTGCGTAGTTCCGAGCCCCTTTTGAAACCTGCAGAATGACGGGGGATTGAGTGTCGAGACAAGCGGTAACGATCGCCTGCAGTTGTTCCATGTTGTTGAAGTTATATGCCGGCACAGCGAAGTTATCCTTTACCGCCTCCTGAAACATAACTCTTGTGTTGACAAAGCCCAAGCCTTTATAATGCACAGCCATGGCTTCCTCCTTCCACTACATTGAGAATTGTCTTCGCACGCTCGCCTATATAGATGATGTGTAGAATACCTCCCCGGGTTTGTCAACAAATAATGAAGTAAGGGGAAACCTCTCACGTATTTGTAACCGAGGACATTATTGAAGTGGCGCCGCTTGTTTTCGGTATGTGTGGTATCGAGAAATCCGGTGACCGGACTGGCGCTCATCGGGTTACGCAACGAAAAACACTTCGGTCCCCGCCGAACCGCCGGAGGCCCCTCCCCCGGCCAAAAGGAAACGAATAAGTGGAGAATCGAGACACTGCAAAGGCGGGTCCGGCAGGCTGCGAACACGGGCGACAACGGACCGCAAAAAATTCCGAGGTTCTGCACCATGTCCGCCACGTTGGAGACCGCGTTCCTGCCCGCATCCAAGGGCGCTCAAAGACCTGCCCCGCCGGGGAAAACTAAAAAGAGAGCGTGAGTGTGCGACAGAGGTTTCCTTTTTCTTTGACAAATATCGGTTCCGCCGTATACTAAGCCCTATTATCCGTCTTACTGGCTGCGCCGTCACGCCGAAACTCTTCCCCTTGGAGGTCATATAAAGATGCCCCGTTTTGCAGACGTCAGGACTCTCAGTCTCGGAACAAAAAAAATCACCTTTCTCCCCGACGGAGGGGGCTTCCTTGACCCGGTCGGCGCGTTTCCCGCTTCCAGCCCCGAGGCCTGGCAGCGGCACCCGGAATACCTCGACGACAGAGGCCGGTTAATCATCAGTATCGGTGGTTTCTTGATACGGTCGGGAAAACAAACGATTGTTGTCGATACCGGGCTGGGTCCGTTAACCGAAAACATTCCCGGCTTCGGAACCTGTGTCGGCGGAAAATTCCTGGAGAGTCTGACCGCAGCGGAGACAGCCCCTGAGGAGGTAACTGATGTTATTTTTACTCACCTGCACCTCGATCACTGTGGCTGGACATCGCTTCGTACCGAAAACGAAGTGCATCTCGCCTTTCCCCGCGCCCATTATTTCATTGCCGACGACGAATGGCGTTTCTGGTCCGGGAGCAATAACCCCGCAGGTCCGCATCCGGAACTGGTGCAGAAGCCCCTGGAAGAAAAAATCGCGATGGTGTCGGACGGTGACGAAATTGCAGACGGTGTTAGGATTATTGCCCTTCCGGGACACACCCCCGGCCACATCGGTCTTGCGGTTTCCTCCGGATCGGAACGCTTGATGATCCTCGGGGATGCGGTCCATTCCCCGGTGCAGTTCGATGAATCGGAATGGAGCTTCGTGTTTGACGCCGATCCCCGTTCAGCCCGCCAGAGTCGTGAGGAGATCTGTCTTCACCTTGCCGAGGAAGGCGCAATCGGCGCTTTTTGTCATTTTGCCGACCGCGTTTTCGGACGGCTAACCCAAACGCGCGACCGGCGCACCTGGGTTCCCCTCTGAAAGCACGGTCTCTTGGTGGCTGCATATGATGTAACCACTCAATCGAATAATGAAATTTCAAAAGTCCAAAACGTCACAATCCCCCACGAATAACAAACCCCTGGACAAAATCAGATTGTGGAGCCGGTTGCTGGAAAATTTCAGGTTGTTTCTTGCACTGGTAAGAGACTACTGCGCCGGGCGATACCGCAAGATTCCCTTCCTGTCAACCGGCATTATTGTCTTCACCCTTTTCTACATTCTATGCCCTATCGACGTTGTATCCGATTTCATCCCGGTGCTGGGCCAGCTTGACGATGTCACCGTTCTTGCACTGTGCCTCTATTTAGTGGAAAAGGATTTGCGTGATTACAAAAAGTGGAAAACCGGTCCCGGATCATAGCCACCCCAAAACAGCCCCCCTTATCCCTGGTGCGAGCCATCGCCCATGGGCGCGGACATGTCGGCCACAATCCGTAACGACTGTCGGTATGCTCGGGAGTACCCGGATCATGCGAAGAGTTCCATCTCCTGCGGCGCAATCGTGTCAAACCGGAAAACCTCCGACGATCGTTTCCACGCAGCATCTTGGCCCCTTCGGAATAGATCTCCCGGTTCCTCACAACATATTCTTCATACCTTGGGTGACTGAAAGGAGAAAAAATGTATTCCGCAACGCCCCCCCTCGCCAACCGAACATCTCGACGGGCATAAACGGATCGAGGAGAGCGCCCCTGGAATAAAGCTGGTTTTGAGGGAACCGGGAGAAAGCGTTGAGGAGAAATTGCAGAGAAAGAGGAGAGGCTTTGCTTATATTCTGCTGAGAAAGACTTCTTTGTAGAGCTTTACCCTTTCGAGCCGGGAAGCCTTTTTGAGAAGCTGCTCTTTCCTTTTGAGCACCCCGGGGTGCTTTACCCCCAAACATCCGATGGTTATCATCAAGGATCTAAGTTCTTTCTCTTCTTCTTGGGTAAGCGCTGAATTCGCTTCCATCCGGCATAAACCTTCTTCTTTCACCATATTTAGTAGTATTTTATTTCTATACCTCCATATTTAGTATGTCAAGGACTTTTTTGTTCTCATCCCCTCAGCAAGGCCCGTCCATCCTCCTGGCAGAATAAAAGTCCGTTCACCACCAAACCTCAACAAAGGGTTCTTCACAGGTTCGGAACTTCAATTTCCCACTTATGGTCATCAGTCCCCGTTAAATCAATCCCTGTTTGATC
>JAFGRE010000060.1 GCA_016935335.1 Deltaproteobacteria bacterium
AAACGGCTTTTAGGAAGATACGGGTTTTGAACTCTTCCCGTATCCCGTCCAGTGTCTGGGTGAGCGGGTGAATGGTGTAATCATTATACCGTTCCGCCTCGGTTTGATAAGCTGAATACTGCAGGTGTAAGATTTTTTCCAGGTCCTGCAGTGTGGCCGATAAAATTTCCATGTTCATTTCCCTTTTAAAACCGGCGGTAGTGAGGTTGCGTCCCGGCACCGGAAACATACCGGCGTTCAGGCCCGTTCATAAATAAAGAACTCCGCAGGTGATACTTTCCTGCTCTCACCCCGGCACGGATAGGGAGGGAGAACATGTCTGCGCAACGTCCACCCCTGCATATGCTCACCCACCCACGAGGTGAACTTTCGATTTTTAACGTGGGGCAGTTGCACCTTCTCCTGCCTGTCAGTGTCAGTGGAGTAGACCATCACAAAGCGGCTTGCGGAATCAAACAGCCGTCTCATATAGGACGCGAACACCTCGTCTTCAATCAGATGATAGACAACATCTAATGAAAGCGTTAATTCAGCGGTCTCGCCGTTGTAATCGTTCATCAACTTGAATGATTTTGAACCGTCATCGGCAAAGATGTCCTGGCATCGCGACAAGGCTGCGGGGCTGACATCAAACCCGAGGTATTCCGGGTAGGCCGCCAATTTCAACTGATTTCCATCACCGCACCCGTACTCTATGACCGTCCGTATATGGTGCTCTTTCACAAAACCGTTTATGACATCCGCCTTAAAGACCGCCAGGTCGTGATAAGAACCGGGACCGGAATCCCCTCCCCTTCGATACCGGTTAACCCAATAATCCTCCGATCCCCGAAAACGCGAGGAACAGACGTTCGCATACAGCCTCCCCGCAAGACTTCCCACCACCGGAATCCGTGCGGCCGCCTTTTTAATGCCTTCGATGATCCCGTGCAGGCGTCTCATTTCTCGAAAGCCTCAGGGCTCTTCAGTTCCTCTCGTCTCAAGCGGATAATTTGCTCCACAATATGATCCACATCCTCACGAGTCGTCCGCAAATTCATAAAACAAGCGCGAAGACAAAACCACCCCTTAACCTGAGCCCTGCCAAGGAAGGCGGTACCGTCGGACACAAGCCGGGCAAGCACGTTCGCATTCCCGGCATCGCTGAGTTTGCGGCACCGCACGCACACTGCATTAAACGTAACCGGCACCAGCAGCTCCAGCTCCGGCTCCACCTCGATTCGTTCTCCCATATACGCGGCAAGATCAAAAAGCCGGTCAATCGCCTCAGCATAAGCCTTGCGGCCATAGGCGCGCAACGACCACCATACCTTCAGCGCCTTAAAACTTCGCGAGAGTTGAGGCCCGTACTCCGCATAGTCCAGAAAATCGGGATCAGAAACCATGGAGAGATAACTGGGAACAAAACTGTAGGTTGAACGCATGGCTTCAGCATCTCGAACCAGTACGCATCCGGCTTCCAGAGAAGTAAAGAGAAATTTGTGCGGATCGAGAGAGAGCGAATCCGCACGGCCTGCCGGCGCCAGATGAGGCCGCACTCTGTCGCTGAGAACAGCGAGGGCGCCATAGGCTCCGTCAACGTGCAACCAAAGCCGTTCTTCACCGCAGAAATCAGCCAGGTCATCAAGAGGGTCAATCGCTCCTGTGGTGACCGTACCTGCCGAACCCACCACGCAAAAGGGCGTAAATCCGTCGCGACGATCCCGGAACACCGTCTCTTTGAGCAGATCAACGCGCATTCGACACCGGGAGTCGCAGGGAATGCGACGAACATGGTTCAATCCGATCCCCAGGATAACCGCTCCCTTATCAACACTGTTATGCGCCTCCTGGGAGGTGTACAGCACCAGCGGTGCGGTTTTACGCTGCAACCCTTCCGTTCTTGCAGCATCACCCAGACACGTATCCCGGGCAATGGCAAGCGCTGTCAGGTTGGCCATTGATCCGCCGCTGGTGATGATCCCTCCGCTTTCCGGGGGGAATGAGAACAGTTCATGAAACCAGGAAATGACCCGTTGCTCAATGGCATTGGCCGCAGGTGACAGCGTCCAGAGATTACAGTTCTGATTGAGGGCGCTTGCCAGGGCCTCGGCAAACGCGCAAATGCCGTTCGGAGAGGGGAGCACATAGGGAAGAAAGCAAGGATGCGCCACGTGGGTTGAATTGGGCACGATCAAATCCCTGAATTCCTGAAACAGCTCCTCGATCGTTCTCCCTTCTTCGGGCAAAGGCTCTCTCCGTATCATCCGCAGGGCATCTCGATCTATGGTCGGGAAGACAGATCGATGCGTGACATCGGCTTCATACGTCGCCAGGAATTCTCCCAGAAGGCGACCCGCCCGGCGCAGCGTTTCAGGATCGAACAGCAGTTTTTTCACCATGGTCATTTCCTCGCATACAACGGTGGCATAGTTTCGAAACCGGGAGCAAAAGAAGAACCTATTCTCCGGCTTCTCCGTCACGTCATGGTTTATGTGGATGAGGGGTGACGTGAAATCCTTATCCCGTGATGGTTACAGTGCGTATGGATTTTTTTCACCCTTAAACCCGGTGACGCAAAAAGTCAATAAAAGATTGAAAGAGAACAGGTATGGATATTGATCCCGCCTCCTCTCGGCATGAGAAAAATATTTCGTCCTCAGATGTCGGCGTTCACGCCTGATGCGGTTATCGCTCCCGTCGTTTTTTTGTGGAAGCCGTTTTTTATGCTTGACAGCGGGGGGTCATTCGCGTGTTTAATCAAAAATGACGATGGATCTCCCCTTTTATCACCACAAAAAGAAGCGAGGCTCATGAAACAGAAGAAAGGGTATGTACACATTTACACCGGTGACGGCAAGGGAAAGACCACTGCCGCTCTGGGACTTGCCCTGCGTGCGGCGGGTGCGGGCATGAAAGTCTTTATCGGTCAATTTTTCAAAAAGAAAGGATCGAGTGAGTTCGCCGCGCTGGCACGTTTGAACGATGCAATCACCTCCCGCCATTACGGAAAAAACCACCTGCTCTCCAATGAACCGTCCGAACAAGACAGGAAGTCGGCTCGCGAGGGGTTCCTGGACGCGAGAGAAGCAATCATGTCGGGGCTGTACGACCTCGTCATTCTAGACGAGATTATTCTGACCGTTTATTTCAACCTGCTAGCGGTGGAAGACCTCCTCGACCTCATCCGGCACAAGCCTGACCCGATCGAGTTGGTAATGACCGGGCGCAAAGCCGACCTTCGCCTGATCGAGGCGGCGGATCTGGTCACGGAAATGAAAGAGATAAAACACTACTACCAGACTGGTGTTCTCGCTCGGCGAGGAATAGAATCCTGAGACCTTCGCCGGCGTTAATCAATGCGCGGGAAAAGCGGGGGAATCTTTGTCAGTTCGGCCTCTTCGGGAAGGCTCCCCCACTGATAGCTCCGGGATAAATCTTGGCTCTCAATCGGTTCCTTGATCCCCAGGGCCGCCCACATCTTTCGACCGGTGTCGGGCATAAAGGGGAAGATAAACAGCGTGATAACCCGCAGGGTGTCGAGGATATTGTAAATCACCGTCCTGAGTTCATCCCCCTTGGACTCGTCCTTGGCCAAGGTGAACGGCGCTGTCTCGTCAATATACTTGTTCACCGCGCCGATCAACTCCCAGATCGCGATGAGCGCCTTTTGGTAGGCGAGGTCATCCATTGCCAGGTCGACCCGCTGGAAGACATCGTCAGCGGTCCGCTGCAATGTGTCGTTCACCTTACCCCGCGCAGGAACAGTGCCGCCGAAATACTTGGTGGCCATTACCAGGCTACGGTTAAACAAATTCCCCAGATCGTTGGCAAGATCGCTGTTGATGCGTCCAACCATCGCCTTACGGGAAAAATCAGCGTCAAGGCCGAAGGGCACCTCCCGCATCAGGAAATAGCGCACCTGGTCGACACCATACTCTTCAGTTAACTGCAGGGGCTCAACAAAGTTGCCCAGCGACTTGGACATCTTCTTTCCTTCAATCGTCCACCAGCCGTGGGCAAAGACTTTTTTAAACAACGGAATGCCGAGAGACATGAGAAAGGTGGGCCAGTAGATGCTGTGATGACGCAGGATGTCCTTACCGATCAGGTGAACGTCCGCCGGCCAGTATCGCGCGAACTTGTCAGGGTCGCTCAGATAACCGGCCCCCGAGAGATAGTTCGTCAGCGCATCGATCCACACATAGATCACATGGCCGGGATCGTCCGGCACCGGAATCCCCCAGCTAAAGGAGGTGCGGCTCACGCTCAAGTCCCGCAGCCCATCCTTAATGAAACTGAGCATCTCATTTTTTCGGACCTTCGGCTGGATAAAATCGGGATTTTCTTTGATATGCTGTAAGAGCGTATCCTGATAATGTGACATCCGGAAAAAATAACTATCCTCTTTGAGTTTTTCCACGCCCCGGCCGCAGTCGGGACACATGTCGTCATTAAGTTGGTTTTGCGTCCAAAATGTTTCACACGGCGTGCAATACCAATCCTCATAGCGCCCTAAATAGATATCCCCCTTATCCTTCGCCCGGCTGAAGAGAGCTTGGGCGACCTTCTTATGTCGTCCTTCGGTGGTCCTGATAAAATCATCATGAGATATGGAAAACTTTACCCACAGGTCCTGAAATCGTTTTACCACCCGGTTAGCCAACTCAAGAGGTTTTTCACCTGCTTGCTCGGCTGTTTTTTCCACCTTGCGCCCATGTTCGTCGGTGCCGGTGAGAAAAAAAACATCATAACCCATCAGCCGTTTATACCGGGCCACGATGTCTGCGGCCACAGTCGTGTAGACATGCCCGATATGAGGAACATCATTGACATAGTAAATGGGTGTGGTTACGTAAAATGTTTCAGTCATGTGCAGCATCCTTATGATTAGCCGGGTCTTGAATGTCTTCGGAGGCTATGCTGAGTTGCCGCCCGTCCTCCAATTCAACGTTCACCGTCTGGGCAATGACATTCACCTTAAGAACCTTCGCCCCTCCGTAAACCGTCATGACGCGACTGTTGACCGCCGGCAGATTTTTCTTAAGTTCTTCGTAAGTACGACACTCGTAGGATAGACAACAGAGTAGTCTCCCGCACAATCCGGAAATCTTGGCTGGATCCAGCGAGAGTCCCTGATCCTTAGCCATGCGGATGCTGACCGGATCGAAATTTGAAAGAAATGAGGTACAGCACAGAGGACGACCGCAGCATCCAATTCCCCCGATTGTCTGCGCCACATTTCGGGCTCCGATTTGCCGCATTTCAATCCTCATGTGCAACTCGGACGCCAATTGTTTAACCAGGTCCCGGAAATTCACCCTGCTTTCAGCGATAAAGAAGAAGGTTACTTTCTCTCCCCCCGGTGCAAAATCAGCGTCCACCAGTTTCATGGGAAGATTCAGCTGCCCCACCTTTTGCCGGCAAATCTTCAACGCTTCAGATTGCCTCTTTTCTTCCTCCTCCTGCCGTTTTCGGTCCTCATCCGTTGCCAACCGGAGAACCTTGTTCGCCGGAGCAGGAAAGTGCTCCGGATTTCTTTCCAATGGTTTTGATATGACCGTGCCGATCTTCTCCCCCGTCTTCGTCAGCACCACCACAAAATCACCGGGCTTATATGATTCCTCACCCGCATCACATCTATACACAACAAAACGCCCTTTTAACTGCACATGTACTATTTTCATACCTAGGAATTCTCGTTACAAAATTCTAAATGTATCCGCTACCTTTTTGATAAGTGTTTTTGTCAGGAGCATTTTTCAATCCCCCCGGCACCGTTTGAATCACGAAAGGACGGCCGCCCTTCCGCCGTAATGGTCAGGAGCAGTGTCTCCATTGTCAGCTGAGGATTCACGTTATGCTCAAGTGCTTGGCTGTATTCCTCTATGGTGAATATCGTACTTACAAGTTTCTCCACGCTCCATAAACTGGCCTGACCGGCGATTTCTCCAGTTTTATCCGTATTCAATACCGTCCGGGCGTTGTTAAAAATTTTATAATGTAGCATATCGCGAAACCAAAGTCGCAAAAAATTTAATTTTAACTGAAGACTATCCCTATTGCGAGAGATTTCCGTTGCCAGATCAGAAATGTCCTGGAATGAAGCTTCCGCGGCTGAGCGTAAATACCTGATCCACGACTCCCGCAAGCCCATCACATCCTCACCATCCAATTGTAGCGCCTGCCCCGGACTCCCTCCGGTAAGGGTAGACAACAGCGATGCTGCGGGTTCGGCAACATCGGCTTTTTCCATAACCAATTCAGTGGCCGTGGCAACAGGCAACGGCTGAAACCTGAGAGTTTGACAGCGAGAGTGGATAGTGGGTAAAAGGCGATAAGACCGGGAGCTGATCAGGAAGATAACCGTGTTAGGGGTGGGCTCTTCCAATGTTTTCAGGAGCGCATTCTGGGCTTGGACATTCATTGTTTCCGCATCATCAACAAGGCATACCTTGTAACCCCCGGCGAAGCTTTTTCGACTTAAATCCCGTCTCATAGCGCGTATTTTGTCGATAGTGATGATGTTTTTCTCCGGTTCCAAGACAAAAAGGTCGGGATGGTTACCCCGATCAACTTGAATACAGGCGGAACATATCCCGCATGGTTCCGAACCGCCGGAAGAGCACAACATGATGTTAGCCATGGCGAGAGCGGTAAGACGCTTACCGATTCCTTCTGGCCCGACAAAAAGATATGCGTGGGAAAAGCGTCCGGTGGTAAAGCCCTGCCGCAAAATTGTTATAATTCGATCGTGTCCCCGAATATCCTTAAACGTCATGCCCCGTCGGCCCCGATGGTGTGCCGGCTATCATGCAGCCTCTTTTATTAAAAACCTTTTAAAATATAAGGAGTTAAACGTTGGTACCCTACCAGTAATCACCGCTGGTGTCAAGGATAAGAATCGCGTCCCGCCTATTTGGTTGAATTAGAGTCTTTTTCTGATATAATGATATTTTGTTTCGAAGGTCAAAGATTATGGAAATTATTCGCAGTGAAATTCAGTGTCAAACTTCGCACAGTACGGACATAATTGACATCACCCCCCAGGTGACGGAAGCGGTTCGCCAATCAACCGTAGCGAATGGGGTAGTCTTATTGTTTGTTCCCGGGTCTACCGCATCCCTTACGACGATTGAATATGAAAGCGGGGTTATCGACGACCTCATAAAGACCATTGAGCGCATCGCTCCCCAAAACATTCCTTATCAACACAATCAAAAATGGGGGGACGGGAATGGGTATTCCCACGTCCGGGCAAGCCTGCTTGGTCCGTCTCTCAACATTCCCATTGCCAACAGCAGGCTCCTTATTGGAACCTGGCAACAGATCGTCCTCATTGATTTTGACAACCGCCCTCGAAAGCGAGCCATCATTGTCCAGATTATGGGCAACTAAAAATTCTTTAGAGACCATACCGTGCCTGCCGAAATTCAGCGATCCATGAGCGAGAACGCAGCAACCGAAACCATACCCAAGACCCCGGTGAAACTCTATTTTGAGAACAATGAGTATCTCAAGGTTTTGTTGGGTGAACAAGACCATCACGTCAAGGCGATAGAAAAAAGATTGGGAGGGCATATCCACGTTCGGGGTAATCACGTCACCATCTCCGGTGACGACGACGAAGTGTATTTATCGGCAAAGGTGATGACCGAGATCTATGAGGTCATCAAGAGAGGGTATCCGCTCAATCCATCCGATATTGATTTGGCGATCCGAATCGTGAAAAACAACCGGTCCGCCGATCTCAAGGAGATCTTTCTCGACACTATTTCCATCACCACAAGAAAAAAGGTCATCACCCCCAAGAGCTTTAATCAGAAGCAATATGTTGACGCCATCCGCACCTACGATATTGTCATTGCCATTGGTCCCGCGGGTACGGGAAAAACTTATCTGGCTATGGCAATGGCTGTCGCCGCATTGCTCAATAAGGATCTGGAGCGCATCATCTTGACCCGCCCCGCCATAGAAGCGGGAGAAAAACTGGGATTTTTACCGGGGGATATGGTCGAGAAAGTGAACCCCTATCTGAGGCCTCTCTACGACGCGCTCCATGACATGATGGACTATGAAAAAGCCTCCCGGTTGATTCAGCGCGGCGTTATCGAGGTAGCGCCACTGGCCTTTATGAGAGGCCGCACCCTCAACAACTCTTTTATCATTTTGGATGAAGCACAAAATACCACCTCGGAACAAATGAAGATGTTTTTGACTCGTATGGGATTCAATTCCAAGGTGATTATAACCGGCGACATCACCCAGGTTGACCTGCCACCGGAGAAAACATCCGGCCTCATAGAAATTCAGAGAGTTCTTCACGAAATAACAGGAATCCGATTTGTATACTTTTCCAGCGTCGATGTCGTCCGGCATCCGCTGGTACAGGAGATCGTCGATGCTTACGCCCTTAAGAACGATAATTTCAAAGCGACGAAACATGGTCTCCCTGAGTAGCAAAAGAGACGCTACGACAAAAGACCTGCTCCACAGGCGTATCGATTGGTCCATTGTCAAGCATCCGCTGGCACATAAATGGACCATAATCCTCCTCTTGAGCGTTGTCTTATCGCTTATTCTCTCACACCGCCTTCCCTCTTATACGTATCGGCACTATCTGCCAAGTGAAATTGCCTCTCAGGATGTAAAAGCGCCGCAAGACTGCTTGGTTGAAGATATTCCCTCCACCCTCAGTAAACAGACGAAGGCGGCCGAAAATGTCCGAGCCGTCTATGACTTTGATCTGGACATTCTCGGCAGCATTGAACGAAAACTTGACAACGCCTTCAAAGTCATGAGCCAGGGTGGGGGAGAAGCCGACAAAACCCTTCTTACGAATGATGCGCCCGCCAAAGAAAATCCCGCCCAATTGATAGGAGTCGAAATTTCCGGGGCGGCGTTATCGGTTCTCAAAAAGAAAAACTTTGATCCAAATATTCTTACCTATATCTATCGAATTCTTGACACCATCTTCGAACAAGGAGTTGTCGGCAATCGAGAACTCCTCATGTCAGAAACCGACCGGGGCATCGTAGTCACATTCTTTCCTACCCGAGAAGAGACCGTCATCCAGGATTTCTCCCGTTTTATGGATCTGGCGCAGGCTCGCTCGCGGGTTAAAAAAGAAGCGCGTCTCCTGATCCCCTCCTCGGAACGGTCGCTGGAAAAACCGGTTGTAGAGATAGCGGACGGCCTCCTGCGCCCCAACATCACCTTCAATAAGAGTGAAACCGAAGAAAGAAAAATCGCTGCCCGCGAGGCGGTGAAGCCGGTATTGTTTGAGATAAAAAAAGGGGAAATTATCATTCGGGAAGGAGAAAAGGTTACCGCCGAACACCTCCTGAAACTCGCCAAATTACGCCAACTTAAAAGCGACCAGAATCCCACCGTTTACAGGTTGGGCACCATGCTCATGGTTTTTCTGATTCTTTCCATAGCCTTCAATTTTTCCGGCACCGAAGGGCTTCGGAACCCGCAGGTTAAAAATAAGGACCTCTTCTTTGTTGGCCTTATGATGATTTTACTGACTATCATGATAAGGATGGGAGACGTCGCGCCGGAAACAAACCTGAGGTTTCTTTCAGAGCGCTCTATCTTTTTTGCCCTTCCTATTGCCGCCGGCGCAATTGTGGTGAGCGTAGTGCTGGGATTGAAACAGTGCCTGATCTTCTCCGTCGTCATTTCAATACTGTCAATCATGGTTCTCGATTATAAAATTGAATACTTTTTGTACCCTTTTATCGGTAGCCTGATCGGTGCCCGCGAGGCGGTTTATTGTAATCAACGATCAACCTTGCTCAAAGCCGGGCTGTGGGTCGGTCTGGCGAACATACTCGTCATCTTGTGCCTCAGGGTAAAATTGGGAGACACACCTCCCATAGAAACGTTGGTGGGTGACGCGGCCATGGGATTTTTGAGCGGCATTCTTTCGGGCATTATTGCCGCCGGGTTTGTGCCTCTGATTGAGGTGGTCTTCTCTTACACCACCGATATTAAATTGCTTGAGTTGGGAAACTTGAATCATCCCCTCCTCAAGGACCTTATCCTGAATGCGCCGGGTACCTATCACCACAGCATCGTCACCGGAAGTCTGGTTGAAGCGGCGGCAGAGGCGATCGGCGCCAACCAATTGTTGGCGCGAGTCGGCGCCTACTATCACGACATCGGGAAGATGAAGACGCCTCTCTATTTTATAGAAAACCAAGAAGGAGTGGAAAATCGCCACGACAAGCTGTCGCCCAACATGAGCAGTCTTATCCTTCTTTCCCATGTAAAGGAAGGCATAGAAAAGGCACGAGAATACAAGTTGGGAAAGGTCATCTCCGATATCATCCAGCAGCACCACGGCACCAATCTCATAAATTACTTTTATCAAAAGGCCAAGGGAAAAGAGAACCCTTCCGAAGCGCTCGTTGACGAAAAGGATTTTCGCTATCCCGGACCGAAACCGCAAAATAAAGAGGCAGCCTTGGTAATGCTGGGGGATGCGGTGGAAGCATCATCGCGCATCCTCACGGACCCGACGCCGGCCCGCATCCAAGGCTTGGTGCAAAGAACCATCAATAATTTCTTCACCGACGGTCAGCTTGATGAATGCGAGCTTACCCTCAAGGATCTCCACCTTATCGCCAAGAGCTTTACCCGGGTCCTTATCGGCGTGTTCCACCATCGAATCAAATACCCCGGAAAGAGTTCCGTCTACTCATCTCTTCACAAATACAAACAACATGAAACTCTGGATCAAGAATTCCCAAAGGAAGGAAAAAATCGACTCAAGAATGGTGAGGCGAATCGCGAAAGAGACCTTAGACGTCTTGGGATGTCCTGATGCCGAATTGAGCATCAGTTTGGTGAGCGACAGGAAAATCACCGCCTTGAATCACCAGTACCTGCAGCGCCATCGCCCGACCGATGTTCTCTCCTTTCCCATGGGGGAAGGAGACTTTTCCGATATTAATCCTCACCTGTTGGGTGATGTGGTCATCTCCGCCGAAACAGCGAAACGCCAAGCGGATTCGAAAGGACACTCCTTCGAGGAAGAACTCTGTTTTCTTCTCCTTCACGGCATGCTTCATCTTCTCGGCTATGATCATGAAGCTCCCGGTTCCGACGCGCGGGCCATGCGCCGGCAGGAGCGAACGTTACTTCGGCAGATAAAAGAGAAGGGAATTATCGTGGCGTAAGACGTTCAACGCACAATTCGAGTAACCTTTCGCGGTTCACATCCCGCGTTTTACTGTTACCCTTTCACGTCTCATCCTTCATGTCTCTCGTCAAATCGCCGTCCCCTCGCCGTTATCGTTCTGGCGCTCGGGAGGCTGATTCCAATAAGGGGTAAGGTCTTCCCGCTTTTTCCTCACTGTCACTCGCATATCGCCCGGGATCATGCGCAGGGAGAGATCCCCTAACGCCATAAAATACGGACTCAGCCGTGATCCCGCCAGCAAGGAGTGACCGGGCGGCAAGACGGTGATCAACATGAGAATCAGAATGATTACGAGGAAGGTTCCTTTCACGAGACCGAAGAGAGCGCCCAGCATTCGATCGATCGATTCCAGCTTGATGGTGGCTACGAACTTGCGAACCAGTCTCCCCATCAGACTGATAGCAACACTCACCGCGATAAAGGTGAGGATGAATCCGAGAACACCAGCGATGATCGGATTATCGAGCGTCTTACCAAGAAGGGCCGCCGGGAAATGATAAAGTCTGACGGCGGCTAAAAAGCCCACAATAAGCGCCAGCAGAGAAAACACTTCCCGGACGAATCCCCGGAACAGGCTATAAACAAATGAAACAAGAAGAATGATAAGGATGACGATATCTAAGGAATTCATCGGGATGCACGCCTTGATCTGTTCACACAAACACGCCTTCTCTCGCCAGGCTCCGCAACAGAACCTTGCGAGAAAGGATCCTCAGTCGTTTCGTCATCCCTTTATACCCCAGGCACGACACTAATGCAATGAAATCAATCTGTTTCCCTTTGTACGAAAGGGGTCTGAGCGATTTCGGCCCGTTCGGCAGGGATGCCCACCCCTCTCTGCCGGGAAGAAAAAAGAATTCCCTTACTGTGAAAAAGATGCGTTCGCCATGCGTTGCAGAAGGCAAAAAGATGTCTTTTTTATCTTATAAGATAAAATAGTCGTGACTTTTTATTAGATACACGTACTTGGTGCATCATCGAAGCCAAGGTTCCCGACTGCCCCATCGAGAGCCATCACCTGAAACACGCGCACCTTCTGGGGGGCATTCCGGTCGGTCAAGTCTGCCGTCAGGAACAGGTACTGAAAAAAGCCGATCCCCACCCCTACCGCGTCTCCGCGAGCCGGTTCTTTAGCTGTTAAATACTGAACCGCGTACGGTCTCCATACCGACTACATCGAGCCGTTTTTATTCATTACCACGGAAGTACTATCGGCGTCTCTTATTCCAGCCCTTGCGCGGTTGCGGTAAGAGGCAGTTTACTACAACCTTCTTCGGATTAGCCAGCAACAATTTGATCCCTTCATCTTGCAGAAAGCTTACGCTCCCAGTAATCTAAAGGGATCACACCATGATTTCAAAAACCGGGATTAAAATTTGAGAATAAATTGGAACATTCATAATCGTGCTTTCAAACAAAAGACTATTAAAATCTATTTTAGTTAACACAATGTGTTTTTTTCCTTGACATCTTAACAGTAAAGAACTACTGTAAATTTCAGAGCTAACCAGTTAAATTTCCATCATTATTCATTAATCAACGGGTTTATTTTAATCGCTATATATAGTAGCAATGTTTTAAAAATTAGTACTACATATTGATAAAACGGCGTGTCAAAGGGTTTTCGCTTATTCACTTTAACTGTTCAAGACCGCCCAGTGACCGACAAAACCGTATCCGAACCTAAAAAACTGATTTCCAGTAAAGATGTCCTCGCAAAAACCGGCATCTCCCGGGTTACTCTCCATAACTACATCAAGCTCGGCCTTCTCCCCCGTCCCATCGTCGGGCCGTCACCGGACACCACTGCCAAAACGCGAAAGATCGGATATTTCCCGCCGGACGTCATCGAGACCATACATAAAATAGCCCGTCTCAAAAAGAGAGGTTATCGATTAAGTTCGATTTCGGAAGCATTGCCGAAAAACGGTCATAATGAAACACCTGAGGAGATAGAGGAAGAGGAGGAAACGATGAAGGAAACGACGGCAACCCCGCTCACATTCATCAACGCTGAAGAGGAGCGACGGTATCATGAAGACCAGAGAAACAAATACGGCCATATCACCGAAATTGGATATCCTGCGTACATGGTCAACAGAAAATGGGAAATAGAATGGGTTAATGAAAGCGCCGAGGAACTGTTTTTCGGCCATAAGGTGAAAGATTTACCCACCTCCGAGGAACGCAATCTGTTTCGCCTGCTGCTAAAAAAACTCCCCTCCACAAAGATCGCCAACCTGAAAGATTTTATCGGTTTAAACGCTGAAATGGCAAGTGTGGATATTCCGTCGCCGGCGGAGCATCCCACCCTGCGCTCGCTGTCGAACAATGACCTTGCCTTGTTAAACACACTGTGGACACGAAAAGATCCGAGCCGAAAAACACCTATCGAGAAACGGCCCTTTACTTTGAATCACCTGGAAAAGGGCAAGAGGTATTTTAATTTGATTGTCTCCGCTTTTCGCGAAGGCACATTGCTTCTCTTGGTTCCCCAAGAAGTTCTGCTTGAGCCGGTTGTTGATATGCTCATGGGTCGAGAGCGGGTGATTAGAGACTTGCTGTTAAGAAAGATGCCGTCATTTTGCTCGCTGTGCGTCCTGGTTGCCGATCTGCAAAACTCGGTCAAAATTTCCGCCGATCTCCCTCCCGCGGAATACTTCGAGCTGGTTTCTCAAATTTGGACAAAAATGGAGATCACCTTTCGGAGATTCCATGGCACCCAAGGAAAGCATGTCGGCGACGGAGTCGTGCGCTTCTTTCTGGCGGAGCCGGAATCCCCCCATAAACACGTCTTGAATGGGCTTATGTGTGCCAATGAGATCAAAACGAAACTGGCCGAGATCAACTCGGAGTGGAAAATACGAAAAAAATGGACAAACGAACTCTGCTTTAATGTCGGGATCCATGAAGGGAGGGAATGGTTTGGATACATTCCGGTCAATCAATTCACCGCCCTCGGGGACACCGTCAATATTGCCGGAAGGTTGTCCGATTTCTCCCGCAATGGTGCGGTCTGGACCTCGAAACATTTAATCAGCCTCCTTCCCCCTGAGATTCAGAAGAAATTAGTATTCGGGATTCGTCGTTCCTCTCCTCAGGGAGAGGTGTTTGTTCCGAATACCTTTTCTCGAGTCATGGACCTTGTGGATCTTACCAAGCCCGAAAACACAAAGTTTATCGATATCAGCACGTTCAGCATAACCGAGCTGGTAGAAATCGATCCCAATCTGTTCAGCACAGGTCTATAACCGCCGAGCACCCCTCGCACCGCCTTCACCGAGAAAAGCGAAGCGCCTCGCCACACTTTTCCGCATCCTATCGTGGCAAAATTTATCCACATGGGGTAGTATAATAAATGATGAGCATGGTGTTACCACGCCTTCTTCCTTTCCGAATACCACTCACGGGGGAAAATCCGTGTGTTAATCCAAACCGTTTCTGTAGGGAGGGATACCATGGAATTTAAGAAAAACATCGGTAAGAAAGAATCCATCCTGCGCATCGGGCTCGGTGTTGTCTTGCTGTTGGTGAGCGTGTGGTTAGCCGGCTGGGCACGGTGGATAGCGGGGCTGGCAGGATTGTCCCTGATTGTGACGGCGGTTGTGGGCACATGACTTTGAAAGAGCTTTTTGCTGAAGGTCTTCAGCAAAAAAACCTGTACCTGGACCCCGAAAAAACAGTAAGTGCATCGGGAAACTCTTTAGGCAGTCGACAGTAAGCCCATGAATATCATCTTTCACGAGCAATTCTACCGGACCTATGACGCGGATCCAGCAGCTGCACCCGGCCGCATGGAACCCATCATCCATACCCTGAAACGATTCCCTCATTATGCGTTCATTAATCCGAAACCCGCTCAACCGGATGACTTGCTGAGAACTCACTCCCCTGACCACATCGAGCACATACAGCAAACACCCACTATTTATGACATCGCGCTTCTTGCGGCAGGGGGGGCAATCGAAGCAGCGCAACGAGCCTATGCCAACGAGCCGTCTTTCGGCTGTATCCGGCCTCCCGGACACCATGCTTCTCATGCCAGTTGTTGGGGGTTCTGCTTTTTCAACAACATGGCGATTTCCCTCTTAAAGCTTGAGAGTGAAGGGAAAATAGAATCCGCCGTTATCCTGGACTTCGACCTGCATATCGGCGACGGCACTCTGAACATCCTGAGGGGAAAAAATGCTTTCACCATCATTAATCCTCAGGGCCATACGGAAAAAGATTACCTGGAAGAGATCTCCCACGCTTTGGAGGAAGCAGGAGATGCGGACATTATCGCCGCCTCGGCAGGATTCGATGAATATGTGAGAGACTGGGGGGGCAAACTCTCCATAACTGCTTATCAGAAAATCGGCAAAATGATGAAAAACTTCTCTGAGAGTCATTGCGCGGGAAGGCGGTATGCTCTTTTAGAGGGAGGATACTGTTACGAAGACCTGGGAATTATCATTCATGCATTTTGTGAAGGATTTAAATAGAGCCCGCTCATCAATTTTTCCTTATTGACAGATGCGTAATTCAAATGGCTTTCTAACTGTGGCGAGTCTGGCTCGCGCGGCTTCAATGCACCAC